>NZ_DJTA01000028.1:50259-310177 GCF_002440335.1 Sphingobacterium sp. UBA6320 | reverse complement strand
TAAATAAAACAAAATTAATCAAGTTGGTATAGGTACAGTCGATATGAAGAACCGGTTACTCCATTACTTATCAGATTTTTCAGCCCTATTTTTTCCTAAGATCTGCGCTGGTTGTGGCCATATTTTGGTTAGTCAAGAAAAATATATCTGCACATCTTGTTTATTTCATTTGCCCATTACAAATTTCCATCTAGACTCCAATAATCAGGTAGCACGTCAGCTCTGGGGTAAATTTCCATTTGAACATGCTGCTGCTATGTTTTTGTTGCGAAGAAAGTCGCGCGTAGAACGGATTTTGTATCAAATTAAATATGCAAATCAACCCCAATTGGCTTATTTTCTGGGTAAGCAGTATGGTGAAACATTAGCTAAAAGTGATGTATTTACAGATGTTGATGTTATTATTCCAATTCCCTTACACAAAAACAAGCTAAACAAAAGGGGGTATAATCAATCTTTTCATCTGGCAAAAGGTATTGGAATGGGGTTGTCAAAACCAATTTTAGAACATGGATTGATTCGTGAAAAAGATAACATCAGCCAAACTAAAAAATCCAGGCTGGAGCGATATGACAATGTTTTGAATGTCTTTATGTGTCCAGATCAAGATCGCCTAAGAGGGAAACATGTGTTATTGGTGGACGATGTTTTGACCACCGGAGCCACATTAACGGCTGCCGCAGAACAACTTGTTGCGGCAGGCTGTATCCTATCGGTATTAACTTTAGCGCGGGCTTAGTGTTGAGATGTGGCTCCTGCCAAATCCTAGTGTACTAAATTTTATTTTCTCCGTACATAAAAAAGCAAGTACGCGAATCCCGCCATACCTATTCCTACACTATCTGCAAAAAGATCCCACCAGTCGCCAGATCTGTAGGTAAATATATAAAGTTGCAATGCTTCTGTCAACAAAGCGAAAAGAAGACCTAAAATACTAACCACCAATACCGGGACCCATTTTGTGGGGCGGCCTTTGAATTGTACCAGTACACCATTGTAAATCAAAGTGCAGAAAACGAAGAACATACCCGCGTGAACAAGTTTGTCCATTCCGGGATAAGACGGTACTTTTTCAAAATTCTGTCCCGGCATACAGCAAAGTAAGATTACTATTACTGCCCAAAGCATTACCCATTTATAATCTAATAATAATCTAATCATGCTCTCCTTATAATCAATTTTCGTGCTAAAATAATCATAAATACAAGAAAAGTGAAATAATGTTATGAAACACATAGTAAAATTATTAACCTGATTTACAGATGTTTAAGAAAAATATTGACATTTATATAGTACTATGTATTGCATAGTACATAATAAAACATATATCTTTGTATTGTTATGATAGCTGAAAATACACAAATACAGATGCGCAAAGGGATACTTGAATATTGTATTCTTTCTATTATTTCCCGAGGGGAAATATATGCATCGGATATCATCAGCGAACTGAAGAAAGCACAGCTCTTGGTTGTAGAGGGAACATTATATCCGCTATTGACAAGACTTAAGAATAACGGTTTGCTGAGTTACATATGGAAAGAGTCCACTTCTGGTCCTCCTCGTAAGTATTATGAAATCACCAATGAAGGACTTCAAGTTCTGGACATTTTAGATGTCACTTGGAAAGAACTGGTTTTTGCGGTGGAGACGTCCCTAGCAGATCGAATTAATAAAATTGACAAATCAATATAACCTATACATACCATGAACAAGACTATAATTATCAATATAAATAGTATCGTTTTTCATATAGAAGAGGACGCATATGATGTGTTGCGCAATTATATGATTGATATTAAAAAACATTTCGGAAGTTCAGAAGATAGCAAAGAGATTTTGGAGGATATCGAAAATCGTATTGCAGAAATGTTTACAGAGAAGATTCAGACCGGCATCAAAGAGGTACTGAATATGGACGATGTAAATGCCGTAATTGCACAGATGGGAAGTGTTAGTGATTTTGAAATCAATGACACAGATCAACAATATAGCGATCAGCAGACGAACAATGCTTATGCTAACTTTCGAACTGGTAAAAAGCTGATGCGAGACCCTGAAGATAAAGTGATCAGTGGTGTATGTAGTGGACTGGGCCATTACTTTGGCATAGAGGCACGTTGGGTTAGGCTTTTGTTTGTTTTATTCGTCGTCGTGTTTGGTTCCGGATTTTTGGTCTATATCATTTTGTGGATCGTCATGCCAATTGCAATTACCAGAGCAGATCGTATGGAAATGCGCGGCGAATCACCCAATATTCAAAATTTTAAAAGAAGTTTTGAGGAAGAGTTGAGTGGTCTCAAGGATAATTTTTCGGGTGCTGGAAGTACATTCAATAGAGGTGTTGAATCTGCGGGAACGGCATTTGGAGAGATTGTCAAGATTTTTGCAAAAGTAATCGGTTTGATTGTTGCCTTTTCAATAGGTTTAAGCTTAATATCATTGCTTATTGCACTTATCTTTTTTAGCTTGGGAATCGCAGGTGTGACCGATCGAGGTATTATTGAACCCCTAAACCTGATCGACCCAACACAAGCACCTTGGGCACTGACAGCTGCATTTTTAGCTATCGGGATTCCATTTGCGGGATTATTTTATCTGATCATTCGGCTATTGTTTGATCGCAGACCGATGAATAATTACCTGACTACCTCATTATTTTTAGTGTGGATGATTTCTTTGGGAGGTATCATTTACTATTCTGGATCGGTCGCTAAGGATTTCAAAGAGGAAAGTAAGATTGTCGAAGAAAAACCATTAGCATTAAGATCTATTTACCGCATTCAGGAACGTGATGTGCGAGTGATCAAAATAAATGGTGACGATGCCCGCACGAATCTAAAAATAAGGGGAACGAATTTATCTGAATATTTACAGGACGATATCCGAATTCGTTTTGAGCGGATCGACTCTGCTCAGATGCCATATATCAAATACGAATATTCTGCTAAGGGGGCTAATTATAATTTAGCAACGAAAAGAGCATCTGCCATTAATTACAAAGCCGTTCAGGATAGTACGAGCATTATTTTCGATAGTCATTTTAGATTAGCTGAAAATGAATTATATAGAGATCAAAAGGTCAATGTTACGATTTACCTTCCAGTTGGAGCAAAAGTATTATTAAATAGAGATTTGAGCCATAACTATGCTGATATCTCGTATTACGAATGCTTGGATCGTTACAGCAATGAGGATATCAAAGAAACAGAATGGGTGATGACAAATTTAGGTTTGAAATGCGCTCTTCCAGAAGTTGCTGAAACAGAATACGATACAGAGGAAAACGGAGTAGTAGATACAGTAATCGAAAGACGCGATACGATCATCAGCATTTCACCGGGCACTGTTGTCGTAGAAACGAAAGGGAAGAAAAAATAACGCTGTTCATAGAAGAACATCAAAGACCTTCATTCCGAAAGCCCTTTTCATGAAAGGCACCATTAAATCTAACAAAAAAGGGGCTTTAAGCCTGTTAAGCCCCTTCTTTTTAAATAAATCAATCTTATTGTAACATTCTATACAAAACCTATACTAACTAGTCAACATTTCTATTTCGGATAGAACAACCTATACTCAATGAAAACTAAACTATTACTAACAATCTTATTTGCCATCAGTGCACAACTGCTATGGGCAGCGGTGGGCATAACAGGTAAGGTGGTGAATGAAAAAAATGAACAAATGAGTGCTGTTACTGCTTATTTGATCCACAGTACTAATCATATAATTTTAAAAACAGCCATTACCAAAGAGGACGGACAATATTCTTTCGAAAATGTTGCAGCGGGATCATATTATGTAGAAGCTAGAATGATTGGTTATGAAGTGAAACGCTCCGCTATTATTAATTTTAATAAAACAGCACAGCAAATACCCGATCTGCAGATTATACCGAGCAGCAATACCTTGTCTGAAGTAACCGTAGAAGGAAAGAAACCTCTTGTAGAAAATAAACAAGGAAAGCTAATCTTAAATGTTGAAAATTCACCATTGGCCGCAGGAAATAATGGTTTAGATATTGTGCAGCGCGCACCTGGTGTTAGTTTGGATAATGACAATAACTTACAGCTCATGGGACAATCTGGAGTAAAAGTTACCATCGATGGCCGCCAAACGTATATGACGGGAGAGCAGCTGACGACCCTACTAAAAAGTACAGATGGAAACCAGATTAAGTCTGTTGAAGTTATTAAATCACGTAGTGCCAAAGATGACGCGGAGGGAGCTGTCGGAACGATCAATATTGTGATGAAGAAAAATCGAATGGAAGGTTTTAATGGAAACTTTTCTGCAACTGCTGGATTAGGTGAAAAATTTAGAGGTAATTCAGCTTTGTCACTCAACTACAAAAAGAATAATACGACTTACTTTGGATCTTACTCTTACAGTGACGATAAATATATCAATCGACTTAATATAGAGCGCATCATTTCCAACAATGGAATGGAAACATTATTTGATCAACAATCAAATCTGCATATCAAAGATAGGACACATACCTACAAATTTGGAGTTGAACAGAAAACCTCGGATCGTAATGTAATGTCTTTGCAATTTAATGGAAGTAATAATGTCGAGCTCAATGACAATGATAGCAAATCTTTGATAGGACCATTGACCACAATCGATTCTACATTGATTTCCATGACCCAGTTTAAAGAAGGCTTTAACCGTTATTCATTCAATTTCAATAACGAGTTTAAGATTGATTCAACGGGTAAAAAATTGATCTTGGATTTGGATTGGAGCCAATTTAAAAATAGCAAAAAGGCTGATTATGATAATAGATTGTTTGACAAAAACAATCAATTGATACATGATCCAGAGATCTTAAGAAGTGAGATGCCAATAGGAATTGATATCTATGTTGCAAAACTGGATTACAATCAACCCTTAAGTAAAACTTCCAATCTGGAGACAGGGGTAAAATATTCAAATGTGAAGTCAGATAATAACCTCTTGTTTGAAGAACAATTAGATGACAAGTGGACCAATATTGTCAACAGATCAAATCATTTCATCTATAAAGAGCAAATTGCGGCAGGTTATGTTGATTATGACAATCAAATAGGAAAATGGGGAATTAAAGCGGGATTACGTGGAGAGTATACCTTATCAGATGGTCACTCGCTTACAGAAAGCAAACAGGTAAAACGAAATTATTTTGATTTATTCCCATCGGCAAATTTGAGTTATGATGCCCATGAAAATCATATATTTTCTTTGGGTTATTCGAGAAAAGTAACAAGACCAAATTACCGCCAGCTCAATCCCTTTGATTATTTTATTGATAAGTATACTTCAGAACGTGGTAACCCTTATTTGAATCCGCAATATGCAAATGAGTTAAATTTGAACTATACGCTTTATAAAAAATACACGATTTCCTTAGGCTACAATGCGCAGACAGATGCAATCGTGGAAAGTATGGGACAAGATTCTGTTAAAAAAACGACTTGGGTGACACGTGAAAATCTAGGGAAAAACAATTCGGCTTTTTTAAATTTAAGCATGCCGGTACAGGTGACAAAATTCTGGTCTTCTTATAATAATATCACCGCAGTATATATGAATTTTGATGGAGCCATCGCAGGAGATATAGTAAATAGTACGAGTTTTCTATTTCAGGTCAATTCGATGAGCACATTTAAGCTGTCACCTTCATTATCTGCAGAAATGAACCTACGTTATTTCTCTCCTTTCACATACAATATTTATAAATTGGAGAGCCGTTGGGATGCACAGATCGGTCTTACTAAAAACTTTAAAGATAAAAGAAGCTCGCTTAAGCTAGCTGTATCAGATATCTTCAATACAAGCAATCAAAATCTATCAACCAATTTTTCATCTTTTAACACGAAGATCCGACAAAATCAAGATCGTCGAGTGGCTCGTTTGACCTATTCTTACAAATTTGGGAATTTGAAAAATGCGGCAAAGAAAAAGAATACCGATAATGAAGAAAAGCAACGAGCTTTATAAAAGCATCTTGCTTCACAAATGTAAATAGTTTCAATGTTTATTTAATATGTAGGCCGTAAGTACGAAAGTACTTGCGGTTTTTTATTAAGCTTTTCTTGTTATCAGATTAAGGAGATTAAAAATTGAATCTCTGTTTTGATACAAGTCCAATTTAAATTTTCAAGTCTTTTTCGTCGATGAGCTCTGTTTCTAATGTAATAGTTTCATATTCGGTAATAGGTCTTTTTGCTTCTATCATCTGAATAAGGAGATCCGTTGCTACTTTTCCCATTTCAAATGCAGGCTGCCGGACAACCGTTAGCGAGGGAGAGAAAATACTGACCACATTGGAGTTTGTAAATCCAGCAATTGCTATTTTGCTTATCAATTTTGGATATTTTTTTTTTGAATACATCAAATAACCAGTTGACAATTTATCTCCAGAAATAAATATAGCATCAAATTTTTGTTCAAATAGAGCATCAATAGCTTCATCAATTTCTTGCATATGCATACCACCGTACTCCGAAAACTTCACTAGATTTTCATCATAGCGGATATGGTGCTTTTTTAGCGCTGCTTGGTATCCCGCCAGTCTTTCTTTTGTGATGGATAAAGATTTACTATTAGTCAAGTGTGCTATTTTGCTATGTCCATTTAAAATTAAATGTTCTGTTGCATCAAAAGCCCCTTTAAAATTATTTGAAGTCACCTTGAATGTATCAAAATCTTCGGGTATTCTGTCAAAGAAAACAATCGGATAGCCTTGCTTATGCAGGGTTTTGAGGTATTCAATATCATTGGTTTCAGAAGATAAAGAAATCAATAAACCATCAACAGATCGCGAAGACAGGTATTCTACATTCATTTTTTCTCTTTCAGCAGACTCATGTGTTTGTGAAATCACCACTTGGTAGTTTTTGTTATGGGCCACAGATTCCACCCCATTGATCACCTGCGAATAAAAATTATTAGCGATCTCACTGACGATGATTCCAATCGAATAGCTTCTTCTCTCCTTTAAGCTTCTCGCGATAGGATTGGCCGTATAGTTGATTTTTTTAGCATAATCTAAAACTAATTTTTTCGTTTCAGCACTGATTTCATAACTATCACGCATAGCTCTTGATACCGTGGAGGTAGATAAATTAAGTGCAAGCGCAATATCTTTAATAGTCGACGGTTTGAATCTCATAATTTTTGGGCTAAATATAATGTTATGGTTTTTTTTTGATAATATCAAATTTTAGTCCACTCAAAATTGCAAACGATACCGGCAACGATTGCATAGATTTTGGTGGGAAATAGTCCTTGAAATGGTATTTAGTTAGTAAACTTGTTACATAAATTAAACCAATTGTAAGAGATTTCTTTAGCCTTTTAAGAGCAATTTCTTCTTGATTACTTTTTGATAAGCAATTTTTAAACTTAATATAAACATTATGAGTAGAGTGTTGTTTTCTACCCTTTTGTGTACAGCCTTTTTTGCAAATGATGCATTTGCACAAAGTAGACAAGTATCCGGTATCGTTAAAGACGCGAAAGATGCAAGTCCTTTGATTGGCGTTAGCGTTAGTGTAAAAGGGTCAGTGAATGGAGCCATTACAGATAAATCTGGAAAATTCATCCTGTCAGTTCCTACCAAAGATACAGAGCTTGTGTTGACCTATGTAGGATACAAGAGCATTACGGTCGTCGTCCCTACAGGAAGCTCCATCATCAATTTGGATATGGAGAGCCTTTCCAATGCATTGGAAGAAGTGTCCGTGAATATTGGATATGGTTCCGTTAAAAGGAAAGACTTGACGGGGGCCATATCTTCAATATCCGCTGATGTAATTCAAAAAGCTCCTGTTGCCTCCGCATTAGAAGCTATTGCTGGAAGGATGGCTGGGATCCAGATATCATCTACAGAAGGCTCTCCTGATGCGGAGATGAAGGTGCGGATTCGTGGGGGAGGATCCATAACAGGAGACAATGCTCCGCTTTACATTGTCGATGGATTTCCGGTCGCTTCTATTGCTGATATTGCTCCTTCAGATATTGAAACAATCGATGTTTTAAAAGATGCTTCTTCTGCGGCAATCTATGGTTCCAGAGGAGCGAATGGCGTGATCCTAGTCACCACCAAAGGAGCCAAGTCCGGTAAAACAGCCGTCAGCTATGCTGCGTACGGTGGTTTTAGAAATATAGCTAATACACTGGATGTACTTACTCCTGCCGATTATGTCAAATGGCAATATGAAAATGCACTACTGAATAACGACCTAGGAGGGTACACCAAGTACTTTGGCAATTACCAAGATATTGATCTGTATGATCAAGTCAAAGCAAATGATTGGCAGGATCTGGTATTTGGTAGAACGGGGAATGTTTTCAATCAAAATATCAGTCTAAGTGGAGGCAGTGATAATACCAAATATACACTGAGTCACACTTTTATCAAGGATAAAGCCATCATGGAGATGTCCGGTTATCAGCGCCAAAATCTAAATTTTAAATTAAACCATAAACCGCATAAAAGAGTTACTGTTGATTTGGGCATGCGCTTTTCAGATACCAAGATTGAAGGCGGAGGGACTAATGAACAGAAAGAAATATCTTCAGCAGATTCACGCTTGAAATATGCGATGCTCTATCCTCCTTTTGCCATTCAGGGGTTAACCAATACGGATGAGACTGATGATGAATTTAACCTATATAACCCATTGGAAGCCCTTTCCGATAATGATCAATTACAAAAGAGGAGGACCTATAACCTCAATGGAAGTGTTGCTTGGGAATTGGTTGATAACTTGAGAATAAAATCAGAAATTGGTTATGATGATTTTCGGAATGCCGATGAACGCTTCTATGGAAAAACAACTTATTATGTCGCCAATATTCCCGCTGCGGAAAATCAAGGTTTTCCCGCGATTGTTTTTACTAAATTAAATAAACAATCGCTTCGAAATGCCAATACATTGACCTATGACTTTAAAGATATGATGGGTACCCATCATAATTTAAATCTTTTGTTAGGGCAGGAGTATCTCAAAAGTATATCGGAGTCACATACGACAACGTTACATGGTTTCGCCAAGACATTCGGTTTTGACGATGCTCGAAAATTATCCGCACAAGGTGATGCAAATGCCATTGAAAACTACCTATTCCCTGATGATAAGCTCCTGTCATTTTTCGGTCGATCAAATTATGATTTTAAGGGTAAATATCTGCTAAGTGCCACATTTAGAGCGGATGGTTCATCCAAATTTTCTAAAAACAACAGATGGGGGTATTTTCCGTCAGCCTCTGGAGCCTGGCGCATTTCTGCAGAGCCCTTTATGGATAATTCCAAGCGTTGGCTAGACGATTTGAAGCTAAGAGCTAGTTACGGAACCGCAGGAAACAATAACATACCATCTGGTCAGATGACACAAACATTTGTCGTACAACCTACTAATTGGGTCAATGGTTTTGAAAGCTATTGGGCTGCATCAAAGATCATGGCCAATTCGGACTTAAAATGGGAAACCACAGTAACGCGCAATCTGGGTCTAGATTACTCCTTATTTGGTGGAGCGGTCACCGGTACCATAGATGCCTATTTAAATCATACTAAAGATTTACTCATCTTATTTTCAATTCCGGGATCGGGATATGATGGGCAATATCGCAATATGGGAGAAACCCAAAATAAAGGGCTGGAATTGTCGTTGGCATGGAAGGCCATACAGAAAAAGAATATAGATTTAAATCTCTCTGCAAATATCAGTTTCAACAGAAACAAAGTTAATTCTTTAGGTCTGATGGAAAGCTTCTATGCCCAAACTCAATGGGCATCTAGTGAGATCGATCCCGAGTATATCGTTCAGCAAGGACTGTCGGTAGGTAAGATGTATGGTTACTTAAATGATGGACGCTACGAAGTATCAGATTTTTCGGGATACGATGCAACGACAAAGAAATGGATCTTAAAAGATGGTGTTGCCGATGCTACGGTCGTGGTAGGAGCACTGAGACCAGGTATGATAAAATTGAAAAATATTGCAGGAGAAGGAAATCGTGTTGATGCGACAGATCGAACGATTATAGGAGATGCCAATCCAAGTCATACAGGAGGTTTTTCGATCTATAGTCGTATATATAACTTTGATATCTCAGCCTTATTCAACTGGAGTTACGGCAATGATATTTACAATGCCAATAAGATCGAATACACCTCAACAAGTAAATATTCGTCACGTAATATGATCTCGACCATGGCTGAGGGACAGCGTTGGACCAATTTATTGCCAGATGGAACTCTATCAAACGATCCCAATCAATTGGAAGAAATGAACCGCAATACGACAATGTGGTCTCCACATATGAAAAGTTTTGTATTCAGTGATTGGGCAGTTGAAGATGGTTCCTTCTTGCGCTTTAGTACGCTATCAGTAGGCTATACATTGCCTAATCAGTGGTTGAAAAAAGCGAGCGTCAAAAATTTACGTCTCTATGTAACGGGATATAATCTATTTACGTGGACCAATTATAGCGGTTTTGATCCCGAAGTGTCTACGCGTAGAAAAACAAACCTTACCCCTGGAGTTGATTATTCAGCTTACCCTAAGAGTCGGCTATTTGTTGCTGGTATTAATTTAAATTTTTAAGAAGATGAAAAGAATATATAGTAAAATTTCAATCTTACTTGTTGCTGCGAGTTTATCCGCTTCTTGTAGTAAGGTGTTGGATGCCCCTACCAAATCTTCATTAGATGAATCGATTATTTTTTCTACTCCAAGTTTAGCCTCTGGTGCTATAGCTGGGATTATACAGTCTTTTGGTGAGACAAACTCCTATAGGGGTCGGTATCTGGTGTTCTATGGTGTCAATACGGATACAGAAGTAAACAATGCGTTAAGAACAATTGCTGATGATAAATCGCGACTATCCAATTATAATACCAATGTGAATAATGGGCAGATGAACACGGATAATAACGCTTGGGCAAAATTTTATGAGGGGATAGAGCGTGCAAATATGGCGATTCGTGGTCTACGTACGTATGGAAATGTCGCGAATAATCCTGAATTAGCTCAAATCTTAGGAGAGGTATTGACATTGCGTGCAGTACTGTACAACGATTTATTAAAAGGATGGGGAGATGTCCCTGCTCGCTTCGAACCTTTAACAAGTGAAACCACCTATATCGAGAAAAGTGATCGCGATGTGATTTACAAACAGTTGTTACAAGATCTCGAAGAGGCCGCTACTTTATTGCCTTGGGCAAATGCAACCTCTACGACTTCTTCTGTGGAACGCGTAAATAAAGCTTTTGCAAAAGGGCTTCGTGCTCGTCTAGCTTTGGCAGCTGGCGGATTTTCTCAACGTTCTGATGGAACGATTAGAAGAAGCAATGATCCAGATTTAGCTGTAGCGAAAACCTATGCAATTGCTAAACAAGAGTGTCTGGATATTATCAATAGCGGTACACAACGGTTGTTGGATTTTGAGGAGGTATTCAAAACATTATGCCGCGAGTCTGGAGCTGCCGGGCTGGAGTCGATGTGGGAGATTCCATTTAGCGAGGGTAGAGGTCGTGTGATCTTTGATCTGGGAGTCAAACATACGACAGTGGATAAATACACCGGACAAAACAAAGGTGGTACTAATGGACCTAATCCAACGATGTATTATGATTATGAGGAGGGTGATTTGCGCAGAGATGTTTCTTGTGTTCCGTATGAATGGACCGGGGGCAAGCAAGTACCGACCAGTCTAAACAAATGGTACTTTGGTAAATATCGCTATGAATGGATGAGTCGCGTGGTGACTTCTACCAATGATGACGGTTTGAACTGGATGTATATGCGCTACGCCGATGTTTTATTGATGGCGGCTGAGGCGATTAATGAATTGGACGGTCCACAAGCAGCAGCTCCATATTTTAAACAAGTAAGGGCTCGTGCTTTTGCCAATAACACCGCAAAAGTGGATCAGTACATGAACCAAATTACACAAAGCAAAACCTTATTTTTTAATGCTATAGTCGACGAACGAGCCTTGGAGTTTGTGGGTGAAATGCTGCGTAAATCGGATCTTATTCGGTGGAATTTATTGAGTGAGAAGCTGAATGCATCCAAAATTAAATTACAGCAGTTGGAAGCGCGAACTGGAAAATATGAAGGCTTATTGTCCAAAATTTATTTTAGAACCGCAGCGGATCAAGAGACAGTAGAAATCTATGGGCTAAAAAAAGGAGATACAGATGCAGTCGGAAGCACATATGAATCTAGCAAAGCCTGGACATTGAATGCAGCCTCTGATGCTGTGAAGTATTGGGATGGTTTGTTTTTAAGAGATCCAGATCAACAGCAGTTTTGGCCCATTTGGCAAGTGTTTTTGGACGGAAGTAATGGCAAGCTGAATAATAATGGGTTTAATTTTCAGTAATTATTTAAATGAAAACAATAAATTATGATCAAGTTTAACAACTTCATATATCCTTTTATCCTTATTATTTCATTGGGAACGAGTGGCTGCAAGGATGACCGGTTTGCCGAAATAACCACCTTAGATGTAGACCGTGTATTTTCGCCCACATCATTAGAAACACGTGTTGTCAACCAGACAGGAGTGAGACTGACTTGGAAAGCGGTATCAAAAGCAACCTCCTATACCGTAGAAGTGTATGCTTCCAAAGATGAAAGTTTTTCTGGAGAGCCAGAACGTGTGGTTTCTGATATCCTTTTTGATCAGGTACCCTATACCATTACAGGACTTTCTGGGGATACCGATTATGCTGTACGGGTGAAGGCAGTTGGAGCAGATATCAAGGATTCAAAGTGGAGTTCGGCTACGTTTAAAACGAGCACTGAACAAATCTTTAAGGCTGTCGATGTATCCAAAATTGAAGCAAATGCAGCCTTTTTGGAATGGACTGCAGGAGAGAAGGCTACAACGATAGTACTTTCACCAGGAAATATCATTCATCAAGTGACAGCTGACGAAATCGCTAAAG
Organism: Sphingobacterium sp. UBA6320; assembly: GCF_002440335.1. Classification (NCBI taxonomy): domain Bacteria; kingdom Pseudomonadati; phylum Bacteroidota; class Sphingobacteriia; order Sphingobacteriales; family Sphingobacteriaceae; genus Sphingobacterium; species Sphingobacterium sp. UBA6320. Next base: position 297,225 of record NZ_DJTA01000028.1, on the reverse strand, counting down.
GACAGGCAACAGTAAGTGGCCTAATTGGTGAAACCAATTATGTTGCCACTTTGATGAATGAATCAAAAGTACGTGGGACATTAAGCTTTACAACGGCAATTGATTTGGGGGGTGCGATTTTAATTACGACCGCCGCTGAATTGGAATCAGCAATTAAAAATGCCGTTGGTGGTGAAACATTTGCCTTAAAATCTGGAGAATATCTGTTGAGTACAGACCTGCTCATTAGTAAAGTAATCAGTATCAAAGGAATTGAATCGGTCAATAAGCCCGTTTTGATTAATGCCGGATTTATAGTGAGCGATGGGGCAGCACTTTCCATAAAAGATCTGATTCTGGACGGTAAAAAAGAAGTGGCTTCTACATTTATTTACAAACAGTTTGACAATGGAACATATGGAGATCTTCATGTACAAGATGTTGTGATCCGAAATTATAAAAATAGCTTACTGAATGTTGCTGACAAATCACTGATTAATGCGGTGCAATTTGAACAGGGCATTTTCCACAATATCGAAGGGACTGGCGGTGATTTTATTGATATCAGAAAAGGTTTGGTCAAAGGTTTGACATTCGTTAACAATACCGTTTACAACTGTGTTGCTGCAAGAGATTTGTTTCGTATGGATGCAGATGGCTCTACCAATTTTCCAAGTGAAAATGTTATCCTGAAAGTTTCAAACAATACATTTTATAATGTGGTTAATTTGAATACGAAAAGGTTATTCTATGTGCGAGCAACAAAAAATGAAATTTCATTTACGAAGAATATTGTTGCAAATACGGACGGCTTGCTGGCGAATCAAGCAGCCACGACATTAAAAACAGTAGCGAACAATAATTATTTTAATGCCGTAAATTTTACAGCAACATCATCTGCCAGTATAAAGATTGACCCATCGGGAACAACCCTGAACCCAGGATTTAAAGATGTTTCAAAGGGAGACTTTACAATTTCGAATAGCACGCTAAAAGAGAATGGTATTGGTGATATGAGATGGATTAAATAGTTTTGGTTGTTTAATTTATAGCCTGTCTAGTATAAATGGGCAGGCTATTTTTAGTCACCATCATAGAATATGATATGAACAAGATATTTTTGTTATTGATTTTAACAGCGCTCGCATCCTCTTTTTCGCTTGATAAAACGAGGGTGTATATCATAGGTGATTCAACCGCCGCGGATAAAAAAGCAAATGTCTTTCCTGAAACAGGATGGGGAACACCTTTTAAGCAGTTTTTTAATTCAGATGTAGAAGTCATTAATTTAGCCATTAACGGCAGGAGCACAAAATCATTCCGTAAGCCCAATGATTCAGTAGGACATACTAGCTGGTCGGAGGTGCTGAATGATTTGCGAGCAGGAGATTATGTTTTGATCCAATTTGGTCATAATGATGAAAAAGTGGACCGGCCCACAGTGGGTACAAGTTTGCAGGAATATGAACAGAATCTGATGCAATATGTGGCCGAAGTACGAGCAAAGAAAGCTCATCCCATTTTATTGACTTCTATAGTAAGAAGGAAATTTGAGGATGGTCAGTTGGTCGATACGCATGGGCAATATCCAGATCGGGTAAGGAGTGTTGCGCGTACATTAGGAGTTCCTATGATTGATATGGAAAAAAAAACGCGTACATTATTGATGGAGTATGGAGAAGAGTCTTCTAAAAACTTGTTTTTACATGTACCTCCTCCTCATCCCAATTATCCTAACGGAAAGATTGATGATACACACCTGAATGAGCGCGGAGCGCTTGTAATTGCCCAATTGGTCGTACAAGGGATCAAAGAGCAGTCGATAACATTAGCGCAAAAGATAAAATAAAAAGGGGCAAAGCCCCTTTTTATTTTAGAAAATGTATTTGGTACTTAAGAAATTGGAACTGTTGGAGCTCACAATATCATTAAGCATCTTTTTATTGTCATCTGTAAATTTGGCCGCAACGAGAGAACGGATAGAGAATGCACGCAATGCATCCACGACCGATAACGTACCTTCGGCACTGTCTTTACGACCTGTAAATGGAAAATTATCAGGACCTCTCTGGCATTGACAATTAATATTTACACGGCTTACCTGATTGACCAATGGATCAATTAAAGAAGAGATCACAGCAGCATTATTACTGAAAATACTAACTTGCTGACCATGCGAAGATTCAATTAAATATTCAATCGGTTCTTCTAAGTCATCAAAAGGTACAACAGGAATCACTGGACCAAACTGCTCTTCTCTATAAAGCTTCATATTGGCATTTACCGGATACATGATCGCCGGATACACAAATGATTCTTCTACTTGTCCGCCATTTGGATTGATGACCTTCGCTCCATTGGCAATGGCATCTTGGATACATTCGGTTAAGTATGCCGGTTTGTTTAATTCAGGTAATGGTGTTAGCGACACCCCTTTTTCCCAAGGCATACCAAACTTCAATTTCTCCACTTCTGCTGTTAAGCGTTTTAAGAATTCTTGTGCAATACTACGGTGTACGTACACTATTTTTATGGCTGTACAGCGTTGACCATTGAAAGAAAGTGACCCCAATACCGTTTCCGATACAGCTAAGTTAAGATCAGCATCTTTTGTGATAATCGCCGCATTTTTGGCATCCAATCCTAAAATGGCACGTAGGCGATTTACTTTAGGGTGCAGTTTTTTTAATTCATCTGCGACTTTACTAGAACCAATTAATGTTAATACGTTAATTTTTCCAGACTGCATCAAGCTCGGTACAATGTTGTTTCCTCTACCGTAGATGGTATTGACTACACCTTTTGGAAAACTAGTTCTGAATGCCTCTAACAAAGGGTAGTGCAATAATGTACCATGCTTAGGTGGTTTAAATAACAAGGTATTGCCCATTATCAATGCCGGTATAAGCGTAGTAAAGGTCTCGTTCAAAGGATAGTTAAAGGGGCCCATACAAAGTACTACACCGAGCGGTGAGCGTCTGATCTGAGCAATAATACCTTGTTCGATTTCAAATCTTGAAGACTGTCTGTCAATATCTTTTAAAGCATCGATCGTGGCATAGATGTATTCTACGGTACGATCAAATTCTTTGATGGAATCTGTATATGATTTTCCGATTTCCCACATGATCAATTTGACGACAATGTCTTTTTTCTCGATCATTTTTTTGGTGAAATTTTCGACACAGATGATGCGATCAGCCACACTCATTGTTGGCCATTCACCGCGACCATTATCAAAAGCTTGGACAGCAGCATCTAGCGCTGCCATAGATTCTTTTTCAGTACATACTGGAAAACTACCGATACGCTTTCGTTGAAGACCGTCCTTGGTCTTGACACATATAGGTGAAAAAACTTCATTGATTTGTCCTTCCCAAGGAATCATTTTCCCATCAGAAAGGAACTCGCGTTGATCGACTTGTTGTTCGAGCGTAAATTCAGGAGGGATGTTACTCTCCTCGTAGAAAATACTTTCTAATTCTAAGTTCATTTAGAGTTTAGTTTAATTATGGATTAGGTTGTTGAATATATTATAATTATAAATCTACGATTTTCATTTTAGGAACCAAAGCTTTCATGACTATCCATGCAATTAAATATGCAACAGCACAAAATGAAAAAATGATGAAATAGCCTGCTGCCTCGCCATGGAATCCCATAAATTTCATTTGAGTTTCTTTGGCATAATCAAATAGAACACCAGATATTTTGTTGATAATAAATGCACCAAGTCCTCCGGCTAAACCACCGATACCTGTTACTGTAGCAATTGCTTTCTTTGGAAACATGTCACCAACAGTTGAGAAGATATTGGCAGACCAAGATTGATGAGCTGCACCCGCAATACCGATAAAAACTACAGGAACCCAGTAAGACACATATCCTAGAGGTTGTGCAAATAAAACAATCAAGGGAATAAAAGCAAAGATCAACATCGCGCGCATTCTGCCTTCATACGGATTCATACCTTTCTTTTCGACAAAAAGAGTAGGTAGGTATCCACCGTAGATGGAGAATAGGGTAATCATGTATAGAACAAAAATGGCCAACTGTCCTTCGGTATCGGACGATTTAATGTCATATACAGCACTCAGATAAGCCGGCATCCAAAATAGGAAAAACCACCAAACACCATCAGTCATAAATTTTCCAAAAGCAAAAGCCCATGTTTGTTTATGCTTAAAACAATCTATAAAAGAGACTTTTGTCTTTTCATTTAGCTTTTGTTCTTCTGTATGATGTGCCGAATCTTGTAGGATATAAGTTAATTCACTTTCATTGACCTGAGGGTGTTCTTCAGGTTTCTTATACATAAATATCCAAAATCCCATCCAGACAAATCCCAAGGCACCGATAATAATAAAGGACATTTCCCAACCGTAGTACTTCGCTATTGTAGGAATAGTAATGGGGGCTACTAATGCTCCAATGGTAGCACCTGCATTGAAAATACTGGTTGCCAATGCACGGTCTTTTTTTGGAAAATATTCTGCTGTTGCCTTGATCGCTGCGGGAAAATTACCAGCTTCGCCAATGGCCAATACAAAACGAGCAAAAATAAATAAGGTGACACTCGTGCTGATCACCAAGCCCACATCATTGATCGTACCTATTACTTCTTTGGACTCCTCAAAATTTAAAAACCAATTGCCTGTCAGTTGCCCCGCTGTTGCGATACCACAAAAAGCATGTAGGATAGCACCGATAGACCAGATACCTATTGCCCAAAGAAATCCTTTTTTTGTGTCCATCCAATCGACAAAACGACCAGCAAAAAGCATACTCACCGCATAAAAAATGGAGAATAGTGCTGTTATTGTTCCGTAATCATTATTAGTCCAATGAAACTCTGGACTGATGAAGTCTTTCCAAGTTAGGGAGAGCACCTGACGATCTAAATAATTGATAGTAGTGGCAAAAAATAGGAGGGCACAAACGCTCCAGCGATACTTTGTTGGTTTATTATTGTTCATATTTTTAGGTACTTTTTCTTTACATGGTTGATATAAAGAAATGTAAGTTTGTTCGTATTCCTTTCAATAAGAGTATATCAATAGCTACGGACAAGTCCATCCTGGTAACTTAGGTTGATAAATGATTCTATACTCTAAAGTTAAGGCTTATAATAAAACTGAACAAAAAGAACTGCTTATATTTACGCAAACGTTTTCAGAGATCATCTGAATATGGAGCAGCTCTTTTTGTCCGCAATATTTAAAACCTAAAGTATGCTTTGGCATTGTTGTAGCAAATATCCTCAATGATCTTGCCGATCCATTCCTGATCATCTGGCAATTCCCCATTTTCAACATCGTCTCCAAATAGATTACAAAGTATACGTCTAAAATATTCATGCCTTGGGAATGAAAGAAAGCTTCTTGAGTCTGTCAGCATACCGACCATCCTACTAAGAAGTCCCATGTTGGACAAAGCGTTCAATTGTTTGGTCATACCATCCTTTTGATCTAAAAACCACCAGGCAGAACCAAATTGTATTTTTCCTGCAATCGAACCGTCATTAAAATTTCCGATCATCGAGGCGATCAATTCATTATCTGCAGGGTTGAGGTTATAAACAATCGTTTTGGCAAGTTGGTCTGTACGATCCAACTTATTCATAAACTTTGAAAGAGCCGTCGCTTGACTGAAATCGCCGATAGAGTCCCATCCCGTATCTGGACCCAGTATAGTGAGCATACGACTATTGTTGTTGCGTAATGCGCCAAGGTGATACTGTTGTACCCAGTTCTTTTCATGATCCAGTTCTGCAAAGTAGATGAGCATGGCAGATTTGAATTTTAAATTTTCTTGCAGACTGAGATCCTGTTTATTTCTGATTTTGGCAAATATTTGGATGATCTCCTGTTCGGTATAATCTTCGGCATAGATCTGGTTGATGCCATGATCTGATAGGCAACAGCCATTGGAGGCGAAAAAATCATGACGTGACCGAATGGCCTTACAGTAATCTTGGAATGAACTGATATCCATATCTGTACACTTTTCCAATTGATCTATGTATGAATTAAGCTCATCCACACGGTCGCAATTCATAGCCTTATCCGGTCTAAATGCGGGTAGCATCTTAAATGTTTCTTTTTCAGAAGCAAATTGTTGATGATCATTTAAGCTATCGATCGGATCATCTGTTGTGCATACCACTTCCACGTTCATCTTTTTGAGCAGACCACGGACATTAAATTCTGGTGATTGCAGTTGTTCGGAGATACGGTCGTAAATAGCTTTTGCATTTTTACCAGAAAGTATTTCTTCAATACCAAAATATCGTTTCAATTCGAGATGTGTCCAATGATAAAGTGGATTTCTCAAAGTATACGGAACTGTCTCTGCCCATTTGATAAATTTTTCCTCATCCGTAGCATCTCCAGTGATATACCTTTCATCTACACCATTGGTACGCATAGCTCTCCATTTATAATGATCGCCATATAACCAGAGCTGAGAGATATTATCAAAAGATCTATTTTCGACGATCTGCTGCGGTATAAGGTGATTATGATAATCAATAATGGGTTGATGTTTCGCAAAACCGTGATATAGATCTTGCGCTGTTTTTGTCGTTAATAAGAAGTTTTCGTCTAAAAAAGATTTCATATCAAATGGAATTATATGGATTTATAAACTCACTCCTCGTTTCCAAGGAATAAAATCATCTTGATTGAGTAAGACGGCTTTGGGTATAATCGCACCGCTCGCCGCTTGGATACAATAATGCAGTATATCTTCACCCATTTCTTCAATGGTCTTTTCACCATCGATAATCGGTCCTGTATTGATATCGATGATATCTGCCATTTGCGTTGCAAGTTTTGTGTTGGTTGCGACTTTGATGACGGGGCAGATGGGATTGCCTGTCGGAGTACCAAGACCTGTGGTAAATAAGATCAATGTTGCGCCTGATGCTGTTTTTCCCGTTGTGGCTTCCACATCATTGCCCGGTGTACAGACCAAATTAAGCCCAGATTTTGAATAAGATTCGGTATAGTCCAGCACATCTACAATAGGAGAGTTGCCTCCTTTCTTTGCCGCTCCATTACTTTTTATGGCATCGGTGATCAGGCCATCTTTAATATTACCCGGTGATGGATTCATATGAAAACCCGATCCAGCCTGTTCTGCAGAAGCGCTATAAGCTTGCATCAGGGAGATGAATTTTTTAGCGGCATGCTCGTCTATAGTACGATCAATCAAACTTTGTTCGGCCCCGCACAGCTCTGGAAATTCCGCTAAAAGAACAGTTCCACCCAAAGCCACTAATAAATCTGAAGTGTATCCCACAGCAGGATTGGCTGAAATTCCACTGAATCCATCGCTTCCGCCGCATTTGACTCCCAACACCAATTTGCTTAATGGAGCGGGCTGCCTTTCTATCTCATTGGCTTGGACTAGACCTTCAAATGTAGCGGTGATAGCTTCTTTGATCAGGATTTCTTCACTCTTGGACTGCTGCTGTTCGAAAATAAAAATAGGTTTATCGAAGTCTGGATTTCGATCCTTTAGATCGGTTAAAAAATCATTTATTTGAAGATTTTGACATCCTAAACTCAGAATGGTGATACCGCATACATTCGGATGATCTGCATAAGCGCCCAATAGCTTACTTAATATTGCCGCATCTTGACGAGTGCCACCGCAGCCTCCTTGGTGATTTAAAAATTTAATACCATCAATATTCTTAAAAACACGTTCAGAGGTTGGAGAAAAATGGACGAATTCATCCATATTGACCTGCTGTAATGGCCTTCCATTTTTGTGCGCATGTACTAGTGCCTTTGTAAATGACTTATATTTTTCAGAAACATTATAACCCAGTTCATTGTATAAGGCTTCCTTAATAATATCGAGATTTCTATTCTCACAAAACACGAGAGGAATGAATAACCAATGATTTGCCGTACCCACACGTCCATCTGATCGTACATAACCATTAAATGTTTTGCCTTTAAAAGAATCGATATGAGGAGCTGTCCACTGATAATCATAAGGACGAAAACAATAGGTATCTACTGCGTGTTTTGTATTGTCTGTATCCATACGACTTCCTTTGGCGATCGCATATTGAGATTTACCGACCAATACTCCATACATCAAAATATCATCACCGGCATGCATATCATCCATAAAGAATTTATGTTTTGCCGGAATATCAGCGGTAAGGGTGATATCACTACCTTTAAATGAGATGACCTCTCCCTTTTTCAGATCTTGCAGTGCGACCAGCACATTATCTAATGGGTGGATCTGTAAAAACTTAGTTTTCATACTTTAATTGCTCCTGTTTTTTTAAGACCGCCTCTATTCCTATACTGCTGATTTGTTGAATGTAGTTTGCTACAGCGTTATAAAATCCTGGAAAAGCCGATAGATCTTGTTCCCATACTGCAGTCGACTTTAAGATATCGCTGATCTGATGAGATCCTTTCGCCCATTGCTGGTATAATGCCGACGCATATTCATCCTGAATATTAAAATTGGAGGCGATATGTTGTGTCTGAAAAGCGCCATTGATTTCTTTGCTATCCATGAGGATTACATATGCCGCAAAACCTAAGGCGATATGTTCAGGTGCATGACGATGCAATTGATACCATTTGTTCAATAGACCCAGTATCCTTAATTTAATTTTGGAGGTATAATTTAATGAAATGGCTTTCCACTGGTGGTCCAAAAATGGATTGCGGAATCTGTCAATCACGGATTTTGAAAAAACCTGTACATCTTCATTTGTAATGGTCTCGTCCAAAATTGAAGGACCAATCTCTGTTTCCATTAAATCGGACACATACCCTAGAAAATCATCATTCTCCATTGCTTTTTTAACGGTATCAAAGCCCATTAACAGCGCGATTGCACAGGATAGGGTATGTGTTCCATTTAATAAGCGCAATTTAAGTTCTTTAAATTTTTGAATATCAGGAACGATCGCCACTCCATTATTGACTTGCGCAAAGGAAAGCTTTTCGATAACTTGAGGATCAGAAGACTCAATTGCCCATAAGCTAAAAGGTTCCACCATGATCATGAGTTCGTCGTCGTATCCTAATTTTGATGTTGTCTCTTTATAATCTTCAGATGCCAGCTTTCCAGGAACAATGCGGTCAACAAGTGTGTTGCAGAACGAATTTGCTGTTTTTATCCATCGGATAAAAAGCTGATTCATATGATTGATAGCAGCTAATTGAAGCACGTATTCTTTCAGTTGATCTGCATTATTACTGATTAATTCGGTAGGTAGAATAATGAATCCTGCATCGGGATCACCTTTGCACTCTTGAAATCTTGCAAATAATATCGCCAATAATTTCCCTGGGAATGAAGACGGTACTCCAACAGAAATATCTTCACTGCTCGATGTGATGCCAGCTTCTGTTGTATTGGATATGATGATTTTAATAGCAGGGTTGATCGCTGCTTCTATGATTTGATCCCAGTCTTTTGTAGCAGTCAAAACACGACTGATAGAAGCGTTGACAATCTGCTGGTTGACCGTTTCCTTATTTTCTATTCCGCGGACACAGGTGGTATAGAGATTGTCCTGTTGCTCAAAAGCAACAGTATCTCCTTGATCTGTCGATTTTACAATAACAATGCGGCCATTAAAAACCCCTTCTCGATTTGCCTTGTCGATATAGAAATCAGGAAGGCCTCTCAGTAATACACCAGTACCAAATTGTATAATTTTCTCTGGAAGATCAAAAACTGAATCCACTGGTTTCAGGACTTCGGTATTGGTAATTTCTGGTAGATTTTGGCGATTTAAAATCATTTTTTATTCCGTGTTTAATAATTAATTTGGATTCACTACATTATTTCTTTTGAGCCATTTAGGATAATCTTTTTGGAGAAGCTTCTCCGGCCAGTTTCCAAACCATGCATAGCCATTTTTTCTTTCTTCTGATAAATCTTCAAAATTGGATGTGATCAAATTGCCTCGATCACCGTAAATGGGTTTATTTGACTCAAGATCATAAAATCTTGCCCAAACAGTTGAAGATGTATCTGCGATCAAATGACGTATGGATCTTTTTGTTTTAGGGTCAATCTCATGGTCAAATCGATAACCTGCAATCTGATGTTGTTCAAACCACTTAATAGCAGCATGGATTGCTGTTATAATATCTGGAGATGGATTTTTTTGTGCCATTAAAAATCGAACTATACCAACAGATTCACTAGTACTCAATGCTGCTGGTTCAAAACTTCTGGCCTGAGCGGGTAAAAGAGACTCGGGGTCATATTGAGCAGACCATATCGTCAGCAGGCTGTCTTGTTTTACTTGTAGTTGTAGGATGATGGCAATGCCTCTTTCTACTGCAGACTGTGCCTTTGGGATATAGGATCTATCAACCAGTTCAAAGTCATTGTTGGCCGTCGCGATATCATGTAGTATCTGCAATGCATTGATCATCGCATCATCATTGAAGGTGATTTGGCTTCTATAGAGAGAAGTGTTGGGATAGTATTGAGGAAAACCACCATGGCTATATTGTGCCTCTAATAGGTAATCAATACCTCTTTCTGCCGCCTGTAAATACGTTATGTTTTTTGTTTTTTTGTAGGCTTTGATTAAAGTCGTTATCTCCCTCGTGGTTGCTTTATTGTCTATGGTTGCAGACTCGATAGTCGTGCTTTTTATCCTCGTTAAAAGCGATTTGCTGATCTCCAAGTCATAGTTAACCACACTTTTATCTTTTAGTTGCTTAGGCCACCCCCCATTTTTTAATTGATAAATCAGCATCTTTTCAGCCATAGGATCTTTGATCTCTTTGGGCTGAGCAAAACACAGCAGGTTGGAAAATAGCCAAAACATCACTGTTGTTAAAAATGAGTACCGCATAGCCATTAGTTTTTAATTTTTGAGATCAACCACGTTGTTAATTCTTCTGCTGCTTGAAAGTTTTGAAAATCTTTAGGCAATTTTCGACCATCCACATACTCGTTATATAACCAGGGATCTCCGATAGCGAAAACAGTTCCTTTCCCAAATGAAGCTGTGGCCATAATGATGTCATCATGATGCTTGACAAGCTCTTTTGCAGGATATTTTAGAGATAAAGTAGAAATTTCCTTGACATATATTTTGTTTACATCATGAAAAATACCCGTTCCTTTTGGCACATATACAGCACCCTCTTCATAATTATTATTTTTCACCCGATTCTTACTGTCCTCGTTAAAAGTAATTCCAAATTTTGTGGCTAACGTATTGAATTCTTTTATTTCGCAATTGCCAACGTCGTTGAGTAGTAATACAAGTACGCCTCCTTTTTTCACCCAATTAGCGATCTCAGAAGCAGATTGCTCAGTCATCATGTGGGGTTGTTCGGTTTCCTTTTCGGTATCAGGATCAACGATAATATAGATATTGGATCGGCTCAGATTGCTCAAGTTAGGAGCTGTTTTGAGTGTGTTGGTCTGGATATGCTTTCTGTTGAAAATTCTCCCCCAAAACGAAAAACCATTGTTGTCATCGCCATCCCATAAATAATGATAAGGTTTTAATTTTCCTGTTGGATCAGCTTTATATTCGTTATTGAAATAATTATCCAATGTAACGGTCAATTGCTTTCCTTTAGGCTGTTCTTGAAAGATTTCCATTTCCGAGGCAGCGAGTATAAATGGACCTACGCCCTTCGGGTCGTTGCTTACAACAGGTTCACTCATATAATACTCAAAACTTCCATCTCTATATTTTTTCTTTCCACCTAATCCCGATACTTCAACCACATGATTGAGATTGATCTGTCCATTTGTTGAAGTTGATATAAATTCTTTGAGAAGTCCTTCATATGCTTTTTGAGTATTTTTAGCATATCCTTTAGACACATATCCCAATCGGATACTTTTTGCTAAAGCATATACAAACATGCTTGAAGCCGATGCTTCAACATAATTTTCCTTGATATCTCCGCGATCCATCACATCAAACCAGACACCTGTTTTTGGATCTTGATATTTTACGATAGTCTTTAGCGTCCTATTCAAAAGATCAATCAAAGGCTGCCGATTGGCATTTTCAAGAGGGAAATAATCAAGTACATCTACTAATCCCATCACATACCAACCCATCCCTCTTGCCCAAAAATTAGGAGATTGCCCCGTCTTGGCGTTTGCCCATTTTTCTGCCCGAGACTCATCCCAGCCATGATAGAGTAGTCCCGTCTTCTGATCTTTGGCATTCTTTTCCATCCAAAAGAACTGATTGGCGATATCGTTGTACTCATCTGTCAGATTCATGAGCGCAGCATATTCTGCTCGGAAAGGTTGAGCCATGTACAGTCCATCCAACCACATTTGATTGGGATAGATTTTTTTATGCCAATAGCCACCTTCTTGAGTTCTAGGGTGATTTAATAGCTGTTTGTAAAGAGCATGGCAAGCTTTTAAGTATTTTTCTTTTTTTGTGACTTTGTAAAGTAAGAGCAGTGTACGTCCATTTTTGATATGATCAATATTAAAGTCTTTCGCCGAATAATTTTTTATGGTCCCATCTTGTCCGACAAACTTATCCATCCAAGATTCGATATAACTAAAGTACGAGCTATTTCCCGTATTTTTCCATGTTTCAGCAACCCCTTCAAGCACCACGCCCATATCGTAAGTCCATTTTGGTCCTTTGGTGTTATTCACAAAAACACTATCCTTAAATAGTTTATCAATGGCAGTTTGCGTCATTTTTTCAGATAAAGGTATCTGACCAAAGCCATGTGTATATAGACTACAGACAAGTAATATAAGAGCAACTATTTGTTTCATCACAGGTTATTTTTTGATTTTCAGTACAGATTTTGATAATCCAGATGCTATCTTGCTTATTGTTTTAGCCTTGTTTACATCTGTTTTGATGACTTGGATATTTTTTGAATTTTCTCCATACAGATCAAACAGCAGGGTAGCATCATCCTGATATTTTAAGTTTTCAAAAACAATATTTTGTGCATTTTCAATATGTACTACCGGTGTAGTCTCTTTTGAAAAAATGGTGATATCCTTGAGTTTTATGTTAGACGCTTCGATGATATCAATACCCTTTTTTGCCTGTATCGTTACCTTTTCGATGGTTATATCTTGGATATTCATTTCAGGTAGACCTCTGAAAAATATTCCTTTTTCAGCCCCGTTGACAAATACATTTTTAATATGAAAATTTTTGAATTGAGGAGTTTCCTCAGTGACAGGTATTTTTTCAGCTTTAACTTTTTCTCGCTTCTCTCCAGCCATAGGAACAGGATCAACGGCTTCATAGTACATGTCAAATAGAATAGCCTCTCCAGGTATATCGATCATATTGATGTTCTCGATAAAAATATTTTCAACGGTACCCCCTCTTCCTCTTTTTGTTTTAAATCTTAAGCCGATATCCGTTCCAATAAAACTGCAGTCTTGAACCCAGATGTTTTTGGCACCGCCACTCATCTCACTGCCGATCACAAATCCACCGTGGGCATGGTAAACCACATTGTTGCGGATTAATACATTTTCCGTAGGTTTTCCTCGTTCCCTTCCCGATTTGTCACGTCCCGATTTGATACAGATACCATCATCGCCTACATCAAAAGTGCAATCTTCGATCAGTACATTTTTACATGACTCAATATCAACACCATCTCCATTCTGTCCATACCATGGATTGCGGACCAATAGACGGCGCAATGTCAAGTCTTCGCACAACAAGGGGTGAAGATTCCATGCTGGAGAATTTTGTATGGTGACACCCTCTAGGAGCACTTTTTTGCAATTGGTCAACACCAATAGATTGGGACGTAGAAAATCTTTTATATGTTCATAATCGGAGGAAGATGTCCCAGCAGTCATGACACCCGCTTTTTTATCTTTAGATCCGGCCAATGATTTTTCAGAAGGATACCAGATCTGACTTGATTTGTCTACAACGCCGCCCGAATTAACAAGATTTTTCCATTGCGAATCTGTGAGTTTACTTTTCTTGACCATTCTCCATGCATCACCATTGCCATCGATAACGCCCGAACCCGTAATCGCAATATTAGTTAGATCAGTTCCGGAGATTGGACTCTGATTGCGCCAAGCAGGTTGTCCTTCCCAATTTGCTGCTATCAATTTATATTGATCAAAATCATCCGTAAAGAATAGGATTGCATCTCTTTTTAAATGAAGATTGACATTACTTTTTAAGATAATAGGACCTGTCAGCCAAAGTCCTGATGGAACTAGCACAACACCACCACCTTGAAGACTACTCTGTTCAATCGCCTTATTAATAGCAGTTGTATTTAAAAAATGGCCATCTCCTTTTGCCCCGTGATTGACGATATTGATCGTGTCGGAGCGGAATGATACTGTTTGAACAACCGGAGGTTGAGGTGCTTGAGCAAAGACAGAAGAACCAGACAGTACTATAACTGCTAGGATACCTTTTTTGATGCTACTGAAATAATTACGGGAAGTCCTCATAATTAGGAAGTCTTAAAGTTTATAATTGGGTTGTATGTAACACAAGTGTACGATCTTTGTCGATGAAATCGAAGTGAAATCTATGCAATCGTTACCGGTAAATCATGGGTTTTTGATGATATCGCTGGGATCCCAGTCATCAAAATAAGTATTGATCTGATATTTTTCCGCTTCGGAATGTGTTAACTGGTGACTCCAGTGCACGCGTTTCTCCACGTGGCTACCAGGTCCCTTATTTCCATATTCGGCAAAGTATGCTGTTTTTTCATTTTCAATATTGCGCCAGTTGTCCCACCCGCCTTCATCAATAAAGTCTGGCAATGTCGTGTGTTGAAAAATAACTTTAGCATGGGGACGCCACGGCCTTCCTAAATAGAATTTTCCTGTAGATCGGTCACCGATGATCAGACATTGATTGAAAAGATATCCGTTTTTGACGTCTATCGGTGTTGATGCTGCTGTGATATAACCACTATTCTTGCATTTTAAAATACATTTTTCAAACCATACCGTAGACGAGCCAAAGATAAAGTCGACTGTGCCTTCGATATGACAGTTTACATACAACTGTCGAGCACCCTTGCCATAAGTATACAGCGTATCTTGGAAACCCAAGAAAATGCAATTTTGAAAAATAGCTTTATCGGCAGCTATCCATGCGGCTACCGCTTGACCTACGGGTCCAGAAGAGTTTTCAAAGGTGATATTTTGAGCATAGAAACCATCACCGTAGATCAATATGCTTGATGAGCCTGAAGTACCGATCTCTTCGCCAAAGCTGTTTTTCTTCTGAGCGAAATCATCATAGGTAAGGGCAACTTGTTGGTTTGGTTCGCCAATCAGTTGAATAAGTTGCTTCGAGCCCGCAATAATGATCTTTTCTTTATAGATGCCCTTTTTTATTAATATGCGGGTAGCTTTTTTTCTAAAGTCAGGTGTGGCATTTATTGCTTCTTGCACTGTACTAAAATCGCCATTCCCTTCTTTGGATACGATGTAATCATATTCTTGAGCATAGGACACAGGTATCAATTGCAATATAATCAGTAAAATAAAAATGATACGTTTTGACATCATGAGATCGGGTTACTGGTATTGGTATAGCTCTAAAATAAGGAATAAAAAGACGAATCAAGAGATTTCACCTATCATAAAATATGCAAACGTTTTCGGGAACGATTGCATAATCAGGATTTGTGATTGCGTCCGATTAGCAGTAAACTTGTTGTAACCAGTGCTTCCTTTGACATAGGTATAGGCTTACTTTTTTTATGTGATGTTGGATAAATATGAAAAGACTTCTTATCAGTATCTTTTGCTTTTTTTTAGTAATCTTTTGTTGTGCCCAACAGAAGAAAATGCTCATCGTAGGGCAGCACGGAGAGGGATATCCAACAATTCAAGAAGCGATCCATGCGGTGCGGGATTTTTACGAGTCTCCAGTTACGATATTCGTACACAAAGGGATTTATCATGAAAAGCTGAAAATACCCTCATGGAAACATTTTATACATATAGTAGGGGAAGATAGAGATTCGACCATCATTACAAATGACGATTATTCAGGTAAAAGAAATGTACAAAATGAGTTTCTAACTCCTTTTAATACTTATACCTCCTACACGGTTCTTGTAGCAGGCAATGACTGTGTCATTGAAAATCTGACGATACAGAATACTGCTGGAGAAAAGGGGCAGGCTGTGGCGCTGCATATTGATGCTGATCGTACGATCGTTCGTAATTGTAAGATCCTGGGGTGGCAAGATACTTTTTATTTGGCGCGAGCAGGATCAAGAAATTTCATCGACCAATGTTTTATTTCAGGAAGTACAGATTTTATATTTGGAGCAGCAACAGCTGTTTTTTCTAAATGTACGATTGAAAGTTTAAAGAACTCTTATATTACGGCACCTTCAAACTCATATGGTCACCCTTATGGATTTGTATTTTTAAATTGTGATCTGCGCGCAAAAAATGAGCAGGTAAATCAGGTTTATTTGGGTAGACCATGGCGCTCTCATGCTAAAGCTATGTTTTATGCCTGCAACTTGGGCTCACATATAGTCGCTGAAGGTTGGGATCCATGGAATGGAGATACCATGTTTCCGGATAAATATAAAACAGCGGTTTTTTTAGAAATTAACTGCAGAGGAGAGGGGTTTAAACAGTTGTCCAAACGTGTTCCTTGGTCTAAGCAAATCCTAAATAATAACTATAAGCAACCCAGTCTTTCATCGATATTTACAGATTGGAAACCAACAGAAAATAGCAATTGAATTGATCCATAGAATGATGTCTTTAATCCGCTTTTTTACCGTTGAAACGGATAAGCAATAAAAATTTCAAAATCATGAAGGTTCGTATTTTACTTCTTATTCTTAATAGTTTGTGTTTCTTGCTCCACGCACAGGAGATCTTGAAAGTTGACAGCTCTTTTACTTTACAAGGTACCTTTGCTAAAGAAAGTAAGAAAAGACCTTATATTACTTTGGCAGAAAAAGTAGACAGTACAGTTTTGACCATCCGTCAAATCCCATATAAAAAAACAGATGATAGGATATTATCCTTAGATGCCTACATCCCTCAAAATTTTGACACCCGTTATCCTTGTCTCATTTTAGTACATGGAGGGGGATGGCGCTCTGGCAATAAAGAGATGATGGCAACGATGGCAAATGCCTTAGCACATCAATTTGTAGTTCTGAGTGTGGAATATAGGCTTTCGTTAGAAGCTAAATTTCCCGCAGCATATACAGATTTAATAGATGCGGTCTTATGGGCCAAAAGTCAGAAGCAATTGCCGATCGATACGGCTCGAATTGCGGTAATCGGTACCTCTTCGGGAGGTCAGTTAGCAAGTTTATTGGGTACAAATAGTGATGCAAATAAAGAAGCATATGTTCAGGCCGTTGTCAATATTGACGGGATTGTAGCTTTTAATCATCCAGAATCTGAAGAAGGGGAGATGGCTTCATTTTGGCTAGGAGGAACATATGATCAGGAGCCTGCACAATGGGAAAAAGCCTCACCTTTGTATCAAGTCAATATCTCCACGGCAAAGACATTATTTTTGAATAGCTCCATACCCCGTTTTCACGCAGGGAGAGATGATATGATACGTAAGATGCATGATTTAGGGATCTATACAGAGGTTTTTGCATTTGAAGACTCTCCGCATACCTTTTGGTTTTTTAATCCTTGGTTTCAGCCCATGATCGATAAAATCATCACCTTTCTCCATAAAAACCTATAATCTGTTATGGCGCTCTTCCGGATGGGGTATAGGTACGCGCTATCTTTAGTAAGATTATAATTGGGTATAAAAGCAAATTTATCTAAGTTTGTTTTATGATTGCTCTTATAAATGCAATCACATAAAAGTTTTTAGAATGGAACTGCAAGCACTGTACAACATATTCAAACAATATCCTGCGGTATCAACTGATACACGTCATATCTTACCTGATTCACTCTTTTTTGCTTTAAAAGGAGCCAATTTTAATGGAAATGAATTTGCAGAACATGCGCTGGTTTCTGGTGCTCGATACGTGATCATTGATGAGGTCCAATACAAAAAAGATGATCGATTTATACTCGTTGATGATGTTTTGAAAACCTTACAAGCTTTGGCACATTATCATCGCCAACAATTTGAGATTCCTTTTATTGGTGTCACAGGTACCAATGGTAAGACCACGACTAAAGAGTTGTTGCATGCCGTGCTATCCAGAACCTATAAGACCTATGCGACCAAAGGAAATTTGAATAACCATATAGGCGTTCCCTTGACCTTGTTAGCGATTGATCAGACAATCGAAATCGCTATCATCGAAATGGGAGCAAATCATATTGGTGAAATTGATTTTTTATGCCAGATTGCAGCACCTACTCATGGGCTGATCTCCAATGTAGGTAAAGCGCACTTGGAAGGATTTGGTTCTTTTGAGGGGGTGAAGAAAGCAAAAGGAGAACTGTATGATTGGTTACAAGATAGTCAGGGAACATTGTTTCTGCAGGGGGATAATCCTTTTTTGAAAGAAATGGCAGCACAACGACATATCAATAAGGTGGTAACCTATGGTTTTTCCGAGTCTAATGCCATCATTGGCCGTTTGATCAAGGCAAATCCATTATTGCAAATCGAATGGCATCTTCAACAATCGGAACAAGTCTTTCAAGCAGATACCCAATTAACGGGTTCTTACAATACAGAAAATTTCTTAGCAGCGATCGCACTGGGACATTATTTTGATGTTCCTCTTGGGCTTATCAACGAAGCCATTTCAGAATATACACCTACTAATAATCGATCTCAGATAACAAAGACAGACCGCAATACCGTGATCTGTGATTATTATAATGCGAATGCAACGAGTATGGAGGCCGCATTGACTAATATGGGGATCATCGAAGCTGAGCAGAAAGTCATTATCTTGGGTGATATGTTTGAGCTTGGAGATGAATCTTCTTTTGAACATCAAAAAGTGGTAGATCTTGCCAAAACAATTGTAGGAGCACGCTTGATTTTCGTCGGCAAAGCATTTTATGAACACAAAGATGGCGATTCTGAGTTTTTTGAAACGACCGATGATGTGAAATCGAGCCTATCCCTCCATCCGATCTCCGGTGCAACTATCCTGTTGAAAGCATCCCGAGGAATGGCCTTTGAAAAGCTGATGAAAGTGTTGTAATATATTGATATTAAATTGTATAAATAATAAAAGGCTTGATTATTCAAGCCTTTCATGTATAAAAAAGGTTAACTACATAACAGATCTACGATCTGTTTAGCCTCTTTAACATCATGCACACGCAACAGCTGTACGCCTTTGCTCAGGAGTAAAGTATGGAGGGCTGTTGTCCCATTTAGGGCCTCTTGTGGAGTTATTCCCAATTTTTTATAGATCATAGATTTTCGGGAGATTCCCCCAAGTAAAGGAAGGCCAAAATAATGGAGCTCATCGACGCGATGTAGCAGTTCATAATTTTGTTCTATTGTTTTTGCGAAACCATAGCCAGGGTCAAGGATGATGTCTTTCACCCCGAGTTTTCGTAAAGCTGCAATTTTTTGTCCAAAATAGGTAGCAACATCAGTGACGATATCCTGATATGCGGTTAATTGTTGCATATTTTCAGGAATGCCGCGCATATGCATCAAAATATATGGGACCTGCAATTTCGCTACGGTTTCGAACATAAGAGGATCTATAGTGCCTCCAGATACATCGTTTATGAGATGTACACCAGCATGTATACAGGCCTCGGCCACATCTGCTCGGAAAGTATCTATAGAAAGTATGGCATCTGGAAATGTACTTACTATGGCTGCGATAGCGGGTAGTGCTCGGTCCAGCTCTTCTTGAGAACTGATCAATGCTGCTCCAGGTCTTGAAGAATAAGCCCCAATGTCGATGATGTCAGCGCCCTCTTCAAGTAACTTTCTAGTCTGGATAAGTATTTGTTCTATCGTATTATTTTGTCCCCCATCAAAAAAAGAGTCTGGCGTCACATTTAATATTCCCATGATGATGGGACGATCAAATGTCATTATTTGACCTTTTAAGTTGATCGATTGAGCGGCTGTAGTATGGATCATTTTCATCGTCTACAAAGGTATCAAGCTTATTTAATAAATGCTACAAATAAAAACAGGCTAATTCCGTTGGAAATAGCCTGTTCAGTGTTTTTATAGTACGTTTATTTTACGACCAATACGCCGTCTGCAACAAAAGTGATTTCATTTGTCGCTTCTTTGACTTTTGCGTAGCCATCTAAAACTACATTTTTTCCGATGAGGTCAGTGGGTACAAAATAGCTATAGTCGGTAAAGCGAACCATAACAGGCTCTTTGTCTCCTGTTCTCTCAAGGGTCAAATAACAGCCCTTTTTTTTGCAAACTTCAACAACTTTGCCCGTGACTTTACCCGTAAATTTGGCAGATGTCTCCAACGATTTTTCCAATTTGTCAACTGTAATTGCATTAGAGTTATCAACCTTTTTGCCATATTGTACACCAACCTTCGCAGGTGTAATTTCTTTTTGTTGCGCTTGACTATTCCATGAAAAGCCAAATGCTAACGCTACGAATAATATTAATTTTTTCATGTTCACCTTATTTTCGGATAAATTCAAACTTTCCGCTAGGATCCAACTTCATTACGCTTGAAGACTTACCATCACTTTTGACATGTTGACCATATTTGACCACATAGTCTACTTGCTCTTTTATTTCTTCAGCGATGTCGTCAAAGCATGTCGGGGAAGATTGTCCGCTGATATTAGCAGATGTAGAGACCAATGGTTTTCTAAAGCGCTGTAAGAGCTGTTGACAAAAATCATGGTTTACAATGCGAATTCCGATTGAACCATCTTCTGCAATAACATTAGGCGCTAAGTTTTTAGCTGCGGAATAAACGATCGTAAGCGGCTTCTCGGTATATTCAATCAATTGGTAAGCTACTTCTGGAATTTCAGTCACGTAACTTGCCAATTGATTTTCATTATGTAGTAAAACAATAAGGCTCTTTTCTTTTCCCCGACCTTTTAACTGAAAAACTTTTTCTACAGCCTCAGGATTTGTTGCGTCACAACCTATACCCCAGATCGTATCTGTTGGGTATAGAATCAAACCGCCACTCTTGAGTACTTCTAGAGCCTGGTTAATATCATTTCTATCTACAAATTCACTCATTTTTTTAATTATATAAAATACTATACCGCTACATTATGATCACGTAGCGCATCGTTTAACGATGTTTTCTTGTCTGTAGATTCTTTACGTTTACCGATGATTAGTGCGCAAGGAACTTGGTACTCTCCAGCCGGAAATTTTTTCGTGTATGAACCAGGGATCACAACAGAACGAGCAGGCACATAACCTTTGTATTCGACAGGTTCAGGACCAGATACATCAATGATTTTAGTTGATGCTGTTAAGACAACATTCGCACCTAATACTGCTTCAGTTTCAACGCGGATACCTTCCACAACGATAGCTCTAGAACCAACAAATACATTGTCTTCGATGATTACTGGAGCTGCTTGTACAGGTTCCAATACGCCACCGATACCAACACCACCACTTAAGTGAACGTTTTTACCAATTTGTGCACAAGAACCAACAGTAGCCCATGTATCCACCATGGTACCTTCTCCTACATAAGCACCAATATTGACATACGAAGGCATTAAGATAACACCTTTTGCTAAATAAGCTCCTAAGCGAGCAGAAGCACCAGGAACAACACGAACACCAATTTCTTTGTAGTTCGTTTTTAATTTCATTTTATCGTAGTAAACAAAAGGACCAGCAGTTGATTCACTCATTTCACGAATAGGGAAATATAAAATAACAGCTTTTTTAATCCAATCATTGACATGCCATCTCGTACCAATAGGTTCAGCAACCCTCAATTCACCAGCGTCAAGTTTTAAGATTACTGTACGAATAGCCTCTGCATATTCTTTATATTCTAGAAGTAGTCTATCCTCCCAGGCATCTTCAATAAGTTTTTTTAATTGATCAACCATCTTTTATAATTCAAAATTATCAGTTCTTTTTATTGAAGACAAATATGTTAAAATTTGTTCAATTTATAATGCATAATAAGCAGATTTTAAGTCTTTATGACTATTTTTGTACAAATGGCAACAGAAACTGAAAAACTTCGAATCGATAAATATTTGTGGTCAATCCGTCTTTTCAAAACACGTAGTTTGGCAACTGAAGCTTGTAAAGCGGGTCGGGTAAAATTGAACGGGCAGAATATAAAGGCTTCGTATGTGGTGAAAGTTGGAGAAATCTATCAGGTCCAGAAAGGTATTGAACGTAAGGTAGTCAAAGTTTTAGGGCTTCTGGAAAGAAGGGTAGATGCTAAAACAGCGGTACAATTTTATGAAGATTTAACTCCTGAAGAGGAAACCTCAGCCTACAAATCGGCTTTCCATGCTCCCATTCTTAAAAGAGATCGAGGTACGGGTAGACCGACTAAAAGAGATCGTCGTGAGATCGATGATTTAAAAGAAGACTGGTGGGAAGATGAAGGTAAAAACTAATCTATATAAAAAAATATAAAATAAAAGAAGCTACCGAGGTAGCTTTTTCTATTTTATATGATTTACGACATCGTCAAAATCAATATCGCCATGTGAAGCATTGAAAATACAAGTTTTGCCTTTTATGATCAAGAGTTGTGGTGATTGATGCTCCACGTTCCAGATGGAAGCAATCTGATTAGAAATTTCGCGGAACGACAGCAGATCTAAGTAATAAACATCATAAGACTTATCCGTCAGGTTCGCAAAGCGCTCAAAGTTTTTCTTGGCCATGCCGCTGATACCACAAGTAGTGCTGTGTTTGAAAATGGCAGATACTTGATCGCTATTCAATATTTCTTGTAGTTGGTCTAAACTATTAAGAGGAATCCAGTTAATCATATTATAAATCAGTAAATTTTGAAGCTTCTACCTGTTCAAAGGTAGAAACGGTTGTAAATGTACAGCTTTTCTTTTTATTGTTGATCGCAACAAATAAAGTCGGTAGTCTCAAACCTGATCCCGTATCTTTATACTGATCAATTTGATAGCTTATTGTATTGATACTATTTTCGAATACTTTTATTTCGCCGTTATTTTCATGAATCATGAGGTTCCCTCTGATTGGGCTATTATAAAAATTTCCGTTGTAGGTCACAGAGGTACTCAAGAGCTTTTCACTATTTAAAAGCTTCGCAGTGGTATTCGAAAAGTTTATTCCTTTTAGTTCTGCTATTGTGGGCAGCAAGAGTAGTTGTAAGTCTCCATTGATCTGTTGCCTGATGTCCTCTTGCAATGCCGACTCTTGGGTGCTTACATCAACCGCATTAACAAAAAATTTAAGTGATTTCTTAGTTTTGAAATTGAATAAGTAGACTAGTTTTTCATTTTTTTTAGATTGCCCTTCAAATCGACATTCACCAGTTTCCCGATTCCACAATAAGGAACGTTCGGCCTCATTATTTAATAGATTGGCGTTGTCATTTCCGTTACAAGAAAATAATAAAAATTTTGTTTCCTGCCAGATATCGTTTCCGCCTATTGAAGACCAAAGCTTCGCAGGGATACTCGTCTCTTGTGCTACCGCTATGGCAAAATTAACTTGCACAATGAGGTAAAAGAAAATAATTTTTACTGTAGTTTTCATGATATGAATCTTTATAAAAGATAAAATCGACTTAGACATCTCTTACAGGATACCTAAGTCGATCAAATACTATAGAGATAACAATATTATCTTATTCTTGTTTGCATGTGTGTGCCAAGCCTTCACATATTTTAGCATAAGCACCTACAAAGTCAATGACTGATACTTTTTTTTGGTAAAAAAGTAAAATTAGTTTTGTGAACTAATTTGTGCCATTTGAATTGCTGTAATCGCAGCCTCTTCACCTTTGTTTCCGTGTTGGCCACCAGCTCTATCTAATGCTTGTTGTTGATTGTCAGTGGTCAATACACCAAAAATAACAGGTTTATTGTACTTCAATGCCACATTACTGATTCCGTTGGCTACGGCGTCACAGATGAAGTCAAAATGACGAGTCTCTCCTTGGATTACACATCCCAAACAGATAATTGCATCAAGGGAATCATCGCGTAATAAAATATCAGCGCCGGTTATTAATTCGAAGCTGCCCGGAACTTCGATGATTTTAATATTTTCTTCTTGTGCTCCATGCTTTTCCAATCCAGAAATTGCACCATTTAAAAGAGCCCCAGTGATCTCAGCATTCCATTGTGCTACTACAATCCCAAATTTAAAAGGATTTGCATTTGCGACTTTTATGTGTGAGAAGTCTGATAAATTTTTAATGCTACTTGCCATATTGAAACAAACTTAGATAAATTTGCTTAGATACACAATACAATAGCGTTCATCTAAGAGTAAATTTATTCTTTCAAATCAATATCGTTTATCAGCCACACGGATGATTTAGCTCCTCGACATCGATGGATGACAGACATTGTAAAGTGATGGTTTTATCCGGGTTATACAGCACAAAAAAAAGGTCGCTTTTTGAGCGACCTTCTATATGATGCAACATCATAAATACTATAAATGCGCCTGTACACGACCGATAGGTCCGTCTATCATAGCAGCTTCTTGACTTTCAGGAAAGTCTGATTTTATCTTCTTATAAGTTTCTTCAGCTTGTTTATATTCATTCTGTGCCTCGTAAACTAATCCTAATTTTTTCAAAAATAATGGAGTAGTATAAGAGTTTGAAGATTTGTCAGCCGCTTCTTTATAAAAACCAGCTGCTTTTTTATAATCTTTCAATTCTGAATAAACATCACCTTTTAATCCAATAACCAAAGGATCTAGAATGGTACTACCTGTTGAAGAATAGTTTTCCAATGCTTCAATAGCTTCATTGTACTTACCTTGACGTAAATATAATCCACCTAAATAGGCATTAGCAATATTGGCTGATTTTGTATTTGAATATTCATCAGCAATTTCTTTAAATCCTAAGAAAGAACCATCACCTTCAATAGCACGATTTTGTAATGAATCTATTGTTGCATATTCTTCCGCTTTAAATATTTCATTCGCTGCTTTTTCAGCTCTTGGTTGTAGATAAAGTTTTTGATATCCAAAATACAATATAATTAACACAAAAATACCACCTACAATAAAAGTGATGCTTTTTTGATTGTCCTGAAAAGATGAACCTTGTGAAGGTTTATTCGCTTGTCCAGCGTTATTTTGGTTTTGATTTTTAGACATTATGATTCAATGAAAAAATATAGATTGCAAAAATACAATTTTACTGTAAATATCCAAGCTTTTGTAATGATAATAAACGTTAAACTCGATTTATCGGATTTTGCTCAGCCTCAATTTCTTTATCTATTTGTTCGTAGATTGAGTTTTGGCTTTTAAACTCAGGTACAATTCTTTTCATCTCTAATACGACATCATGTCTATTTTGATGCTTAATACCAGCTATTAAAACTTCAATATGATTATTTATCTGTTGAAAATCATTTTCTCTCACTTTTGCGATCATGATCTTTTTATGGTGCGTTGGCATCGTATTTTCCAGATCGTTGAGTAGTTCCTCATACAGTTTTTCCCCAGGTCGCAGTCCTGTAAACTTAATTTCAATATCCTCGTTTGGAATAAAGCCAGAAAGCTTGATCATTTTATTGGCCAATTCGATGATTTTAACAGATTTGCCCATATCAAACACGAATATTTCTCCCCCTTCGCCCATTGATCCCGCTTCAAGCACCAATTGACAAGCTTCGGGTATGGTCATAAAATAACGTGTGATCTCGGGGTGGGTGACCGTTACAGGCCCCCCCTTTTCGATCTGGTCTCTAAAACGTGGGATCACAGATCCGTTAGAACCTAGGACGTTGCCAAATCGTGTCGTAATGAATTTAGTCTTTGCATTTAGATGCCCATTGTTTTGTAAGAAATGATTGAAAGACTGCACGTAGATTTCGGCAATTCTTTTTGTCGCACCCATGATATTGGTTGGGTTGACCGCTTTATCCGTGGAAACAAACACAAACTTATCCGCATTATACTCCACAGCAAGGTTGGCAATATTTTTAGTGCCGACAACATTGGTATGCACTGCTTCCAAAGGATGATTTTCCATCATGGGAACATGCTTGTACGCTGCTGCGTGATAGACATAATGTGGTTTGAAAGTCTCAAACATCAGTTTCATACGGTCTAGACTCCGAACGTCACCAATAAAAGAATGATACACTTGGAGCGGAAATTCATCCTGCAAATCCAGTTGTAAATTGTGAAGTGGCGATTCAGCTTGATCACAAAGGATGATCATCTGTGGTTCAAATTTGCCCAATTGTCTTGCGATCTCACTCCCGATAGATCCGGCAGCTCCCGTTACTAATACGCGCTTGCCCTTTAATTGGCTTAAAATATTACTATTGCTTATTTTAATGGGAGCGCGCTCCAATAAGTCTTCAATTTTTATTTTTTGAATTTGGTTTGGATTTAATTCCCCGTTCATTATTTTTTTAACAGAAGGTAAGGTCAATATAGCGACCTTTTTTTCCAAACAAACATCAATAACATCAGTTTTTGATTCCAAAGGTATGTTGTGAGAAGCGATAATCACTTCTTCAATATTCAAATTGATGATGACTTGACCCAATTTCTTTGGATCAAAAATTTTGATACCATCAATGACTTTTCCAATTTTCTGCTCATTGTCGTCTAAATAACCAACAATTGCATTTTTCGAACGGATATCATGATCTAAAGTCCTTTTGACGGCAATTCCCAAATCCCCAGCTCCATATATCAACGTGTTACGTCTGTCACTTCTGATATTTTTGGTATAGACAAAAAATATTTTAATGAACGTTCGGTAGGTTGTAAGTAGTAAGAAACAGAATAATGCATATAAAATAACGAGTGAGGCTGATATGGTATGATGATCTCCAGTGGCCAATAACACGGTTTTAATCACTAAAAAGACAAACACTGCAAAAACAATCGCCGTTAAAATTCGAATGGAGTCCACTGCACTTGTATATCGGATGATACCCGTGTGCATCTTGAATAAATAAAACGAAGATGCCGTCACACTTATTACATAAATAAGCCTAATGGCAAATTCAGATGTATTGATAAACGCAAAGTCAAAACTGTAATAGATAATGTTTGCTAGTGTAAAAGCAAATATGGCCGTGAAAATATCTAATACAAAAATGATCCATCGAGGAACAATATTAAGTTTGTTAAACATAGGTTTGTTTTAGTGTTTTAGTTTCACAAATGTAGTTTTTTTTCTAATGTACTAACTACATAACCACTTAATTTCTTTTGCTTAGCTTAAATAAAAATAGTAAATTTAAAAAGTAATGCATAAAATAAATGAGTGAGTTAAGTAAATTGGCAAGTCAGGCAATGATACAGCCTCAAGAGACTTTATCGGCGACGGCTTCACGGGAAAAAAGATTGTTTATTGGTGTGCCCAAGGAAATTGCATTTCAAGAAAGAAGGATTTGCTTAACACCATTATCGGTCGGTCTTTTGGTAGAAAATGGTCATGAGGTTGTCATGGAGACAGGTGCAGGATTGGGGTCTAATTTTTTGGATCATCATTATAGTGAACAAGGAGCTCGAATTGTATCTTCTGCACAGGAAGTGTATCAAGCAGACTGTATCGTCAAAATATCTGCTCCCACCCTAAAAGAAGTAGGGATGATGAAGCCCAATCAAATTTTGATGTCCTCATTACAACCTTCGCTATTGGAACTACCTGTTCTTCGTGCACTTATCCAAAAAAAAATTACGGCTTTATCGTTCGAGTATTTACGTGATGAAGGAGGTTGTTTAGCTGTCGTTAGAGCTATGGGCGAAATCGTAGGGGCTACATCAACATTAATCGCTTCGGAGTACTTAAGTAATAGTTTTGGTGGAAAAGGATTGATGTTAGGAGGTATCACTGGAGTACCGCCCACAGAAATGGTCATCATAGGTGCTGGTACTGTAGGCGAATATGCAGCCCGTACTGCGATCGCTTTGGGAGCTCAGGTGAAAGTTTTTGACAATTCTATTTATAAGCTAAGGCGATTACAGAATAATTTAGGAAGTCCCGTATACACCTCTATAATACAACCTGCTATTTTAAATAAGGCTGTCAGAACTTGCGATGTTGTTATCGGTGCATTACGTTCAAAGACGGGGCGTACTCCTTGTGTCATATCGGAAGAAACAGTATCTGAAATGAAACCAAATGCCGTTGTCATCGATGTTAGTATTGATCAAGGTGGCTGTTTTGAAACATCAAATATTACTTCCCATGATGAACCAACATTCAGAAAATATGATGTCATTCACTATTGTGTACCCAATATCGCTTCGAGGGTAGCTCGATCTGCAACCTATGCCCTGACTAATATCTTTACACCAATATTACTCGATATTGCAGAGCAAGGTGGATTGAAAAATGTCATCTGGAAAAGCGCCGGGATTAGGAGTGCGACATACCTTTATCAAGGCATATTAACCAATAAGGACATTGCTTCTAAATTTGAAATGACAGCAAAAGATCTGGATTTAATAATCGTTACCAATTTGTAATACATGAAATTTACGTTGATGATCTTACTCTTTTCAATCGCTTTTCAAGCCTCTGCTCAAGAGAGGTTTGCCTTGTACAAGGATGCGATTCCAAATGCTATTCGTACCGATACGGCAAAGTTTAACCGAAATATCCCCGAAATATTTGTGTACAAACCTTCCCAAGCTGTAGATAAGCACACGGGAATCTTGATTATACCTGGTGGAGGATATTCACATATTGCGATGGATCATGAAGGTCATGATGTGGCCAAGGAATTGATAAAATCGGGGTTTACAGCATTTGTACTTAAATATAGACTTCCTTCTCCCAATATTATGGTCGACAAAAGTATTGGACCTATTCAAGATGCGCAACGTGCGATGCAGTGGATCCGAAACGATTTCCCTTCATTGAGCAAAGTTGGAGTTATCGGATTTTCGGCAGGAGGGCACTTAGCATCGACTTTACTCACTAAATCAGATCAGGCTTTCATTGCCAATCCCACAAATTTATCTTTAGCTCCTGACTTTGCAGGTCTGATCTATCCGGTTATTTCCATGCAGGATAGCATTACCCATAAAGGTTCCCGAACGAATCTGCTTGGAGAAAATCCTTCTTTAGAAAAGAAAGCCGAATTTTCTGCAGAACATAACGTGACAGCTAAACTTTGTCCTGTATTTTTTGTGCATGCAAAAGATGATAAAGCAGTGCCTATAGAAAATAGTTACGTCATGATGGCAGCATTAGATCAAGCCCACGTTAAGAATGAGCTATTAACATACGAAGAGGGCGGGCACGGTTTTGGAATGATTAATAAAACAAGTTCAGTAGCATGGTTAGCTCAATTTATGGATTGGGTCGATCATTTGTAAAACAAGAAAACGTAATGAAGTATATTTTAGGATTGGTATGTGTTTTTTTGTTTTGTGTATCACAAGCACAAACAGCTGAAAGCGGATGGAAAGTTGCCCTTCATGAACCTGCGCCCGAATTTGCCGTTCCTAATAAAAATGGTGAACTGGTTTCTAGTGCAGATCTAAAGGGTAAGATTGTCCTGCTTAACTTTTTTGCTACCTGGTGCCCACCATGTAGAGAGGAATTGCCGAGGTTGCAAAAGGAAATATGGGAAAAATATAAAGAGCACCCAAAGTTTGCCTTGTTGGTCTTGGCAAGAGAGCAAAATTGGGATAAGATTGATCCCTTTGTTTCTGAACATCAGTTTACCTTACCTATTTATCCCGATCTCAAAAGAAACGTATTTGGTCTATTTGCAGAGCAAGGTATTCCACGAAATGTTATTCTCGATACACAGGGTCATATCATTTATCAGTCCGTAGGCTATGAAGAAAAGGAGTTTAATCAACTCATTGCTCTTTTAGATAGCCTATTGCTTAAAGACTAATATATTTCTCAATTTTTACTGTTACATCGGCACCTATCTGTAAGGAAGTAGGAGTTATACTGATGGCATGTAGTTGAAGATCAGAATTAGCCACTACTAGTTCATAATAAAACCCCCTAAAACGGATATCGATCATTTTAAAACCTCCAGTCGTACTTGAAGGTAAGACGGATATCCATTCTTGATGGATGATGATCGTCGAGTCACTATCGATACCAAGTGCTTTTGCCGCCTCACTACTCAATATATTGCTTTTGGCCAATAAGAGTGCTGTATAAGGATTGGTGGGTTTGTCGTACAGTTCACGAGGATGTCCTTGATCTAATATCTGACCATCTTTCATGACGATAAGATCGTCCGCCAATGCTAAGACTTCAGTTGGATCATGGGATACCAGGATGATGGTAAGACCAGTGTCGACCACAATTTGCTTGATATCTTGTTGCAACGTATCTCTAAAGGAAGCATCGACCTGATTGAAGGGCTCGTCCATCAATAGTACCTGAGGATCATTGACCAATGCTCTGCAGATGGCAACGCGTTGTTTTTCACCGCCACTGATGTCTGCGATTCTTTTCTTAGCAAGATGGTCAATTCGTAAGCGTTTGAGAATAGCAGAAGTTTTACTTTGCTTAGCTTCTATATTGGTATTCGGCAACTGCGAAGCTACATTGTCCCACACATTGGCAAATGTATTTAAATCATCAAAACCCTGAGACACCAGTTTCATATCTTGATGTCCAGGTATCAATTTGTCTTTTCTAGTGGGTACCAACCATCCTTTATAGCGAACTTCGCCACTTAAAGGCTCCAAAAGACCATAGATTAATCGCAGAAGCGTACTTTTCCCACTTCCAGATTCACCAATAATTGCTGTGATTTTACCTTCTTGTATACCTAAGTTTGCTTGCGATACGGCTAAATATTCAGCACGCTCTGAAAATGAAAAACTAAGATTTTCAAGGTGGATATAAGGAAGTCCGGTGACTTCTTGATCAAAGGGAACGTACTGACATGAAGATTGTAACATAGTATGCAAAATAAAAAGCCGAATGTATTAATTCGGCTTAAAATTAAGCATTTTAATATTATTCTACTCTAAAAACCTAATGTTAGACCAAAAGTAAAATTATTTAAACCGTCTTGATTTGGGCTGTTTTCAAACATATCGTTGAAATAGTATTTGACAAAAACTCCCATAGAATCATAGCCTAGCCTTGCAAATGCCCCATATTGAAAACTCGCCAAGTTATAGTTGTCCTTAAATTTTTGACTACCTTGCTCACGACTTTTTAGACGCTGGCTTCCTTTTATTAAGATTCCGGTCATGGCTCCAAAAGCAAGTTTGGCGCGATCACCATTTCTAAATTTTTTACTTCTCAGTTCAAACGTCAATGGAACACGTAGATAGGTGGAAGTGAATACATTTTTCTTATAAGTGATGTCATCAGGATAGGAATAGTCTAAAGGTGTCGCATCCTGATCTAATAAAACATTATGTTTTAATCTCAGATAATTCCATTCAAAACCCGTCGATATATATGTTTTGAATTGATCGCTGAAGCGAATGCCAAATTGTGCAATATCAAACCCAAAATTGGAAGCTTTCTTGTACTCTAAAAACTCGTTATTTTCATTTAAAGTGAAACTTCCGTCATTGATCAATCTTGAAAAACCCCAATCAATACGAGAAAATGTAATTCCACCGAATGTTTTCGGATACTTGGACACAGCAGGCTTGTCAGTACTGTCAGCTTTATCGCTATCTTGTTTACCTAAAATACGGGTTGAAATATTAATTTTTTTGGTGCTGTCCTGTTGTGCCTGTGCCTTTATTGCGATGCAGCAAGTTAGGATACCGGTGAATACCAACGATACGATATGTTTTTTCATATGGAAAGAGTTTATAAGGTGTTACTTTTTTCTTTTTTTATTT
This sequence comes from Sphingobacterium sp. UBA6320, assembly GCF_002440335.1. Taxonomy (NCBI): domain Bacteria; kingdom Pseudomonadati; phylum Bacteroidota; class Sphingobacteriia; order Sphingobacteriales; family Sphingobacteriaceae; genus Sphingobacterium; species Sphingobacterium sp. UBA6320. Next base: position 265,358 of record NZ_DJTA01000028.1, on the reverse strand, counting down.
TTAACTAGGCTATTCAGGATATCAATCTGTAAGGATCCTTCGTCATCATTGCTGAACTGTACTTCTGCACTATTTCCCTGATTGATGGTTTTGCTGAGTACATTCAGCACTTTGGTTACCACAGTCTGTGAGTTTGTGCCGGTGGAAGCCATCATACTATTCTCCTCGTCAGGATTTTCGATCAACGGTTTGATCGGAATATATTCAAGGACATGTGCCACCTGTGTCTGTGTGTCGACAACAACCATCAGCGGTTGCTCTTTCCCCATCTTTAATCGCTCAAATGCTTGTGATGTTTGAATCGCAACGACCTTCATGTCCGTTTCAATAGCATTTGCCGAGCTGTTTTCACGCTGATTACCTTTGTTGACCGGTCTGACAGACAGCTGTACCTGCCTTTCGATGGGCAGGGGTTCTACCTTTGATGCAGCCTTTGGCGGAGTGTTCATTTCTCGATCCATTTTGCGATCGGCATATTTTATATGATCTGGTCGATTAGCTGACTGTCGTTGCAGTACAAGACTCACAATACCAATACCAACCAAGATTGCCGCTGCCATACCAATCACTTTTAGCCGAGTTGTTTTTTTGTTTATGGAGATTACTTTTTGCTCATCAAGTTCCGTTTCAATCTTTTTCCAGATATCGGTACTGGGCTGAATATCAAGTTTATTAAAATGGTCCCGAAGTAATTTATCTATGTCTTGATTTTTCATAACGTTAATGCCTCAATTTTTAATAATCTTGTTTGCAACCATTGTCTCGCTCGTGATAATTGGGATTTTGAATTTCCTTCACTAATACGGAGCATCTCTGCGATTTCCTTATGAGTATAACCTTCGATAGCATATAGATTAAATACGGTACGGTATCCGATAGGCAATTGATGTATCAGTGTTATGAGATCTTTGTAATGTAGATGATCACCCTCTGTATGATGTGTTCTTTGGTGAGCAATCTCATTTTCAAGAGGTTCTACATAGCTGATTTTATTTTTTCTTTGTACCTCAATTGCAGTGTTGACCATAATTTTTCTAATCCATCCTTCTAAAGATCCATGATCTGAAAATAAGTGCGATTTAGTGAAGACTTTTACAAAACCAATTTGAAGTATATCCTCTGCTTCCAAGCTATCATTTGCATAGCGAAGGCAGACCACATACATTTTTTTAGAAAACAATTGATACAGATGGTATTGAGCTTTTCTGTCTCCATGAAGACATTTTTTCCATATTGAATCTATACTTACGTTTTCCAAAATTTAGTCAGTTTATATTAGGAAGACGTAAGATAAAAGGCAAAGGTTGCGTGGGGTGCAACTATTTTATGATTATTTTTCTGCTGGTCGATGAGGTGATCTCAATTTCGATTGTTTTAGCATCATCAGGCAGCAAGTTGGGGATTCTATTAGGCCACTCTACGAAACAATAATTTCCAGAGTAAAAATAGTCTTCATAACCGAAGTCGTAGGCTTCTTCTTCTTCTTTTATTCTGTAAAAATCGAAATGGAATATTGGACCTTGGGATGAGCTATATTCATTGACAATCGAAAACGTAGGGCTAGAAGTATTGTCTTCTACCTCTAGTACCTTACAAAGCGCCTTTATAAAGGTTGTTTTGCCTGCGCCCATATTTCCGTAAAAAAGAAAAACGCGGTCATCAGGAAAAGAATTTAAAAGGAGTTTTGCAGCATGATCTAACTCCGATAGTTGATTGACTTCGATTACCATGCTGCAAAATTAGTTATTTGGACGTATAAGTAGCAAAAGGAATAATCATTTCTTCCAATGAAATTCCTCCATGCTGAAAAGTTTCATTAAAATAATTGACAAATTGGTTGTAATTGTTTGGATATACAAAATAAGACTCCTCTTTGGCAAATACGAAACAAGAACTCATATGTAACTTTGGAAGTTGTGCGTCATGTGGATTTTTGATAAAAAAAACGTCCTTATCAATAAAGTTTAAGTTTTTACCCTGTTTGTACCTCAAGTTGGTATTGGTATTACGATCGCCCACTATTTTGCTCGGTTTTTTTACTTTTATAGTTCCATGATCAGTCGTTATGATCACCTTGACGTTGCGCTGAGATAACCATTTGAGCGCCTCAAATAAAGGAGAATGCTCAAACCAGGACAACGTCAATGAACGGTATGCCGCTTCATTATTGGCCAACTCACGGATCATAGCCATATCTGTTCTTGCGTGCGAAAGCATATCAACGAAGTTGTACACGAGAACATTGAGATTGTTTTGCATTAAGTTGCTCAGGCTGTCTACGACATCCTTTCCCTGATCTAAGGTCAATACCTTAGTATAGGAGTGTTTAATCGGTTTGCGGTATACACGTGTGATCTGATCCTCCAAAAATTTATCCTCATATAAATTTTTACCACCTTCATCTTCATCATTTTGCCACATTTTAGGAAATCTTTTCTCCATTTCTAAAGGTGTCAATCCACTAAAAATAGCGTTTCGGGCATATTGGGTAGCTGTAGGGAGAATACTGTAATAGGTATCCTCTTCTTCCAATCTAAAATAATCGGTAATCACTTCATTGATCACTTTCCATTGATCATAACGCAAATTGTCAATCAAAAAGAAAAATGTGGGTTTATCTTCTGTGAGTTGCGGAAATACCTTTTTCTTGAAAAGCTGATGAGATAAAATTGGAGACTGATCCGGATTTTTCATCCAGTTCAAGTAGTTGCGCTCGATAAACTTTGAAAACTGTACATTAGCTTCTGACTTTTGCATCTTCAAGATATCATGCATGCCAGCATCTTCTAATTTTTCTAAAGAAAGCTCCCAATATATCAGCTTTCTATAAGCCTCTATCCATTGTTTAAAATTGAGATCATCATTCAAGACCATACCCAAGTTTCTAAAATCTTGTTGATAAGCCATAGATGTTTTCTCATTCACCAGTCTTTTATTCTCTGTCAGCTTTTTGATCGTCAAGAGAATCTGTTTGGGGTTAACAGGTTTTATTAAGTAATCGTCGATTTTGGATCCAATGGCATCCTCCATGACGTGTTCTTCTTCATTTTTAGTGACCAGTACCGTTGGTACTGTCGGATTGATCGATTTTAATATCACCAATGTTTCCAGACCAGTCAAGCCGGGCATGTTTTCATCGAGGAAGACTAGATCAAATACACCTTCCTTAAACGCATCGACCGCATCATTTCCATTATTTACTGTCTTGACTTTATAACCTCTTTCCTCTAGTAAAAGAATATGAGGCTTTAAAAAGTCAATTTCATCATCTGCCCAAAGTATATGTGTTTTTTGCATGTTGTTTTATTTACTGTAATCAAAAACGATTCAATTCCTTTGTTTTTGTGTTTAGGTAGCTAGGGGAGTAATCGCGTGTTTTTTGATTTTTTATGATAATAAGTACGAACTTAAATAAAAAAGGCGCTTAGCGTATTATTTTTAACACTTGTTAACGACTTAAACTAATTATATTTGTGCTAAATATTTAACTCCTAGAAGAGAGAAATAAACTGGCTCAACTTTATTATAAAGGAGCAACAATTTTATTGGACTATTGTTTGTCGTATTAAAATAAGATATAATACATTTATAAGTTGATTAAGAAAAAGATAATAAATGACCCTGTATATGGATTTGTTTCCATACCTCCAGGATTAATTTTTGAACTCATACAGCATCCTTACTTTCAGCGTTTACGCTATATCAAGCAAGTCAGTATGACGCATTTGGTCTATCCGGGAGCTTTGCATACGCGGTTTCAGCATGCAATAGGCGCGATGCATCTCATGTCGCTAGCTTTGGAAACCCTGAAAAGCAAAGGTATCGAGATCAGTGAGCAAGAACAGGAAGCTGTGCTTGCAGCTATTCTGCTGCATGATATCGGTCACGGTCCTTTTTCTCACTCTTTGGAACATACCATTATTGATGGCGTTTCTCATGAGATGTTGTCATCGCTATTAATGGATCGTATTAATAAAGAATTTGGTGGAAAACTAGATTTGGCCATTACCATTTTTAATAATCAGTACCATCGCAATTTTTTCCATCAACTGGTTTCTGGTCAGTTGGATACCGATCGAATGGATTACTTGAATAGAGATAGTTTTTTTACAGGAGTATCGGAGGGAGTGATTTCATTTGACCGCATCATCGCCATGCTGGCCGTTGTGGATGACGAATTAGTTGTAGAAGAAAAGGGGATCTATTCCGTAGAAAAATTCTTGATTGCCAGACGATTAATGTATTGGCAGGTTTATTTGCATAAGACCGTCGTTGGTGCCGAACAGTTATTAATTAAAATACTTAAACGAGCAAAGGAACTTTCAAGTAAGGGGATCAGCCTATTTGCAACACCTGCTTTTAGGTGGTTCTTAACGCAGAAAATTGATAAAAATAATTTCTTAGCCGATGAGTTACATCTTGACTGGTTCACCCGTTTAGATGATACAGATATTATGTCTGCTATAAAAACGTGGGCGCAACATGAAGATGATATTCTGCGGGCAATGTGTCAAAAACTGATGAGTCGTGAGTTATATCGTACCATTATGAGCAATGAGCCGTTTTCGGATGAGCTGATGGATCTGGTTTATCAACGTGTAAAGGATCATTTTAAGGTAAGTGACGATGAGTTGCAATATTATGTCTTTACACAGGCCATTCACAATAGTGCATATGACCTCCATCATGATACCATTAAGATATTAATGAAGACCGGAGAGATAATTGATATTGCAGAAGCATCAGATTTATCAAATTTAGAGGCATTAGCAAAAAAAGTGCAAAAGTTTGCTCTGTGTTATCCAAAAGAGCTCGGATATATATCAATTCCATCTAAAAAATAATTAAAATATAATAAAAAAACATAGCTTTGTAGCATGCAATTTACTGCTCAACAAATAGCATCCTTATTAAATGGATCAATAGAGGGGAATCCTGATATAGAAGTCTCAAATTTAGCGAAAATAGAAGAAGCTTCTCTAGGGGATCTTTCATTTCTATCAAATCCTAAATATGAGCAATTTTTATATGAAACTAATGCTTCTATTGTCATTGTTAATGAAGATCAACAATTATTAGCGACTCCAAAATCAACGTTAACATTGATTCGTGTTAAAAATGCTTACACGGCATTCTCAACACTATTGAATCTCTATAATGAGGTCCGTTTGGACCGAAAAGGTCGAGAAGAACCATCATATGTGCATGATACGACTGAAATAGGCGAAGACGGTTATATAGGAGCTTTCGTCTATATCGGCAAGGCTTGCAAAATCGGTAAGAATGTCAAGATTTATCCTCAAGTCTATATTGGAGATCATGTCGTGATTGGAGACAATAGTACATTATTTCCTGGAGTTAAGATTTATCAAGATTGTATTTTGGGAAGCAATGTAACGGTACATTCAGGTACAGTTGTTGGATCTGATGGTTTTGGCTTTGCTCCACAGGAAGATGGTACTTATACAAAAGTTCCGCAAATCGGAAATGTAATTATTGAAGATGATATCGAAATAGGTGCTAATACGGTTATTGACCGTGCGACTATGGGTTCGACCATATTACATAAAGGGGTGAAATTGGACAACTTGATTCAAATCGCCCACAACGTGGAGATAGGGAAAAATACCGTTATAGCTGCTCAGACGGGTGTTTCTGGCAGTAGTAAAATCGGTGAAAATGTGATTTTAGGAGGTCAAGTTGGTGTGGTAGGACATATCAGTATTGCTGATCGAAGCCAGGTGCAGGCGCAGTCCGGAATCAATAGATCAATTGTGGAGGCGGATAAAAAGTGGGCAGGAAGTCCAGTTTTGGCCTATCAGTCAAATATGAGATCGCAAGTTATTTATGCGAAATTGCCTGATTTGGAAAAACGAGTGAGAGAATTAGAACGATTGTTAAAGGAAAATTTGAAATCATAAAGAACCTTATGGTCGATTTTGATTAAATATATGGTAGAAATGAATGTAAAACAAAGAACCATCAAGCAAGATGTGGTTATATCCGGAGTGGGTTTACATACAGGTAAAACTGTTTCGATGACGATAAAACCAGCTCCTGAAAATCATTGGTATAAGTTTAAAAGAATTGATTTAGATGGTCAGCCTGAAGTACTGGTTGATGCAGATAACGTGACAGATACATCAAGAGGTACAACCATTTCACAGCATGGTGCAAGTGTAAGTACCATTGAACATTTAATGGCAGCTTTAGTAGGTTTACAGATTGACAACGTATTAATCGAAATAGATGGACCTGAAGTACCTATTCTAGATGGCAGCTCAGCAATTTTTATTAAAAAATTTGAAGAAGCAGGTTTCGAAGAGTTGGACGCTGATCGTGATTATTATGAAATCACCAATAGTATTCATCATATAGAAGCCGATCGCAAAGTTGAAATCATCGCTATGCCCCTTGATGGTTATCGCTTAACATGTATGATTGATTTTAATTCTCCGGTCTTAGGAAGTCAGCATGCTGCGATTAATAAAATTGAAGACTTTTCTAAAGAAATATCCTCCTCAAGAACATTCTGTTTTTTACATGAATTAGAAATGTTGGTGGACAATGGCTTGATTAAAGGCGGCGATTTGAGTAATGCGATTGTTATCGTAGATAAAGAGACTTCTCCTGAAGAATTAAAGAAATTATCACATTTATTCAATCGTGATGATGTTACTGTCGCAAAAGAAGGTATCTTGAGCAATATTCAGTTGCGTCATCAAAATGAACCTGCACGTCACAAGTTATTGGATATGGTAGGTGACTTAGCGTTAGTAGGTAGACCATTGAAAGGACATGTCATGGCTGCAAGACCAGGACATGCTGCCAATGTGGCCTTTGCAAAGAAAATTAAAGAACAAATCCGCAAGGATAAAAATACAAAAAAGATAAAGGTATATGATCCCAATATGACACCGGTGTATGACACGGTTCAGATTATGAAGATTTTGCCTCATCGTCAACCCATGTTAATGGTTGATAAAATTTTAGAATTAACAGAAAATCATGTAGTAGGCTTGAAAAATGTGACAATGAATGAAGATTTATTCATGGGACATTTTCCTGGTGCGCCAATTTTTCCGGGTGTATTGCAGATTGAAGCTATGGCACAGACTGGAGGTATTTTAGTATTAAGTACAGTTCCGGATCCTGAAAATTGGTTGACATTATTCTTGAAAATAGAAAATGCACGCTTTAAAGTGCAAGTAAGTCCAGGTGATACGATTATTTTTAGATGTGATTTGACGGAACCTATCCGTAGAGGCATTGCAAAAATGAAGGGTGTTGCTATGGTAGGTGAAAAAGTTGTTTGCGAGGCTGAGTTAATGGCTCAGATCGTGAAAGTAAAATAATAGTAGAGATGATACAGCCGTTAGCTTATATACATCCAGAAGCAAAAATTGCTCAAAATGTTGTTGTAGAACCATTTGCTACGATCCATAAGGATGTAGTGATTGGAGAGGGAACGTGGATCGGTTCCAATGTGACAATTATGGATGGGGCACGTATTGGGAAAAATTGTAAAATTTATCCAGGAGCAGTAATTTCAGGTGAACCTCAAGATTTGAAGTTTGATGGAGAAATTACCACTGCTGAAATTGGAGATAATACGACAATTCGTGAATGCGTTACTATCAATAGAGGTACAAAGGATAGATTCCGTACCGTAATCGGTAAAAATTGCTTAATTCAGGCATATAGCCATATCGCACACGATTGTATAATAGGTGATTATTGTATATTTTCCAATAGCAGTACATTAGCTGGACATATTACTGTCGGCGATTATGTGGTCTTGGCAGGAATGGTAGCTGTGCATCAATTCTGTACCATTGGTTCGCATGCTTTTGTGACAGGTGGTACATTAGTAAGAAAAGACGTACCTCCATTTATCAAAGCTGCACGTGAACCTATTTCTTATGCTGGAATTAATTCAGTAGGTTTAAGAAGAAGAGGTTTTACAGAAGAACAAATAGCGGAAATACAAAATATTTATCGTGTATTATTTGTTCAAAATAGAAATTTAACAAAAGCAGCAGCGATCATTGAAGCAGAATTTCAGGCAACAGAAATTCGTGATGAAATCTTAGGTTTTATACGCAACTCTAATCGTGGTGTCATCAAGGGATTCAATCAAAGAGCTGTTTAATTGCAGGTATTTTGAAGATTATTTTAACAGATGTAGGTAGACGATATAATCGCGAATGGATTTTTAAGCATATCAATTATGCATTTGAATCTGGCCGATCATACGCCATACTTGGACCCAATGGTTCAGGTAAGTCAACACTGTTAAAAGTACTCTCGGGAAGTTTAACACCTTCTGCGGGAAATATTTCCTTTGAATGGAATAATAAAACAGTTGAAGCAGAAGAAATATTTCAATACCTATCTCTTGCTACTCCATATGTCGAATTAATAGAGGAATTTACGCTGCGTGAGCAGATACAATTTCATTTTAAATTTAAAAAGTACCTAGCGGGATATAGTGAGCTTGAGGTCGTTCAATTATTAGGACTTGAAAAAGCAATAGATAAAGAGCTCAAATACTTTTCATCTGGAATGAAGCAACGCGTCAAATTGGCTTTAGCTTGCTGTAGCGACTCCACAATAGTTTTGTTGGATGAGCCAACAAGTAATCTAGATCGTGCAGGAGAGGAGTGGTATCTGGCACTGGTCGATAAGACTAAGCATAGCGATAGATTGTTTATCATCTGTTCAAACCAAGAGAAAGAATATCTTTTTTGTGATCAGACATTGTCCATATCGGATTATAAAAGCTGATAATTATTAGATTTTTATAAAAAGATTAGATTGTGTAGTTTTGTAACTCAGAAAATAATTATAAAAGTTTAAATCATGGCAAAAGCATCAGACGTTAAGTCAGGAAATGTTTTAAGATTCAACGGTGAATTAGTAGCTGTTGAGGAATATATACATCGTACACCAGGTAATTTACGTGCTTTCTATCAAGCAAGAATGCGTAATGTGAAAACTGGTAAATTAGTAGAATACCGTTTTAGAGTTGACGAAAGTGTTGAAATTGCTCGTGTTGAAACAAACGATTATCAATATTTGTATGAAGAGGATGAGTTTTTCGTAGTGATGGATAATTCTACCTATGAGCAGTTCAATATTCCTAAATTTCTATTCGGAAATTCGGCACGATTCTTGAAAGAAGGTATGAACGTTATTGTCGCATTTGAAAGTGATGAGGCGATTATGGCACATGCTCCAAAGAGTGTGGAATTAGAAATTACATATACGGAGCCTGCAGTAAAAGGAGATACTTCGACAAATGCATTGAAAAATGCAACAGTAGAAACTGGAGTTGAAGTGAAAGTACCTCTTTTTATCAATCAAGGAGATAAAGTAAAAATTGATACGCAAACCGGTGATTACATCGAGCGTGTTAAATAATATAAAGATTTAGGTTTAGGTTGATTATTCGGTCTTGTTAGCACCCAGCTACAAGGCCGTTTTTTTTATTAGTATGACTAAGACTGAACTGAGAGCATATTATAAGCATTTGAGAACACAGCTGCCTCCAGACAAGGAGTTAGAGCTAAATCTATGTTTACTCCAGCAATTAAAAAGTCTGGAATGGAATAAAGTGAAATTTTGTCATGTCTTTTTACCCATATTGAAATTTCACGAACCCAATACCTTCTTATTGATCGATTATCTGAAAGAAACTCATCCCCACATACAGATTGTCATATCCAAATCGGACATGCGATCAAATAGCATGACCCATTATCGCTATAACGACGCCGTATTAGAACCTAATAAGTGGGGGATACCAGAGCCTGTTGACGGTGTTCATATAGATGAAAAAAACATTGATCTTGTGTTAGTTCCATTATTGATTTCAGATCAATTTGGTCATCGGGTAGGCTATGGAAAGGGATATTATGACCGATTTTTGGCTCTATGTAAGCCAGATGTCCAAAAGGTTGGTCTATCTTTTTTTGAACCGATAGCAGGGATCGAAGATGTGGATATACATGATATCCCACTGGATATTTGCGTGACACCAACAGCAGTATATCGTTATTAAAAAAAGGTCTTTCCTATGACAGAAAGACCCCTTTGGTAGATCATGATAAAGAAGATGATGAAAAGAGCTATCCGGTTGATCGTCGGTAACCGTCTTAAAACCTCTTACTTTTTTAATATAAAATCCTAAATTTAATGGTATTCTGAACCTTTTTAAGTTGCTTAATTAAATCCCGGTCATACTCGCCTTTGATATCCGTAACCGCATAACCGATGTCCGACTTAGTCATTAAAAACTGAGAAATGATGTTGATATCATTTTGTGCATATACCTGATTGATCTGAGCCATGATACCCGGAACATTCTTATGAATATGAAGTAATCTAGTGACATCTTTTACTTTAGGGAGCAGCAAATTCGGAAAGTTACGGCTCATATAGGTATCCCCATTATTAATAAAATCGGCCATCCTTCTAGGGATATATTCCGCATTTCTCTTTTTGCCCTTTTTATCGTCAAAAACAACAATACCTTTTGCATTGCACACCTCTTTATTAAGATGATTTTTAGCATCGCCCAAGACACCAATTGTCTTCAACTTATCTGCGCGAGACAACTGCTCCTCCGATACAGAGATATCTTTCCCCAGCAGGAGCATCCCGACGTCTTTTGTATATTTTTCTTCAAACGTATCTTTGGTACGAATAGAGAAACCATCCCGTTTTAAAATATGGGCTGCTATCTCAGGAACATCGCCAACGATCAGACATAAAATACGATTTTTGGGATAAGAGATTGCACGGGGCAGATTGTTGACATATAGAAATTCATCAAAACTTGGTGTGATAAAATCAGCCCTTTCAGTAACTGTTTTTCGGGAAATATTTTCAGTAAATGCAAAGAATTTCTGGATAAGACCAGATTCTTTTAATTGAAAATCAGAATATCCATCCCCAATACCGTAGATGGTTCCATCTATTTTAAGTTCTTGCAGCAACTTTACTTTACCACCCTCATCCGATAGTGGATTAGACTCATCAAATCCGATGATATTATCATCCTCATCAAAGCGGAAAGTATTGGCATAAATATTTTCTATTTTGATATTGTAAGGAACCACTACAGGAGTAATGAATTCTTTAAATCCACCAGATACAATCCAGGCAGTATCCGCATTTTTTTTGAAGAACTCTCTGTTTCTAGAAAAAGAAGTAGAGACCTTCTTTTTAAGATGTATGATCAGTTTGTCCAAGTGACTTCTATTTGCCTGAAGCAATTTAACACGCCCAGAAAGAGCCTCACGAAAAGAAAGTTTTCCTTCCATAGCCAGATTTGTATATCGCTCAATTTCTAGATATATCTGTTCGCGATCTGGGTGGTGCTCAAGTGAAATCTTGGCCAATTCATCCAAAGCCTCTACCTGCGTAAAGGTGCTGTCAAAATCAATGATGTAATAATTTTTCACGGTTTAGTTTGTTTAGGGTTTAGATTGTTTATTGTTGACTATAACGTGTCGCGATTTCTTTTAAAGTTATATCCAAAGGCTTGTATGTAAAAGGCAATACCTGCTGCAATTTAGCCGCAGAATAAGCTAGCTTTTCACTCGAAGCCCTTGCGCTGTCTTTAGTCAGCGTCGATTTTTCATTTTTTATAGACGCTACCAGTGTTGCAAGAGTAGCCGCAATAGTAAGTACAACTGGAGGTACCGCTATTTTAGGAGGTGTTTTTCCCATAAGCACACTTGCCCTATCCAGTAATGCCTTATTGCTTAAGTTCACATTGTTAATCACAAATCGTTCACCCGAAAGATTCTTATCAGCCATTAAATGACGCATAATAGTCGCTACATCCTCGACATCCACTACCCCGACAGTACCTGTCGGATAATATTTTAGCCCTTTATTTATCAGCGAAAAGATAGCCCCAGAACCCTTACTTCCGGACGCCGCTCCTAATATGACAGACGGATTGACGATAACAGCATCCAGCCCCTCTGCTATCCCTCTCCACACCTGCATCTCACCTTCATATTTAGAAATAGCATAATTGGACATCGTAGGTTCATATTCCCAATAATCCTTCTCATCGACAGGTGCCTGATTTTTGCTTGATCCCAATGCCGCGACCGAACTTACGTGAACTAATCTGGCGCCATGTTCCAAACATAGATTAACAATATGAGCAGTACCTTCAATATTCACCTTTTTCATATAAGCAGCATCCTGCTTTTGATACGATACTACAGCCGCGCAATGGTACACCTCTGTAATATTTGGAAAAGCTTCTTCCAAATCAAAATAGTTACATATGTCGGCATCGATCCATTGGATTAAAGACGAAGATAATAGCTGTTGTGGAATGCTAGAGGTTGAGCGTTTAGTCGCTATTACGTCAATTCCCAAATCGATCAATTGCTTGATCAATGTCGCCCCTAAGAATCCGGTTCCTCCTGTTATTAATATCACATGATAAAGATAACGTTAAAAATAATGTTTTCAAAAGTAAGTTAATAAATGGATATTTGTCTAAGGCAAGGTTTTAACTTTTGATTACCATCAATACAAATTCATCATATGTCGTTATCCGTTTTTTTTACACCCATTGTTGCTCAAGAGCTCTTTCCAGAAGAAGGCTTCTTTCGTTCGCAGCTCGGTCATGTTTTGCGTTTTTATGAAGATCAATTTCCGACGTGGGATAAAGATGATAAACCGCAATTGGCCATTATCGGTGTAGAGGAAGATCGTGCATCAGTAAATAACCAAGGATGTGCAAAGTCTCCAGACGCAATCCGCAAACACCTCTATCAGCTTTATCAAGGAGATTATGCGATTCATGCGGTAGACTTGGGTAATATAAAAGCGGGGGCTACGTTGACAGATACCTATGCCGCATTGCGAGCTGTGGTAGAGGAATTGTTGAGCGAAAATATTTTGCCAATTATTATTGGAGGTGGTCAAGACCTGACCTATGCACAATATTTAGGATATCAACAGCTGGGACAAAAAGTTGAAGTTGCAGTGGTGGATGCCCGATTTGATCTCAACCAGGAAAGTAGTGAACATGTAGCCTTAGATTCGAGATCGTATCTAAACCACATTATTCTTCATGAGCCCGATTATCTGTTCAACTTGAGTAATATCGCTTTCCAGACTTATCTAGTCAGCAAAGAGTCGCTCAATATGTATGATAAGTTATTTTTCAATGCAACACGCGTTGGAGCCATTGCAGGTCGGATGGATCAGTCCGAACCGTTGATACGCGCCGCTGATATGGTTAGTTTTGATATTGGAGCTATTCGCGCATCCGAAGCATGTGGCAATGCCAATGCGATGCCCAATGGCCTATTTGGAGATGAAGCTTGTCAAATCGCGCGCTATGCAGGCATGTCAGACAAATGTTCGTCGATCGGGTTTTATGAATTCAATCCCTCATATGATCCGATGCAACAAACAGCGATGTTAGTGTCACAAATGATCTGGTGTTTTATAGATGGCTTTTATAACCGTAAACAAGATACACCCTTATTGCCAAAGTCATCTTATATCATTTATAGGACGACCCTAGAAAATGAAGACCATGAATTGGTATTTGTAAAAAGTAAAAAATCAGATCGATGGTGGATGCAAGTTCCTTATTTTGGATCCCGATCTGTAAACGAACGCTATCATCTCGTGCCATGTCGTTATGAAGATTACCAAATGGCTGTCACAGGTGAAATGCCCGATCTTTGGTGGCGAACCCATCAAAAACTACAATAGTCTCAATGGTCTGAAAAGGACCATTTTTTATTTATTTAAGCGAATTTATGGAAACAGTGTATATTATAATCGTTATCATTTTATTAGTTGTTCTAATTGTAATTTCCTTGAAAAAGAAGGATTCACAGCAAGATGATAGCCAGTGGAGACAGGAGAAGGAATCAATGGCCATAGAGCTGGCAAAAGCCCAGCAACGCGAACAGAGCTTATTGCAAGAGCGGGCGATGTTGCGCGATGAATTGGAAAAAGAGCGTGAGCATGTTTTAATTGCTGAACGATCTTTGGAAAGCACACGTTCATTCTATGAAGCGCAACAAGATAAATTTCAAGAGCAGAAAGTTGAAATCGCAGCTATTAAGAGTCAGTTTAATGCCGAGTTTCAGGTCATAGCAAATAAGATTTTAGAAGAAAAAACGCTTCGCTTTACAGAAACCAACTCCAAGTCGATAGGATTGATCTTGGATCCGTTGAAGGAAAAAATCAAACTTTTTGAAGAGAAAGTAGATAAGACCTATTCGCAGGAAGCCGCAGAAAGAAATTCTTTGAAAGGTGTTGTCCAGCAATTGATGGAGCAAAGTCTACGGATCAAAGATGAAGCAACCAATTTGACACGCGCGCTAAAAGGAGATGCGAAGAAACAGGGGAATTGGGGAGAGGTCATATTAGAGCGCGTGTTAGAACGTTCAGGATTAGTAAAAGATCGTGAGTTTAGACTGCAGGCATCCATTACCGATATGGACGGAAGACGTCTGCAACCCGATGCCATTATTGATCTACCTGAAAATAAACATTTGATTGTCGATTCAAAAGTTTCTCTAGTAGCCTATGAGCGATGGGTAAATGCCGAAGATGATATCGAACGTGCTGCTTTTGCAAGACAACATATATTATCAGTAGAAAATCATGTTAAAGATCTGTCGGCAAAAAATTATCATGAACTATATGGTATTGAATCTCCAGACTTCGTATTACTTTTTATGCCTATAGAATCAGCATTGAGTATGTCGGTATCTGAAAAACCAGATCTTTTTAGTGATGCTTGGGACAGGAAAGTCGTGATCGTCAGTCCCTCGACGCTGTTGGCAACTTTACGCACGATTGCTAGTATCTGGAAGCAAGAGCGTCAGACTCGTAATGTGATTGAAATCGCTAAAGAAGCAGGAGCACTATACGATAAATTTCACGGTTTCCTTACCGACATGGATCAAGTACAACTTCAATTGCAACGCGCACTCAAAAGTCATGAAGATGCCTCTAAAAAATTATCTTTTGGTGCCGGAAATGTGATCAGACGAGTGGAGAATTTGAAAAAGTTAGGAGCCAAAGCAAATAAGCAAATCGATTCCAAATATTTAGACGAAGAAATAGAAGAAGAGGATTAAACCTCCTCTTCTATGCCTTCATTCATTTTTTTAAGCCTTTTATTGATCGAAATATCAATAGCAGCATCTTTCAAATGATCGATCGCTGCTTTCTCCGTATCGATGGAAGCATCTGCTTCATATTCATCAATAATACGTTGATTGCGGATCGCTCGATCATAAGCATCTCTTCCTGAAAGAAGCTTCACAAATACGGGTAAACATTCTAAGAAAATAAAAAGTAAACCGATAAAGTTCACCGCGTTTTCTGTCGCCTGGTCTACCTTGCCATTTGCCTTTATTTTAAGATTACCTAGCGCCGAGTTTCGGTCAGCAAAACCTGCTAAATTAACAGCACTGTCCAAACTGGCATTTGAAAGTCCCTTCTGGTTCAAAATTCCTTCTACTTTTTGTTTATCCCGGATAACACTTTCTTTGACGCTAACTTTACTCCTTAAGCTATCTAGATACACGCTCGATCTTTCGAGTTCCAGTTCTTTACGCTTAGCATAAGGACCGTATCCGACCACACCCGAAGTTTCCGTGGTTTTATTTCCAAAAATTTCATAGTTGAGTTTTTGACGATCAGCTTTAATATTTGCATCTAAGGAATCCCTTTCAGTCGTCAATGCTTTCAATTGATTGAGTTCAAACGCATATTTTTTATTAAAAATGATATTCAAACTATCCGTTTTCGCACGTTCATTGGCGATGTAAGTTGTTTTTAGATTTTCTCTAATTTCCTTATCAAAGATCTTCAGCTCCAGTGGTCTTGAGATCACGATACCGATTAATATAGCTAAAAGAATACGAGGAAAAGCCTGTAAGAATTGAAATCCTCCAGTCTTTGATTTATTGATACTCAGAACAATATAGCGGTCCATATTGAAAATCATCAATCCCCAGATGATTCCAAAAACAATGGCTAATAACCAATCCAGATAAGTTCCGCTGAAAACAAAATACATGGCATATCCACCCGACATTGCAGCAAATAGACCCGTAAAGAAAATGGTAGCACCTATCGCGACATACTTATTGTGTTCTTGCGGATATTTTTTTAAGGTCTCTTCATGTACACCTGCACAGTACAAGAAAAAATGATTGATACGATTCATTAAAGAAGATTTATTGGTAAAGGGACAATAAAAATAAATAATTGTTTCATTACTTTTCTGGTTATTACAATATTGTGATAAATATACAATTCTTATTTTGATCTTTTTAAAAAGTATTACTTAATCAAATATTTGTAACTTTGCCCAAATTATTGCGAGAATAAAAAAATAAATAATGAAGAAAAAACGACTTTTGCCATTTTTTTTAATTTTGGCAACAGCCTTTGTTGGTTGCGAACAAAAGAAACAAATGACAGACAATCCGCTATTATTGACCTATGATACTCCATTTAATGTTCCTCCATTTGATAAAATTAAAGACGAACATTTCAAACCAGCTTTTGAAGAAGCACTTAAGGTTCATAATTTAGAAATCGATACAATTATTAATAATACTGAAGATCCATCTTTTAACAATACCATTTTGGCGTTAGAAAATGCGGGTAAACTGTTGACAAATGTATCTTCGGTTTTTTCTAATTTAAACTCAGCCAATAGTAACGATAGCCTGAAGGCAATTGCTAAAGAGCTAGCTCCTGTATTGTCTGCGCATCAGGATGAAATCTCCTTAAATGCTAAATTATTTGATAGAGTCAAGGCTGTCTGGTCTAAAAAAGCAACTTTAGGATTAGATGTTGAAGACAATAAATTGTTGGAAGAAACCTATAAATCATTTGTCCGTTCAGGCGCAAATTTGAAAGATGCGGATAAAGAAAAATTGAAAAAAATCAATTCAGAATTATCCTCATTAACCGTACAGTTTGGACAAAATTTGATGACTGAATCAAAAGCATTCGAATTGGTTGTGGATAGTGCTTCACAATTGGAAGGATTACCAGAGGCTTTGAAATCTGCTGCTGCCGACGAGGCTAAAATAAAAGGTAAAGAAGGAAAATGGGTTTTTACACTACAAAATCCTTCTATCATGCCATTCTTGCAATATGCTAAAAATAGAGAATTAAGAAAACAGATCTGGGAAGCATACCAAACACAAGGCAATCATGATGATGCCACTGATAATAAGGAGATCTTGCGCAAGATGGCGAACCTGAGATTATCCAAAGCAAAATTATTAGGTTATCCATCTCATGCAGCATTCGTGTTAGAAGAATCGATGGCTCAAAATCCAGCTAATGTATATGCCTTGTTAAATAAATTGTGGGCACCTGCGCTCACTAAAGCAAAAGGTGAAGCCGCAGATATCGATAAGGAAATAAAAGAAGAAGGCGGAAATTTTGAAGTTGCACCATATGATTGGAGATACTATACCGAGATTATTCGTCAGAAAAGATTCGCTTTAAACGAAGAGGAGATCAAACCTTACTTTAGTTTACCTACTGTGAGAGAAGGCGCATTTGCTGTAGCAAACAAACTATATGGTTTGACATTCGTTGCTCTTAATAATGTTCCTGTTTATCAAAAGGATGTGGAAGTCTACGAAGTAAAAGACAAAGATGGATCACATCTAGGTCTTTTATATGCTGATTTTTTTCCTCGTGAATCTAAAAGAAGCGGTGCCTGGATGACATCATTCCGTAGCCAGAGTAAAACTGAAGGTAAACGCAATGCTCCTGTCATCTCGATCGTTTGTAATTTTACAAAACCTGTAGGTGATGAACCGGCATTATTAACTTTTGACGAAGCAACTACCTTATTCCACGAGTTTGGACATGCCTTACATGGATTATTATCAAATGTAAAATACAGAAGCTTAGCCGGTACTTCCGTGTCAAGAGATTTTGTAGAGTTGCCTTCTCAGGTGATGGAAAATTGGGCAGCAGATCCACAAGTATTAAAAGAGTATGCAAAGCATTATAAAACAAAAGAAGCAATTCCAGATTCTCTAATTGCGAAAATGGAAAAAGCGGGAACTTTTGATCAAGGGTTTGCAACAGTGGAATATTTAGCGGCTTCCTTATTGGATATGAACTACCATGCTGCGACTTCGCCAATAACGGGTAATATCAATGATTTTGAAAAAGGAGCCATGAAGAAGATTGGTTTAATCGATGCCATTATACCAAGATATAGAAGCACTTATTTCCAGCATATTTTTGCAGGAGGTTATTCAGCGGGTTACTATGCTTATATCTGGTCTGAGGTATTGGACTCCGATGCTTTTGCGGCCTTTAAAGAAAAATCACTGTATGATCAGCCAACTGCAGATTCATTCCGTCGTAATATTTTAGAAAAGGGCGGGACAGGAGATGCAGCACAAATGTATAAAACATTTAGAGGTGCTGATCCCGATCCAAAATACTTATTAATAAAAAGAGGATTGAATTAACATTCAATAAAAACAAAAAAAGGAGCAAAAATATTTTGCTCCTTTTTTTTGTTTTTATTCGTCAGATTCAGAATTTATTTTTACATTTGATTGTTATTTATAATTAGTCTAAATATATATAGAGGTTATCATGTTTTAATATTAAGCGAATCATATGTGTCAGTCAGTTGTTCTTAGCCATAAAGGCAAATCCCATATCAGTTATTGCACGAAGTGTAAGACATTTTATATTTGGCAAGACTCTTTCCTCTTGAGTTTAGGATATTTACAGTTTGAGTCTTTTGTCGCAGCCACCATGAGAAGCAATGTAAAAGGTAATTACTTTAGTTTTCCTGACGGTGATATGCGGGTTTTGATTGATACTCCATGTCCAGAAATTGTTTTTGTATTTAACGAAAATGAATGGAATGACTTTGCGGATGCGTTATCTGAATCCACATATATGAGCGAAATTTATCAGATGATGTCTCAATAAAGATAAAAAGTCCTGTAATCCTTTTCCATTTTCTTCTTCTATTCTTTAAAAGGTGTTACAGGCACCAATAAAGTTCCATGATTTGCTGACTGCATGGTCCAGCATAGGGTTGGGACTCTCATTCATCCAATAGTTAAGATCTTGGATGGAATAAAAAAAGGGAGAATGATTAATTCTCCTTTTTTTTATTTAAATGACCGTTACTGTAAAAGTATTCCAACTTGAAGACAGGATATCTCAGGACATTTCTTAATACATGATGCATATCGACAGTTGATATCTTTAAATTTCTGTTGGTGGCTAAGTCTGACGGCAGATGAAGTTCATGTTGTAATTGCTTATATATTTATTAAATTTACTGTTTATAAAAGGATACGAAATTGATCAAACAAGAGATAATAGATAAAGTGCTGGATGCTGCTCGTATAGAGGAGGTTGTAGGAGATTTTGTAGACTTGAAGAAGCGTGGTACATCCCTTATTGGTAACTGCCCTTTTCATCATGAGAAAACACCTTCTTTCCACGTATCTGTATCTAAAGGAATTTATAAGTGCTTTGGCTGTGGTGTGGGGGGAGATGCGCTAAAGTTTGTGATGGAACTGGAAAAATTCTCTTATCCAGAAGGCATCAAATATCTTGCTAACAAGTACAGCATTGAAGTTGAAGAAGTCGAGCGTTCACCGGCACAATTGGCTGCTCAGGATAAAAGAGAGAGCCTGTACGTATTGAGTGGTTGGGCCAGTAAGTTTTTTAAGGACCAAATGTGGACCACGGAAATGGGACAGGTCATTGGACTTCATTACTTCAAGGAACGTGGATACCGCGAGGATATCGTCAAAAAATTTGAATTGGGATATTCTCCCGATAATTGGACGGCATTTGTAGATGCAGCCATGAAGGCCGGTTTTCATCCCGATTACCTCAAAGAGATCGGATTGGCGATCGAGCGCGACGACAAGAGTCTGTATGATCGATTTCGCGGTCGTGTCATGTTCCCGATTCATAATTTAACAGGAAGAGTAATTGGATTTGGTGGCCGGACGTTAAAAACCGACAAAAAGGTTCCTAAATATGTCAATTCTCCGGAAAGCGATATCTACCATAAATCTGATGTGCTATATGGGCTCAACTTTGCCAAAAAAGCCATCATGGAGGAGGATAATTGCTATTTGGTAGAAGGCTATGCCGATGTTATATCTACGCATCAAGCTGGAGTTGAAAATGTAGTGTCATCATCAGGAACATCTTTGACAACAGCCCAAATTCGGCTTATTGCGCGTTTTACTAAAAATGTAACCATATTATATGACGGTGATGAAGCAGGGATAAAAGCATCACTGCGCGGTACCGATATGTTGCTGGAAGAAGGCTTAAATGTTAAGATTTTGCTTTTCCCTGACGGGAATGACCCCGATTCGTATGTGAAGAATTTCGGATCTTCTGCATTTAAAGCATACATAAAAGAAAATCAGCAAGATTTTATCTTTTTTAAAACAAGAATTTTACTTCGTGATAGCAATAATGATCCCATTAAAAGGGCAGAGGTCATCCGAGATGTGGTAGAAAGTATTGCCCTGATTCCTGACGAAATAAAGGTCTCAGTTTTTATACGGGAGTGTAGTAACCTGTTGGATATCGAAGAGCGCATCTTGCTTTCTGAATTGAATAAGATCCGAATTTCCAAATCTAAAAAAGCGGATAAAGATTTCAGCAAGAAGACTCCTGCATCTATGGGCGTAGGTGCTCCTCCGATGGACGGTCCACCGGCTGATTTTTTCATGACAGAAGAAGAAAGAGGTGGTGCGGCAGCCCTCGCGATTGAGACGCCCACACAGCAGATTACCTCGGAGATTCTTCAAGAGCGTGAAATAATACGTATTCTCATCAATTACGGGGATTATCTAGCGACGTGGGAAGGCGATGGTGATATTCCGGTGGCAGGTGTATTATTGAGTAATATTAGTGATGTCAACTTTGAAGATAAAGCGGCAGCTTACATCTTAAATGTTTACCGAGAAGCGGTCGAAAAGTTTGAAATACCAGAAGCAAAGCAGTTTTATTCCAATCCCGATGCGGCAGTTGCTGAACTTGCTATTAATTGCGTGGCATCAAAATACAATTTAAGCGAGAACTGGAACGATGATAAACGTAAAATCTACGTCACCCAAGAGTATGAGCATCTAAAAACACTTGTCGTAACTGCGATCTATCGGATCAAAAAACGTAAAATTTCACGGGAGATGGTCAAGATTCGCGAAGAACTCAAATTGGAGAAAGATGATGCCAATGTGGAAGTGCTGATATTTAAATACCAAAAACTCAAGGAAGCAGAGAAGATGTTAGGGGGACTGCTTGGAAATATTGTCGTCAAGTAACCTATGGCAAAGCATCTTGATTTTGGAAAATTGGGAGAGTCATATGCAGAAAAATTCCTGCAGGATCTAGGTTGTGAAATTTTGTTAAGAAATTGGCGGTGTAAGAATTTAGAAGTAGATTTGATTGTCCAGGATTCGGATACGTTAGTTTTTGTAGAAGTAAAGACACGCAGTAAAATCGAATATGGAGAACCATTTGAATTTGTAGATTGGAATAAGAAGCGTAAACTGACAAGAGCCGCTGATTATTATTTGAAGAAATATAACGTGAATGGTGAGATTCGATTTGATATTATTTCGATTCTAATCACAGATAAAGAAAATATACAATTAGAACATATCAAAGATGCGTTCTGGAATGAATAAAAGGTTATTTTATATGAAAAAAACACCATATATACTTTTAGGTTTAATCCTAAGCTTAAGTGCTTGTAAAACGAAGAAGTCTGGTAAATTAGAGTTTGCCCAGCCCGATGCAAGCAAATCCATCCAACAAGGCGATCCGATTCAATTTCAACTTAAATTTTCATCATCTGATCTGGATTCGGTTGTCTATTACATAGACAATCAAGTTGTTGCTTCTGGAAAAGATACAGCAGCAGTGCAGGTAGATAGTAAGCATCTGGCTTTAGGTACTCGCAGTATTTCTGCAAAAGTTTATCAGGGCACACAGATTGATAGTGCTAGTGCCTATATCAGCATCGTGCCTCCAGCTCCGAAAGAATATAGTTTTGAAGTTGTGAATAAATTTCCACATGACACCACAGCCTTTACACAAGGTTTACAATACGAAAATGGATTTTTATATGAATCCACTGGTAGTGGAGGTGGTACAAAAACTTCGATTAGACGCGTTGATCTGAAAACGGGTAAAGTACTGCAGCGAAAAGATTTTGATTCCGAAAAATATTTCGGAGAGGGAATGACCATTGTTGGAGATAAAATCGTGATGTTGACCTGGCAGAATATGGAAGGTTTCGTTCTTAATAAATCAACCTTTGAATTGGAGAAAACTTTTCCTTATACCAATAGTAAAGAAGGCTGGGGAATCACTTATGATGGAAAGCGATTGATCAAGTCAGACGGTACCAATAAGCTTTATTTTTTAGATGCTAATACGCAACAAGAACTAAGTTCTATTGATGTATATGATGAAAATGGTCAAGTAAATGCGTTAAATGAGCTGGAGTATATTGATGGTAAAGTATATGCCAATGTATATGAAAAGGATATTATCGCGATTATAAACCCAGAAACGGGTGTTGTAGAAGGCCGAATCAACTTAGTTGGGATCTATCAACATGCGCAGTATGATAATGAGCTGAACGGTATTGCTTATGATCATGTCGGAAAGCGTTTATTTGTGACTGGAAAACTTTGGAATACACTATTTGAAATTAAGATGATTGCGCGTTAAGCAGTCTTTCAGGTTAAACCTAAAGACAACCTGTTTCAATCAGGTGCTTGAAAGCACCATCACTATAAAAAAGAGAGCATAAAATCTAATTTTATGCTCTTTTTTTATGCCTTGATATTTGCCCTTGTTTGACGACTGAACTGCACTTTCATAAGTATAGGGTATTTGATAGTAGACTAGTTAATACCAACTTTTATTATCCTAAAGATATAAGACAGAAATTATACAGTTATCATAGAGGTTTTCTAGTGCTTTACCTATAGAAACCCTATAGCAACCCTGTATTAAGGCTCTATGATAACTCAAGAAAATAACAAGCAGATGTTAATCATTTATTCCGTTGTTCTTCATGTTATTCCAACATGAATAAGGCTTCAATCGAGCTGTTTTTACATCATTTTTAAACTGTTTTTTGGAGACAGGGATTTAGAGATGAGCTACTTTTTCTAGCCATGCTTTAGAAGCGTCAATCTATCCATAGATGAGGTGCGAATTCTAAGCTATGGATAGATTTTTTTGGATAAGATTTCCTTTTTTTCTTAATTCTTGATGGAGGAAAAATCGGTAATTGTATACCAGCAATGAGTCTTAAAGAAAAAAAACTCAAACGAATAAATTTATTTTACATAGCTGGCAATCTCAAAAGATTATTAAAAGTTTTGAGAATAGACTCAGATACGGTCTTTTATAATTATGGACGTATCGTGTTTGGCTTTATATAAAACTCCATTTTATCACTTAAAGGTTCGAATTCTTCTTTTTCAGCTTGTTCAATACGATCAGGGTATAAGATGCCATATAGGTGATCGACTTCGTGCTGAAAAATAACAGCGGTAAACCCTTCAATATTTTCTTCTATTATTTTGCCATCTTTATTGATGTGCTGTAATCGAATGGTGTAGCTTCTTAATACTTCCTCTCTGCGATCAGGTATGGATAAGCAGCCTTCTACTCCTTTTCTGGTAAATTTTGATCTCCAGATAATTTTAGGGTTGATATAACTTTCAAATGGTTCACCTTCTTTATCAAATCTTTGTACCACGATCAAGTTTTTATTGATTCCTACTTGAGGAGCAGCAATGCCAACGCCTGCATGCGCCGGATCTTGAACGGTAATCAACATTCTTTTTTCTAAAATTGGTATGGATGGATCGTTGTATTTCAGGTCAGAAGACGTTGTGGTCAATATGCTTAGATCTTTTTGATCTGTAATTTGTAATACTCTTAATTGATCAGTTTGTGAACCCTGATTGATGATCGCCAAATCTTCTTGACTAAAATTTTGTCCTGCCTGGATATCTACAGGTCTTTCGTTTTTTTGTTTATGAAATGCTTTTTCTCCAGCCATGATCTTGGTCTCTAAAATGTTTTCTTGTGGTGGTACAGGGCAACGATAACCGTTACTATATGCGCAATAGGGATTGTATGCGGCATTAAAATCAATTGTTGCTTTACCTCCTATAATATCTGTTGTTGCTAAATCAATATAACGTCCACCACTATAGCTTTCTTGACCATTTGTTAAATCTAAAAATGGAAGGAAAAGATGGTTTTTGTACTGAGGATTTTGAAATAGTGCAGCACTTTGATAAACGGTCAATTGATAGGGCTTATTATTCAAGGTGAAATTTAAGATAGCATATCGTTTATAAGGATTGCTGGTACCATCATATGTGGGCATCTTGAAGGTTTCTTCGCCCAATAATAATGTGACATCTGCAGTAACGCGATAAGCTTTGTCAACTGGAAAATAATCTAAAAACTGGACTTGATCTGCTGGCAGTGGGCCAAATTTTGATTTGGATAAGCTTATTGCTTTCTCTTGTCGATCTTGAACAATACGTGTTTGATAATCTTGTGCATTTGCTTTGATACTTGAAGTAATTAAGAAAAGCCCAATGAATAGGGTATATTTCATTCCATTTGATTTAAAGTCTAGCAAATTTATAGATTTTTTTAATTAATCAGGAATGTATTTACTGCAAGAGAAGTTGTATTTTTGTCAAATTATTCAAAACGAGCGTCAGTATGAGATTAATGGCTTTTGATTATGGGACAAAACGTATCGGTATAGCGGTAACAGATCCCATGCAGATAATTGCAACAGCATTGACTACGGTGCATCCGGACGAAGTTTGGAAATTTTTAGAAGATTATCTTCGCATCGAGGGCATAGAAACATTTGTTGTTGGCAAGCCGCTTCAAATGGATGGGACGGATTCCGAATCTGCGATCCATGTTTTAGGTTTTGTACGTCGGCTAAAGAAAACTTATCCTACGATTGAGATCGTTGAGGTGGATGAGCGATTTACTTCAAAAATGGCTTCGGCAGTGATTGCTCAAAGCGGCAAGAAAAAAAATAAAAGACAAGAAAAAGGTATGGTAGATACGATTTCAGCAACCCTTATCTTGCAAACATATATGGAAACTAAAGCATTTTAATATGGCATTAAAAGACATCCTGTTCTTTACAGAGGATATTGATTTTAAATTAAAGGAAAAGGCAAAAATCCGACAGTGGATAATGGATACGATCAAAGCTGAGGGATTTAAACGTGTGGGTGAGTTAAGCTTTATTTTATGCTCCGATGCTTATCTATTAGAAATCAATAAGCAGTATCTGAATCATGACACTTTTACTGATGTGGTTACCTTTGATTCTTCGGAAGAGGAAGAGGTGATCGCAGGCGATATATTTATCAGTGTGGAACGTATTGCTGAAAATGCCGATAAATTTAAGGTAGATAGTAGGGATGAATTGCATCGGGTGATTATGCACGGCGTGTTACATTTATGCGGGTACTATGATAAAAAACCTGAGGACAAAACGCTCATGACTTCCAAAGAGAATGAATATCTAGCGAAAAGGGATTTTTAAAAAACAATAGGATATTGTTACATGAAAATATTCATTATTCTAATCCATATTTTTATTTTAGAATAATGAATATCTACTTAACTTCCATCTTATTATTTCTTATTAGCTTCTTCTGTACTACGGCTTATAGTCAACAAGCACCACAAGGTTGGTTTATTTATTTTGGAAATACTAAAATCAATAAATCAAAATTTTCAATTCATCATGAATTGCAGTTACGGGACCATCAAGTTTTTGGAGATCATAATCAAACTTTATTCAGGCTGGGGCTTCAATACGAAGTATTACCTTGGTTGAGCATCACAAATGGTTATGGTTATATTCATTCGGAATCAAGAGGCGAACCCAATAATCCGTTTCGAGAAAATAGAATCTATCAAGAGGCCTTGGCTAAACAAACTGCTGGAAGGTTCATGTTGAGACATCGACTCAGGTTGGAGGAAAGATTTATTGAAGACCAGGATTTTCGTGGCAGAGGAAGGTATGTCTTTTTTGCTGACTTACCTTTAACAACGCTGAAAATGCAAGAAAATACGATTTACGCTTCCTTTTATAATGAAGTTTTTATCAATCTTTTTCAGGATGACCATATAAAAACATTTGATAGGAATCGCTTGTATGTTGGTGCTGGTTATAAAATAAGAAATAATTTAGGTATGCAGTTAGGCTATATGAGACAGCATGTGGGATCCTCCAAAGGGACGAATCATATTTTATTATCGTTGCATCATCAGATCAACTAGGTTCATAAAAAAAGGCTTTCAACATGATATTGAAAGCCTTTTTTATGAATAGTGCTGGACTAAAATCTTTCAAATTGTGAAAAGAAGAAAGCACCTTCGATCTGTGCATTCTCATCTGAATCAGATCCATGAACTGCATTTGCATCGATAGATTTTGCATATTTGTTACGGATTGTACCTTCTGCAGCATCAGCTGGGTTAGTAGCACCGATCAATGTACGGAAGTCTTCAACAGCATTGTCTTTCTCTAAGATTGCAGCAACGATAGGACCAGAAGTCATAAAGTTTACTAATTCTCCATAGAAAGGACGCTCTTTGTGTACTGCATAAAATGCACCAGCTGTTTCTGTAGACAATTGAATATATTTCATTGCTACGATTTTGAAACCACCTGCAATAATATCATTCAAAATTGCGCCGATATGACCATTTGCAACTGCATCTGGTTTGATCATCGTAAAAGTTCTGTTAGTTGCCATTAATGTTATTTTTTTTGCAAAAGTAATGATTTTCACCAATAACTGAAAGATTAGCGTGTTATATTATTATTATGGATCAATTCTTGTTGATTTTCTTTGGTAAAAGTATTTTCTTGGAGTATCAGGAAATGCGTAACTTTGTATTATTATGGCATTAAATCTAACAGTTGATATTGATAAAGATTCGGGATTTTGTTTTGGTGTTGTCTACGCGATAGATATGGCCGAGGAAATTCTGGAGGAAGATGGTTATTTATACTGTCTGGGTGATATTGTCCATAATGACGAGGAGGTTGCCCGACTTAAGGCGAAGGGATTACGCATCATTGGCCATGATGTATTGCCGACCTTACAGCACGAGAAAGTACTTATTCGCGCACATGGGGAGGCTCCTGAGACATATAAGATCGCATTGGAAAATAACATAACCCTCATCGATGCATCTTGTCCTGTAGTGCTCAAATTGCAAAATAGAATTAAAACTTCTTTTGATCAGGAAGAGAAGATTTTGATTTTTGGAAAGCATGGCCATGCCGAAGTAGTTGGGCTGCAAGGACAGACGAACAATGAAGCTTTGGTTTTTCAAGATATTGCAGAATTGGACGATGCAGACTTGCCCGCTTCCTTTACACTTTATAGCCAGACCACCAAGAGTGTTGATAAATTTTATCAGATCAAAGATGAATTGATCAAGAGAGGGTATGAAGTGAAAGCCAATGATACCATTTGTCGTCAAGTATCTAATCGGTATGAGGATCTGGTACATTTCGCTAAAAAATACGATAAGATTATTTTTGTCTCGGGCAAAAAATCGTCCAATGGTAAAGTGCTTTTTGAAGTATGTCTTAAAGAAAATTCCAATACTTATTTTGTTTCGGAAGTAGGAGAAATTGACATTCAAGTATTTCAAGAAAATGATCGTGTGGGTATATGTGGGGCCACATCTACACCGATGTGGCTGATGCAAGAAGTCAAATCTTTTTTGGAAGCAGTATAACCTTGTAAATCCTTGTAAATCTCAAGTCATAAATATTTCATTTTGTCCTAGATAGCCCTATCTACCATGTAATTTGCTTACTTTTGTTTCTAATGAGTAAGAAAGCTACCAAAGGAATTTTATTAGTTCAGCTGGGGACTCCAGATAGTCCTGCAACATCAGATGTTAGAAAATATTTAACGGAATTTTTAATGGATGGAAGAGTTATTGATATTCCTTATATCAATAGGACTCTTTTAGTCAAAGGAATTATCGCTCCGACGCGTGCGCCAAAGTCAGCCAAGATATACAAAACGATCTGGGATGAGCAAACCGGTTCTCCGTTGATGCATTACAGTGTCATCCAACGTGATTTATTGCAAGAATCATTGGGGGATGAATATCATGTTGAGCTCGCGATGCGTTATCAGAATCCTTCTATTGAAAATGCGTTGAAGAACCTGGAGGGTATGATGTTAGATTCTATACGTGTTATTCCCTTGTTTCCACAGTATGCTTCGGCAACTAGTGGGTCGGTTATCGACCGTGTGATGGAATTGATTCGTAAATGGAATTATTTGCCAAGTATGAGTTTTGTCAGCAGCTATTGTCAAGAGCCATTGATGATTGAGACCTTCGCGGATCACGCTAGGCAGCATGATATTGCTCGTTTTGATCACATAGTCTTCAGTTATCATGGGCTTCCTGTGCGTCAATTGGGTAAAGTAGATCCGACTAAGCAGTTAGTTTGTCCGGAAGATGGTTGTGATTCTTGTAAAAATACGGTCAATTCTTTTTGCTATTTGTCACAATGTCATGCTACTACACGTGCGATCGCTCAGGAACTGGGTTTGCAAAAGGATCAATATAGCATCTGTTTTCAATCAAGATTAGGGAAAGAACCTTGGATTCAGCCTTATACATCTACATTATTAGAGAATTTAGCGGAGCAGGGCAAGAAAAAGCTTTTAGTGTTTAGTCCAGCGTTTGTTGCGGATTGTATCGAAACGATTGACGAGATTGGCGTGGAATATGCTAATGAATTTAAACATTTAGGAGGCGAGGAGGTTCAACTTGTTGAAAGTCTAAACGGTGACCCTAAATGGATTGCAGCATTAAAGCGTATCGCTTTGGATGCTTAATATAAATTCATAAACAATGATGTTAATAATTAATGTATTTGTACTTCTAATATTAGATTTTTATATCTTTTTTGCATTGAAGGCTACTAAAATCAAATTTGCAAAAACTAAAACTTTTGCAATACTTTGGTGGAGCTATTCAATTCTATTGTCTTTGGGAGTTATAATATCCTTTAAGTTTAATATACCGTTGACGGTAAGATCGATCTTTTTAGTTGCATTTTTTCTGACAGCAGCCTCTAAGTTTTTCTTTTTCTTTGTACTTATTTTAGATGACATAAGAAGAGGGGGATTGTGGTTGACGAGATTGGTTACTCCCAAAAAAACGGTTAAACAGGCGGTTAATGTATTGGAAATGCCAATAGCAGAAGAGCCTGTGAAAGGGATAACACGTTCGGATTTTTTAACAAAAGCAGGAATTCTTGTTGGTGCTTCACCATTAGTACCTTTAAGCTGGGGAATTATTTCTGGAGCTTATGATTATCGGGTTCGTCGTCAAAAATTATACTTACCAAATTTACCGGCAGCATTTCATGGTATGACGATCGGTCAAATTTCAGATGTGCATTCGGGTTCATTTTACAATAGAAAAGCCGTTAATGGCGGAGTTGATTTATTATTGAATGAAAAACCGGATACTATTTTCTTTACCGGTGATTTGGTCAATAATGTTGCTTCGGAGATGCGGGATTATCAGGATATTTTCTCACGCGTAAAGGCTGATCTAGGTGTATTTTCTACTTTAGGAAATCATGATTATGGCGATTACTATTTTGGGAAAGAAGATTCAGCCGCTAAGAGAAAGAATCTTCAAGATTTGATACAGACCCATAAAGTAATGGGTTGGGATCTTTTGAATGATGAAAATCGGATCTTAAAAGTTAATCATGAGGAATTAGCGATTATCGGCGTTGAGAATTGGGGTACGGGAAGATTTCCTAAGCATGGAGATTTGAAAAAAGCCTTATTAGGGACTGAAGAGCAAGCAGTTAAATTACTTCTTTCCCATGATCCTTCACATTGGCGTGCTCAGGTACTCGATACTGATGTAGATGTTATGTTTGCTGGACATACGCACGGTATGCAGTTTGGTGTCCGTTTTAAAAATGTACAATGGAGCCCAGCTAAATATGTATATAAAGAGTGGGCGGGGTTGTACAAAGAGAAAGAAAATAAACAACTTTATGTGAATGTGGGCTATGGGTTTTTAGGATATCCGGGCCGTGTCGGTATCTTGCCTGAAATCACTATTTTTGAACTCGTTAAAGGAAATGATCCTAAAGGTCTTGTATAAATAGAATTGTATATTGGTATTCTACGAGCAATAAACGAGTATGATTATTTGACTTTATATGCGACAATCCTATTCAGTATAAAAAAATAAGCACTCCATCGAGTGCTTATTTTTTTATATTCCCATTCTGTTTAACAGCGTAATTACTATCTTTAAGGATTAAATTATGAAAAAGAAATAAGACCATGCAGCAAACATTCGAAATTAATTCGGATCCCCATACTCGGTTGAATATACTGACCGGTGAACGCGTTCTCGTATCTCCACATCGAAGTAAAAGACCTTGGCAAGGACAAGTTGAAGATGACAATCAAGAGCAAAGACCAGCATATGATTCAAAGTGCTATTTGTGCCCAACAAACGAAAGGGCAGATGGCGATGTTAATCCCGATTATAAGGAAAGTTTTGTTTTTGTAAACGACTTTTCGGCTCTTTTAAAGGATACACCTACGGCAGATATCAATGAAGAAGAACTTTTTATTGCTGAATCTGAAAAAGGTATTTGTAAGGTTATTGCCTTTTCACCGCGGCATGATCTGACGCTTCCTGAAATGTCGGTACCTGCGATTAAAGCTGTTGTAGATGTTTGGCAAGCGGAATTTGTTAATTTGGCAAAATATGATTGGATAAAATATATTCAAATATTTGAAAATAAAGGTTCCATAATGGGCTGTAGTAATCCGCATCCGCATGGTCAGATATGGTCGCAAAATCATGTTCCCGTGGAGCTTCAGAAAGAGTCTAAAAATCAAAAAAAATATTTTGATCAGCATGGTAAAACGATGTTAAGTGCGTATGTGGAGGCTGAATTAAAAAAGCAAGAACGTATTATTGAAGAGAATGACTCTTTTGTAGCGTTGGTTCCTTTTTGGGCTTCTTGGCCATATGAAACAATGATTGTGAGTAAAAGAGCGATACAGAATATCGTCGCTTTTTCGGAAAAGGAAAAAGAAGATCTGGCGGCAATTTTGAAGTTGTTGACTACCCGTTATGATAATCTTTTTAACACATCTTTTCCGTATTCGGCGGGTATGCACCAAGCGCCGGTAAATAGTGGTGACTTTCCAGAATGGCACTGGCATATGCATTTTTACCCACCCTTATTACGATCAGCTACTGTTAAAAAATTTATGGTAGGCTACGAAATGCTTGCAAATCCGCAACGTGATATTACTCCTGAATTTGCTGCTCAACAACTAAGAAACTGTTCTACGACCCATTATAAAAACGTATAAAAAATGATCACAAAAGAATCCATACAAAATAAATTTAAATCTATTTTTCAAGAAGAACCTATTATTGTACGCTCCCCGGGCAGAATTAATATTATTGGTGAACATACCGATTATAATGATGGTTTTGTATTGCCGGCAGCTATTGATAAAGCTGTTTATATTGCTGTTTCGAAAAGGAACGATGATTTGATTTCTTTGTATGCTGAAGATTATAAGGCTACATATGAAGTTGAATTAAATCGCATTGCTCCTTCAGATCTACAATGGCCAAATTATATTCTGGGAGTGGTGGATCAAATCCAGAAGAGGGGGCTGAACGTTGGGGGATTTAATCTTTATATTGATGGTGATGTACCTTTGGGAGCAGGATTATCTTCTTCTGCAGCTGTTGAGTGTGCGACAACATTGGCCTTAAGTGAACTTTTTGAATTGCATATAGAACGTTTGGAAATACCTAAGATCGGTCAATTGGCGGAGCATACTTATGCTGGTGTTAAATGTGGTATCATGGATCAATTTGCTTCTACTTTTGGGAAGAAAGACCATGTTCTGAAACTAGATTGTCGTTCTTTAGCGTATGAATATGTTCCTCTAATTTTAGATGGTTATACCATTATTTTGTTGAATACAAATGTGAAGCACGCATTGGGTGATACCGCTTATAATAAACGTGTGGAGCAATGTAAAAAAGCAATTGATTGGATTAAGGAAAAATATCCAGATGTTGTCAATATGCGTGATGTTTCAGTGGCTATGTTGGATGAAATGGTCAAAGGTAAAGATGCCGAGGTCTATACAAAAACAAGATTTGTGGTCGAAGAAAGTGAGCGTGTACATGAGGCTTGTGAACATTTGAAGGCTGGAAATCTGATCGCATTGGGTCAAAATTTATTAGCCTCACACCATGGATTGAGTCAAGAATATGAAGTCAGTTGTGATGAATCAGATTATCTGGTAGATTTTACTAAACAATTTGCTGAGGTATTAGGAGCTCGACAAATGGGAGGTGGTTTTGGTGGATGTACGATTAATATAGTAAAAGATGATTTTGTTGCGCAATTTATTGCTCAAGTATCGCCGCAATATTTCTCAAAATTTGGTAAAGAATTGACTGTTATTCAGGTGAAGACAGATGATGGTACATCGGTTTTGTAAAATCTACTTCGAATAAAAAAAGGTTTCTATGATTAAAATAGAAACCTTTTTTATGATAAACATGTTGCTGATTTATATGCTAAACCATTTCTTTTAAAAGTTTTAACGCGTAGCTGATGCTATTGACATTACTCAATGCCAATCGCAATTGTTTTTTGATTTCTTTTAGATTACTGATTTCGGGATGTTGCTGGACAAATGCCAACACTTTTCCAAATTGGTCGGATTCGAAATAAGCTGACTTTGGATTATTGACAAAATAACCTTTAAGCGTATTTTTCTTATAAGATATCTTCTCAAATCCAATCTGTTTTCCAAACCACTGTAAGCGTAAAGTATTAAATAATTCAAAAACTTCATGTGGTATCGGACCAAATCGATCTTCGAGCGATACTGCAAAATCAGTCAATTGATCTTCATTGTCAAGTTTCGATATTTCAGTGTACAGATTATAGCGTTCACTGATATTCGTTACATATTCATCAGGAATCAATACTTCCATATCGGTGTCGATCTGTGTGAATGAAACATATTTATGGTCTTTATCATCAGCAAATACTTCTGAGAATTCATCTTCTTTTAATTCTTGGATCGCTTCATCAAGAATTTTATGATACATTTCAAAACCAATTTCGGCTATAAAACCTGACTGCTCTCCGCCTAATAAATTACCAGACCCACGGATATCCAAATCTCGCATAGCAACATTAAATCCTGCCCCAAGCTCGGAGAATTCTTCAATAGCAGACAGGCGTTTATACGCTTCGGAAGTTAACGTTGATAAAGGTGGACTTAATAGATAACAGAATGATTTTTTATTCGAGCGCCCCACACGTCCACGCATTTGGTGGAGGTCACTCAAACCAAACATGTGCGCATGGTTGATGATGATGGTGTTTGCATTTGGAATATCTAATCCTGCTTCAATGATGGTCGTGGCAACCAAAACATCAAAATCATGATTGATAAATTTCAACATGACATCTTCCAGATCATCACCTTCAAGTTGCCCATGTGCGATGCCGACACGAGCATTGGGCACTAATTTTTGGATCATAGCGCCGAGCTGTTTAAGATCGGCTACACGGTTATGGATGAAGAATACTTGCCCGCCACGTTCGAGTTCAAAGGATACTGCTTCTTGTATCAATGTTTCATTGAACACATGTAATTCTGTTTGTACAGGTTGACGATTGGGCGGCGGTGTATTGATTAAACTTAGATCTCGGGCTCCCATTAGGGAGAAGTGTAAAGTACGGGGTATAGGCGTTGCCGTTAATGTCAAAGAATCTACATTGGCACGCAATAGTTTTAATTTCTCTTTTACCGAAACACCAAATTTTTGTTCTTCATCGATAATCATTAATCCCAAATCTTTGAATTTGACATCTTTACTTACCAATCTGTGGGTGCCGATGATGATATCAATTTTGCCTTCGGCTAATTTGGCTAAGGTTTCTTTAATTTGTTTTGCTGTTTTGAATCTATTGATATAATCGATGGTGCAAGGAAGATCCTTAAGACGTTCGGTAAAAGTCCGGAAATGTTGATGAGCAAGAATCGTGGTGGGTACCAGAACCGCAACTTGCTTGCTGTCTGCAACAGCTTTAAATGCTGCACGGATAGCAATTTCTGTTTTTCCGAAACCAACATCACCACAGACGAGTCGATCCATCGGATGTGGCGACTCCATATCGCGCTTGACATCTGCGGTCGCTTTTTCTTGATCTGGTGTATCTTCATAGATAAAGGAAGCTTCTAGCTCATTTTGAAGATAACTGTCGGGGCTAAAGGCAGTCCCTGTTTGTGCTTTACGCTTTGCATAGAGCATGATCAAGTCGCGGGCGATATCTTTGACTTTCTTTTTTGTTGTTTTCTTAAGTTTATCCCATACATCTGTTCCCAGTTTATTCATTTTCGGAATCGAACCTTCTTTTCCTGAATATTTGGAAATCCGATTTAATGAGTTGATATTGACATATAGCAGGTCATTGTCGGCATAGCTCAACCGAATCATCTCTTGAGATTTTCCGTTGACTTCGACTTTTTCTAGACCGGCATATTTGCCGACACCATGATCAATGTGGGTGATGTAGTCCCCTGGTTTGAGATCGCGTAAATCTTTTAAGGTGATTGCTTGGCTTTTTTCGTAGCCTTTTTTACGTTTATACTTATAATACCGATCAAAAACTTGATGGTCGGTATAACAGGCTAATTTGACATTGTCGTCTCTAAATCCTTCGCGAAATCCTTTATGAATAGGGATGAAAGAAACCATTTTGTCCAGGTCTTCTAAAATTTTATAGATTCTTTCGATCTGTTTCGGGGAATCAGAAAAAATTAAATTTTCAATTTTATTTTTTTCGTTTTCTTTGAAATTATGGATCAGTAGATTGAAATCTTTATTGAACGAGGGCTGCGGATGGATATCAAATTTGATCGTTGTATCGGGCTTATAAAAGAACTGTTTTCCGAACTCTACAATTGGAAAATCAAAGAGCAAGGCATTGAAGTTTTTTTCGTCCGAGAATCCATATGCTGGATTTATCCACTCTGAATTATCTTTCTTCTCTTTCTCAGACAAAGCCTTCCAAAATTCAGTTGCCTTTTTATTCCCATCTTTTATGGTATCCAATGTAAATTGGACATCCTTTACCCAGATCACTGCATCTTTGTCAATATACTCTAATAGGGATATATTTTGTGCCGAAAGAAATTTAGCCTGCACATTTGGAACTATGGTAACTTTATGGATTTTTGCTACCGACAATTGGGATTCAATTTCAAATGTTCTGATACTTTCGATGTCATCTCCAAAGAATTCAATACGATAAGGAAGATCATTGGAAAAGGAGAAGATGTCTACAATTCCACCTCTGATGGCGTATTGCCCGGGTTCGTAAACAAAATCTACGCGATCGAAATCATATTCAAATAGAAATTCATTAATAAAATCGATACTGAGTTTTGATTTTTCAGTTATTTCTAAGGTGTTTTTCTCCAGATCACTTCTGTTAATGACTTTCTCAGCTATTGCTTCGGGATAGGTAACCACCATTTTTGGAAGCTCAGAAGCATGATTTAATACATTTAATGTTTCTGCACGTTGCAGAACGTGTGTCGCATCGAGTTGTGTGAAGTCAAATGGTTTACGGTAAGAAGCCGGAAAAAACAAAACTTGTTTATCCAAGATACTTTCGAGGTCGCTTAAGAAATAGGAGGCATCTTCATGTGTCGGAAGGATAAAAAGATAGGGACGTTCTTGTAAGGTATAACTCGCCACCGCCACAACGGCATCTGATGAACCGATAAGACCTTTTAACTGGACTTTTGGATTTTTAGCTTGTATCGCTTTAGTCAAAGTTTGTGTTAGCTCACTTTGACCGTATTTTTCTATAATTTCTTTAATTCCCACGCGTTCACTAATTTGGAATATTGCGAATTTACTTAAAATGATGGCTTCTTACAAAATTAGCTGCTGCTATATGCTGCGAATCTGAAAAATAAATCAAGTAAACGAGCTCGATGTATCAAATTTTGGCTTCTAGTGCTGTGCTATTTTTGAATCAAATTATGTCATATTCTATAACTTAATGGAGATCTGGGATCGAGCTTTTCTCAATTTGAGGTGATCCCGGATGTTTGATGTTTTGATAGTATGTCGATCCCATCTCGGACTTTGCTGTCTAACTTCTATAAATTTGTATTGACATTTAATACTTTTATATAATCCTTTATTGCTGTATTATTGGCTGTATCAAGAATTTCTTGAAAGTGATCTCTATAATCGAATTGATGATCTTCGTGAATCTTTTCGTATTTAGATACAGCATGTTTTATTCTTCCTGCTAAGTACTTTTGAAGTTTATGGGCCGCAGATTGATAGGATGAACCAAACAGACTGGGGTAACCGAGGATGGCTCTTTCTAAAATATAAATGCGGAATTCTACTTCGCTCAATTTATGCTTTGTAATTTTTTCATGCTCGTTGACCATACCACTTGCCTGTTTGACCAATTTACTAAGTCCAATGAAATTACTCATATTTGGCGTGTTGAATATCTGAGATGCTCCTATATCAAAAAGTTGTTGGAGTTGTTTTCTCAAATTTTCGATGCGGTCTTCCAAGTCAGACTCATCTTCTAACAATTGGAAATGCAGTTGTTTGATTAACATTTTGTCTTTACTGATCAATCGCAGTAACAACTTATCTTTTTCTTTTAATGGAAGGTTGAGGACAGCCTTTTTTAATTCTGGATCTTGATGAATGGACATGATTTAAAGATAGGGGAAAATTTAGGCTAAAAAAAATCAAAACGGGACCTTCCTTTATTATTTTGGATTTTTGATAGGTGCTCTTTTAGAAAGTAGTACTCTTTAAATATCTCTTTAATAGGTGATTGTGGTTAAATTGCATTGTTCCGAATCCAATTGCTGATGAAAGTTGATGGGTTTAAATTTACGATGATTTTATATTTAGAGTCATTATTCAATCAGACTTTAGGATGTCTAAAGATATGGTCTTGTGAAATCGTGATGTGTCATAAAAAAGAGATTTTTTAAGTCTGTTAAAGGGTGTTAAATACTAGAAAATCCGGTCCTATAAAATTTAATTTATGTAATAGTTTTTTCCTAGATTTTGTTTAAAAAAGGTATTGCCATAGGCGAAAAAGCAACGTTATATACTCAAAAAATAATTCATATATATTCGTTCTGTTTTTAACAATTTTTTAATGAAAGTTCCTGATAAACTACATCTAAAAACTACTATATTTGTCGCTAAACATCTACAAGTTTATTAACCTTTTGCTGATTTTGAAACTGTTTAATTTATTCTTCTTTACGGTGATTCTCTTTCAGACAACTTTTGCTGATTCAATCAGAATGGAAGAGTTGTTTTCAAGTAAGAGTAGAATTGAATATTTGATTAAACAAGAGCGAGATTTTGGAAAAGATACGGTTGCTCTCAAGCATTATTTGAATCCGATCTTATCTTATGCTCAAGTGTACAATGACGCTTCCTTACTCATTGTTTATGATTGTATGCTCGCAGATGGGATCGCAAAGGCATATGATGCTCCCAATGATAGAAGCAAAAGTCTCTACCTTTCCGCAATTAAAAGATCAATCCGTAATAAGGATAAAGAGTTAGAGTTTTGGATGAAAGTGAACTATGGTTTTTATCTTTATGATTTCCGAGATATTACTGCGGCGTTTCCTATTTTCTTAGAAGCGCGCAATTTTTTACCACAAGTTTCTTTAAATAAATCTCCAAATCCCGAGATTTCAATACGAAATATGGCTTATTTTTTCGGTACTATTGGCGATGCTGAAGCGAGTATGATATACTTGAATCTTGCTCGCAAACATGCACATCCAAAGTCAAATGCGATGAGTAGTATTCTTGATGGATTGGGCATGGCTTATTTGAAGCAAGCGGATACGGTGACAGCATTTCGTTATTTTAAAGAGGTGGAGGCACTATCTAAGGAGACGGGCGATTATGTCCGGCTAGGTAAAGCACTAGGTAACCAGGCGGTCATTTACTGGGGGCGAGGTGACTTGAAGAAGGCTGTTGATTTATTATTGGAGGATATTGTTTATTCGGAGCGGTATGGGAGCAAGCAAAATACCATGTATGCTTATATATTGCTAGCAAAGGTATATATTGATGAAGGGAAATTGACAGAAGCGGAAAATGCCATTAATCGTGCTGCTATGTATGCTTCTACAAAAGTATATCTGAAAAGGTCAGAGAAAGAAATTACAGAGGTACGTTTGGCTATTGCAGTGAAGCGACATGATGATCATCGTGAATTGTTGGCAAGACGGAGATTGATTCAGCTCAACGATAGTTTACAGTTATGGAATAGTGATGAGAAATTACAACAGTTAAAGTGGCTTGCTGATAAGCAAAAGTATATCCATCGGATCGAATTGAGTCGCGAGCAATTTGAAAAAGAATTATTTAAAAAAAGGGCATACAGTATCGTTATTGCTCTGCTGTTGGCTTTATCCATCAGCCTTTATTTTTTGTTTACTAGAAAACTTAAAGTACGAAGAGTGATCTATGAAAGACATGTATTGGGCTTGCAAATGGAAAAGTATCTTTCGGATCAGAAATTAATGGAGGCCAATAATAACTTATCTTCCTTTACCGTTTACCTCAGAGAAAAGAATGAATATATTGCTAATCTAAAGGAGGAGATCGAACGGGTGAATCAAACCTCTTTTTCTGCCATTGAGCATGAAAGGGGTCAGCTACAGGCGTTATTGGAATCGCATTTAATGACTGAGGATAAGTGGAACTTATTTAAGGAAGCTTTTATTAAAGAATACCCGCATTTTTATAATGATCTGTTAAGGCAATATCCTGAACTGACGGAGTCAAATTTAAGATTTATTTTTTTAGGCAAACTGGGTTTAAAAAATACGGAGATTTCGAATATATTGGGTGTAACAGAAGATGCCGTCAAAAAGGCTAAACAAAGATTGAAAAAGAAAATCGGGGAAGAACGATATACGATGCTGTCTACAAATTTGAAATTATAATTTGCGATTTTTTCACGACAACTAAAGGTCTGTTTCTTAGGGCTAGATGCTTACTTTAATCTATTGAATAAATAAGAGCTAACTTTCATGTTAGCTCTTATTTATTCGATTAAACGATCGGGTTTTCCTTGAGGTATTTTTCCCATTTCCAAGCACTGTCCATCATCTCAAAAATGCCTAACTGGGCTGTCCAATGTAATTCATTGGTTGATTTGGTGGCATCACCATATACTTTTACGATATCTCCTTCACGGCGCGGACCAACTTCGTAGTTTAGTTTTTGTCCTGAAGCTTCTTCAAAAGCTTTTATTGCTTCTAACACGGAATATCCTTTACCTGTTCCCACGTTAAAAACGTCATATTTTCCTTTTGGATTACCTTTTTCTAATAATTTAATTGCAGCAACGTGTGCTTTCGCCAAGTCAACAACGTGAATAAAGTCGCGTACACAGAAACCATCTTTAGTATCAAAGTCATTTCCAAATACGGTTAATTTTTCACGCTTACCGATGGCGGTTTGCGTAATGAAAGGAAGTAGGTTTTGTGGAACTCCTAGGGGCAATTCTCCAATTAATGCAGATTCGTGTGCTCCAACTGGATTGAAGTAGCGTAACGCAATAATATTAAAATTGTCATAGGCATGGGCCGTTTCTTCCAAAATTTCTTCTGCAATTTGTTTGGTATTGCCGTAGGGTGAGGCTGCTTTTTTGATTGGAGCTGCTTCATCAACAGGAAGGTAATCGGGTTCACCATATACTGTACAACTTGAAGAAAATACAAAGTTGACTGTTTTTTGACGGTATGCCTCTAATATGTTGATCAGAGAAAAGAAGTTATTGCGGTAATATTTTAAAGGATTTTGAACAGATTCTCCAACAGCTTTTGATGCCGCAAAGTGGATAATACCGCTGATGTCTGTATTATTCTTAACAAATTCTAAGACTTTTGCCTCATCACATAGGTCAAATTGGTGAAATTCAGGTTTTACGCCGATTATTTTTTCAATTTGATCTAACATTTTGATGCTAGAATTAGATAAGTTGTCAATGATAACCGGTGTATATCCTGCGTTATGCAATTCAACAACTGTATGCGAACCAATATATCCTGTTCCGCCTGTTACAAGTATTTTGCTCATTGTTTATAATTATAATATGTAAAGTCTTTATGTTCTTAATTTTTGATTGGCAAAGATTGATGGTCGATAATCCTGTCTAATACAATCACGCAGGGTGAAAGTCAAGAGATCTTGCAGCTCCGGTATTAAAATTGGGTTGCGTATCTTATTTTCCACTTATTTTCAACAATTAGAAAAGGGTTTAATATCTTTGACGAATATAAGTATTATTTTACGAACATGCGTCTTCTTTATTCTTTAGGAATCCATCTTTATGGGCTTTTATTACGCTTAATAGCGCCTTTTCATCCCAAGGCTAAGCTTTGGGTAGATGGTCGTAAGGATTGGTATGCGCGCATAAATCAAACGGTTGAAACGGGTCAAAATCACATCTGGTTTCACTTTGCCTCCCTAGGGGAATTTGAACAGGGGCGGGCCGTTTTGGAAGGTATAAAAAAAGATTATCCATTAAAAAAAATTGTGATTACTTTTTATTCTCCCTCAGGTTATGAGGTTAGAAAGAATACCAATTTAGCCGATTATGTTTTTTATCTCCCTGAGGATACAGCAAAAAATGCCAAGCAGTTTATAGATCTCATTCATCCAGAATTTGTGGTTTTTACAAAATATGAATATTGGCATTATTATTTTTCTGAACTGAAAAATAGAGATATTCCGCTATTCATGATTTCTGCCATATTCAGACCGAATCAAATGTTCTTTCAACCTTATGGTGGTTTTTTTAGAGAAATCCTCCTGTCGGTCACTTATTTTTTCATGCAAAATGAAGAAAGTGTCCATCTATTAAAAGAGCATGGATTTCGAAATGTTGGGCTTACGGGTGATACGAGATTTGATCGTGTGGTGGAATTGCCCAAGCAGCAGAAAAGTGTGATGGAGGTCGGTCAATTTGTTGGTGAATCTCCTGTTTTGGTGGCAGGAAGTACATGGCTGGAGGATGAAAAGCTTTTAAAGGACCTCATGCTGCAGTTTCCTGACTGGAAATTGATCTTAGCTCCGCATGAAATCCATGAAGCGCATATCGACGCTATTTTATTATTATTTCCCGATGCACT
This sequence comes from Sphingobacterium sp. UBA6320, assembly GCF_002440335.1. Lineage (NCBI taxonomy): Bacteria > Pseudomonadati > Bacteroidota > Sphingobacteriia > Sphingobacteriales > Sphingobacteriaceae > Sphingobacterium > Sphingobacterium sp. UBA6320. The sequence goes on along the minus strand of NZ_DJTA01000028.1, from coordinate 223,917 downwards.
TAGATTCTCAAATTTTGCGCAGCATACTTGTCAAAAAGTCGTGGATGCGCGCGTGTTGATCATTGATAATATAGGTATGCTCTCTTCTTTGTATGGCTATGGAAGTATCAGCTATATTGGTGGCGGATTTGGTGTGGGGATTCATAATACATTGGAAGCGGCGACGTATGGTATACCGGTTATATTTGGCCCAAAATATCATAAGTTTCAGGAAGCTAAGGATTTGATCGAGCAGGGAGCTGGTTTTTCTATTCAAGATGCTGATAAACTCCATTTGATCTTTACTTGTTTACAGGATCAGACTAAGCGCGACTACGCTGGTCAACAGGCAAAATGTTATGTTCAACAGCATGCTGGTGCGACGGCAATTATTCTGAAATATTTGAGAACCAAAAAGTTGCTTATATGAGGGGGCTGAAAATTTTCGTTACGCTCATTTTGTCTTGCTGCTTTTTATTTTCTAAAGGGCAAGATAAATTGTACTATATGATGACTGCGGACAGTAGTCTTGTAGGGGTGCGCAATGAAAAGGGGACAATTATTATTCCTCCAATCCACCATGTATATCATGATTTTGATTTAAATGTACCGATCGATGATCCCTTTATCGAATTTATCGGGGTTCTTGGAGATGAAGAAGATGCAGATAATCCAGCTTTTGCGGTTTCGACGGTATATGACAGAAAAGGCAATATATTGTATTACCCTCAGTTTTTTGATAATGGATCTGACTATTGGTCTGAAGGTCTGAGACGTTATGTGGAGAAGGGGAAAATTGGTTTTGTCAATTTTTTAGGGGATAAGATTTCTCCTGCAGATTGGGGTTTTGCACTGCCGTTTAATTACGGTTACGCTACTGTATATGCCGGTAAGATGAAAAAACAATATGATGCCGGTGGTGAACATTGGTTTGTAGTACCTGCTGAGGACGGTGTAAATGAATCCCTCATCAATAAGCATGGTGTACGGGTAGAGCCGTTACAGATACGACAGGACCCTAAAGACTATTTTTATAATGGCGCGTACTATCCCAATCCGTTTCAATATAATAACGACGAATTGCTGATTTTAAAGAAGTTGGACCAATTTGAAAAAGCAATTACATTTTTGTTTAAACTTAGTTCTTCTCAATATGAATATAAGCCTTTGCAGCTGGAAATAGTTGAAAAACCAAATCGATATTTTCCTTATTACGTGATAGGTGCATATGAGGAACAACGTCGATTGGATGATTACGATATTCTTTTTGATGAAAAATCGGATGATTTTTATATCAGCCAATGGGATTCTAGAAGGGAGCTTGTTCCGTTGAATGAAGGTTTGATTTCAAGTATTGGAGAAAATCTACAGCGCAGAAAGGACGATATCAAGCTAGAGACCCGAAAATTAGCAGAACAGGAGCTGTTGAAGTTACAAACCAATGGCAAGTAACTGCTCATAATATTGTTATTCATATTGATAATTTTCATCAATAATAAATAGCTCAGACATAATGTGATCGGCCATTAGTTTGCCCGTGTCGCTAAGGGTAAGCCGGTTGTCCACTTGAGTTAATTGCTTATTATAAATGAATGCTTCGGAGTTTATCAATAGTTGTTTTTTGACCTCTGCTCCAAATTTGTCTTCCACTAAGGCAAGATTGATACCCCACATGGTGCGCAGTGAGGTCATGGTGTATTCGTTAATGCGATCAAGTAAAGATAATTGTTCAGTTTCTAACGGTAGCTTATCTTGTGCCATATCATGGATGTATTTGGCATTGTTCGCGATATTCCATGAGCGTGATGTACCATTGAATGAATGTGCAGATGGACCAATACCTAAGTAATGTTTTCCTTTCCAGTAGTTGGTATTATGCTTGGCATACATACCATCTTTAGCAAAATTGGATATTTCATATTGCTCAAATCCTGCTGTTTTCAGCTGGTCGATCAGCATCAGCATTTGATCGGCAGCTTGATCACTATCTATGGCCGGCGCTTTTCCTGTTTTGATCATATGATCAAGTGCTGTTTTCTTTTCTACGGTCATCGAGTAGGATGAGATGTGCGGAATCTGAAAATCCAATAGCTTCTGCATGTTGGTTTTCCACTTTTCGTCGGTTAATAATGGAAATCCATAGATCAGATCGCAGGTGATGTTTTCAAATCCGGCATCTTGTACGCGCATAATACAAGATTCGGCTTCTTTTTGGTTATGCGCTCTGTTCATCCATCTTAGATCTTCTTCAAAAAAAGATTGAATACCGATGCTAAAGCGGTTAATTTCTGTTTGACGGAGTTTTGCTACTTTTTCCCGGTTGAGATCGTCCGGGTTGGCTTCTAAGGTAATCTCTACTTGCGAGTCGATCTCAAAATGTTTTGACACTTTGTCGATCAGCCTAGCGATATCTTCGGGTTCTAATATAGAGGGGGTACCACCACCAAAATAAATGGACTGGATGTTTTTATCTTCCAGATAATCGGCTCTAAGTTCGACTTCCTTGTATAGCATGTTGAGCATTTCATCTTTGTATTTCAGTGAGGTGCTAAAATGAAAGTCGCAGTAATGACAGGCTTGCTTACAGAATGGAATGTGAAAGTAGATCATGGGTCTGTTTTATTTGAAGGCAAAGGTAAAGGAAAATCCAGAGTTAAATGGATTTATTCTGTTTCTTTGCTGTACTGCTGTAGATTTTTACTGATTCTCTTTTTTATTCGGTCGCGTAGATTTCTTGGGGCAATGACTTCTATATTTTCTCCAAATCCCAAAATTTCTCTTTCCAGCTCAAAGTTTAAGACGACATCAAGACGAATCATGATACTGCCGTTATCATGTTTGTTGATGATCTGCTGAGAGCTATGTAATGGCTTGGTCTCTACATAGGGGGCATTGAAGCTGTCAATTTTTAAGATTACTTTTTGTCCACGGTCTTTTTGACTTTTTGTAACCCCAATGGTGTCGGCAAAGTAGCGATCGAAATCGATGCCTTCGTAAGGTATAAAGCCATGTTTTGCCATTTCATCAATATCAACTATACGGTCTAGAGCAAGCGTAATTAAGAGATTTCCTTTCTTAGGTTTGCAGATTAAGAACCACCGATTGCGGTATTCTTTTAGCAAATATGGGTAGTATACGTCTTGTATAGGAGCGAGTGACTTAAAGGATTTGTAGGTGATGAGTAAAGGGATTTCTTCGAGTATAGCGTGATGAAGTATGCTGATCCAGTTTAAACCCTTTAAGAGTTTGTTACTTTCCATTTGTACGACAGGCTTTTGAGCTCCTTCCGATTGAATGAGGCTATTTTCTAAACGTAAGATCATATCACTCATTTCGTCAAAATAAGAGAAACCATTGAGATGCTTGAGTAAGTCTACGGCTTCTTTCATCTTCTTCATATCTAAGGAGGTGATGGGTGAATTGCTGATGCTGTATGTAGGATCACTATAGCTGTAAAATTTTCGATCTGTAACAATAATCGGGGCATTGTATCCTAACTTATTACTCCGCATGACTTGTATATCTCCTTGAATCGTTCTTTTGCTGATGCCATTATGGATACCCTCCAGCTCATAAAGGGCATTGGAGACTTTTTCTATAAGATCTTCTAAGGTCCATTTGCGATGACGTTGACATAAGCAGTTGTCAATGGTTTTGTAGCGAATTAATGCAAGTTTATTGGTGGACATGCTGTTTTTGATATTATGGTATGAAGTTAAAGATACAGAATTCAAATTTTCTGCGCAATGTATTTGCGTATAAAGTGTTTTTGATCTGGTTTATTTAATTTTTATTAAATTAATGTAATTGATTATCAGTTTGGTATGTTGCTTTTGATTGATTTTTTTAAATTCTTTTTTACTGCGCAGACAGATTGCGTGGTGGGGCTTGCATATTTGTAATGTCGATCAAGACAAATAGTTCTTTGAATAAATAAGCGATTAGCTTTTTAAGATATATACCTGAAAGGGTATATGGCGTAGTGCATGATTTAAGAGTCCTGGTCTCCTGTTTCTGTATAGCAGGGTAGTATTGCTTCAGTTGAAAGTAATATGCTGACTTTAAGAAAATCACTATTGTCAAATGTTGCGGTCGTAGGTTCGAATCCTACCTCCGTCCTGGACGGAGTAACTCAGGAGGTAGAGTACAGCAAAATGGTGGGTTCGAGTCCCACGCACATCTCAAAAGTGTGTCCATCGGTTGGAGGAACGAAAGTTCCATGTTCAAGTTTAGACTTTCTTTAAAAAAGTCTCCACTTCGTAAGCGCTTCGTCTCTCGTTTGGTCTTTTCTTTTTATTAAAGATGAGACAATTGAATGGGGCCTTTGTAGTATAAAGTAGGTGCTAAAAGCAACGATAGGGTTGAGGATATTGCAATCCTTAAATGAATACACGAATGGGGTGTATATTCTTTAAGGATGAGGTGTCATCATTTTATTTTTCTTTTAGGCCCCTTTTATATTCCGGTCATATTCAATAGACAGGAATCGAAGCGTTTATAAATAATAGGATCATCTTTTTGATCGCGGAAAAATGTATTTAGAACAATAGTATATTCTGATCAAGCGCAGTGTTTTGTACTGGGTATGGAAGAGTAGAATAAAAAATTAAAATAAGATGAAAAGAGTAACTATAGATATCAATCAATTGGGATTAGTTGTTAAAAACAATCGGTATACCCGCGTATTGCCTGCTGGAAAATACTGGATAGGTTTTGGTGAAAAACTAGAATTATATGATTTGTCGAAGCCTTTTCCAGTAAGCTTGGATGTTGATGTATTGATGCAGCTTACCGGTTTTTCGGACCATGTAGCATTGGTGGAAGTTGCCGATCATGAGATCTGTCTAGTTTTTGTCAATAACAACTATAAGCAGGTACTAGCAGCAGGCAGACATTTTTTCTGGAAGGGTTTATTAACTTATCATTTCCAAAAGGAGGATATCACGGATATAGAAATAGGTGAGGGAGTGCACAAACAATTGTTGGAGAAGCAGACGCTGGCTTACTATATACGACAGTTTAAGTTAGAGCCTTCGGAGAGAGGGCTGCTATTTCTTGATGGAGTTTTTTCAAAGATATTGAATGCGGGTACCTACTACTGGTGGAAAAATGCGACATCAATCAGTATTTCAAAAGTGGATACAAGATTGACGACTATGGATATTGCTGGTCAAGAAATCTTGACTAAAGATAAGGCGCAGATTAGGATTAATTTTTCGATACAGTACCAAGTTGTGGATGTGCTGAAAGCAATGCTTGAAAATAAAGATTTTGAGAAGCAGTTGTATATGTTGATGCAATTAGCGTTGCGTTCTTACATAGGTCGAATGACTTTGGATGAGCTGATGGATAATAAGTCGGCCATCAATGCACATGTGCTGGAGGATACTGCCTCGCAGATTGAATTACTGGGGGTAAAGGTGTTTCATGCCGGTGTTAAAGACATCATCTTGCCAGGAGATATCCGGGAGATTATGAATCAGGTGCTGGTCGCGGAGAAAAAAGCTCAGGCAAATATCATCACGCGGCGTGAAGAAACGGCTTCTACAAGAAGCTTGTTGAATACGGCTAAATTGATGGAGGATAATGCGATGTTGTTTAAATTGAAAGAGATGGAATATGTGGAGAAGATAGCTGAAAAAATAAACAATATATCGGTTTCCGGTAATGGTCAGATCGTGGACCAGCTGAAGCAGTTGTTCGTGAAATAATACATCTACCGCTTTACCTTAAAACTGAATTGGTAGATAGACATAAAGAGGCGCAAGGGATAGCGATAAAGAGGTGCTGTTCCTTGCTTAAGGAAAAATAATAACCGATGTAAAGATAGATCAAATCTGTAAGATGCGGTTTAAACGGAACATCATTGATGAATAGTATCATGGAAAATAAAAGAATAAATGGCAATGATTTAATTGCTTTGGGATATGAAGAGAATTTTGCTTTAGGGGAAGCGTTAAAAATTAATAAAAAGAGATTGGGGTTTACCCGAGAGGAGATGTTGTTGAAGTTTGCGGAAGTACTGGCTGCTCCAGAAATGTATATGGAGGATGAAGTATTTAAACCGCTTGCGCAAGCTCTTTTAAATGTTGATGAAGTGGCTAAAGCTACAATCTCTTTAAAAGAGGGGAAGCAAGACTACAGCATCTATGGTGAGTCTCAGATTGAAGAAGGTGCCTTGCGCCAAATGGATCTGGCGATGAAACTTCCTGTTGCAGTGGCGGGGGCATTAATGCCGGATGCGCACCAAGGATATGGTTTGCCAATCGGTGGGGTATTGGCGACTCATCATGCGGTCATTCCTTATGGTGTGGGTGTTGATATCGGTTGTCGAATGGCACTGTCTATTTTTGATGTCCCTGAAGAGCATCTGTATGCGCATCATGATTTTTATAAGAAGGTAATTATGGATCATACCAAATTTGGTGCTGGACATGGTTACTTGAAACATGAACGTGCCGATCATGCTGTGCTAGCGAGTAAGGCTTTTGAAACGAATGATTTTATTCGCCAATTAAAGGATAAGGCTTGGACACAATTAGGTTCTTCTGGTGGAGGAAATCACTTTGTTGAATTTGGGGTGATGGAGTTTAAGGAGGCAGATGCGGAGCTTGGTATGGAGAAAGGACGATATGTTGCTTTATTGACTCATTCGGGATCTAGGGGATTGGGCGCAACTATTGCGGATCATTATACTAAACTGGCTAAAAAGCTTTGTCCTTTGCCTTACGAGGCTCAAAATTTGGCTTATATGGGACTTGATACAGCGGAAGGTCAAGAATATTGGTTAGCGATGAACCTTGCGGGTGACTATGCTTCGGCTTGTCATGAAGTCATTCACGAGAAAATCAGTAAGGCTTTAGGTGCTGAACGATTGGCGATGGTTGAAAATCATCATAATTTTGCATGGAAAGAGTTGTGGAAAGGGGAGGAGGTCATCGTACATCGTAAAGGTGCAACTCCTGCAGGTAAAGGGGTGCTGGGTATCATTCCTGGATCGATGGCAACTCCTGGTTTCTTAGTCCGAGGAAAAGGTAAGGAAGAGGCTATTCAATCGGCTTCACATGGCGCGGGTCGATTGATGAGCCGCACGAAAGCTATAAAAACGATAGCACGTAAAGATTTGAAATCCATGTTGTCAGATCATCGTATCACATTGATCGGTGCTGGACTGGATGAGGCCCCAATGGCTTATAAAAATATTCACGAGGTGATGGCTGCGCAAGAAGATCTGGTGGATATTATCGCTAGTTTCTCACCCAAAATTGTGCGTATGGCTGATGATGGAAGCCGCGAGGATTGATGTTAAAGCAAAGAGGCTGGTTTATTGACCAGCCTCTTGTTGTTATGTTATTTCTTTTCCCAGGTATTATCGCTGGATTCGACATCGGCTAAGCGTAATGATGGATCTATAATCGCTTTTGCCGGTTTTTTTGTTAGATTGATCTGATAGGATGGTTGTGTCCAGTTCCAGTCTTCCAATGTTGTTCTTTTAATACCTTCGTAAATTTTGAAGTTTTCTGCTGGTTTTTCGCCTCTCATTTCACGTAGTGGGATATAGAAAAGTTCTTTTGTGCCATCTTCATAGGTTACTAATAAATCAATAGGCATTGCAAAGTCGGATTTGTTCTGTAAGGTAATTTCTTTATCGCTAACTGTTTTGATGGCATAGTCAATCTTACGAGTAGTGTTGATAAAGAGGTTGAAGTACCATTTTAGATTGATTCCTGATATATTTTCAGCAATTCTTTTAAAATCATTTGGCGTTGGATGTTTAAATTTCCATTGTTTATAAAATTCTAAGAATGTCTTGTCCAGATTGTCTTTTCCAATGATATAGCCCAATTGTACGGCTAGTACCTGTCCTTTATTGTAAGCTTCATTACTGTAGGCATAGTTGGTATTGTAGTAATCGGCAAGCAGGCTGGCAGGTTCTTCTTTTCCCGACAGGGCTAGTTTGTAGTACGCACGATAAGCATCTATGGAAGGGTTAGCTTCAATGGCTCCTCGTTTTTCAAATAAGTTTTGCATCGCAAGTTCTTCTACATAAGAAGTGAACCCTTCATCAAACCACTCGTCTACGGTCTCATTGATGCCGAATAAGTGTTGATACCAAGAGTGGGCGGCTTCGTGGAAAATAACACCTACTAGGCTTTTTAAATTGCGACCTCCAGTGACCAATGTTGCCGTACCGTATTCCATGCCACCATCACCTCCTTGGATAATGGTATAAGTGGGCCATGGATAGGCTCCAAATGTTTTGGCATTGAAATCGAAAAATTCTGTTGCTAGTCCTAAAGCTGTTTTCCAGTTTGTTTTAACGGAGTCACTTTCTGGAATATATACCGTGTATACATGAATGCCCTGTTTGCTGCTGGCTGAGTCAACGACAAATTTGGGGTCTGCAGCCCAAACAAAATCATGGATATTTTTAGCAATATAATGCCATTGGACTTTATTATCTTTTGCTCTGATTTTTGGTTTTGCTGCATATCCTTTTACTTCTGTTGGATTTTGCAATACGCCGGATGCACCTAGGATATAATTTTTATTGATATTAACGGTGACGTCAAAGTTGCCAAATGGAGCTATAAATTCGCGACCGATATATTCATCAAGGTGCCATCCGAATTCATCAAAATGTGCCATTTTTGGATACCATTGTGCCATCGAAAGTGCGACTCCTTCTTTCGAATTGCGACCAGATCTTCTAATTTGCTCTGGTACCTGTGCCTCCCAAGTCATATCAAAGGTGGCCGTTTCGCCATCTTCGATTTCATTAGGTAAGGTAACTTCTAAAATAGTACCATCGACTTTGTAACTGGTATTGTTACCGTTTATTGTTAATGACTTTATCTTTTGATAACCAATTTGTTTTGGGGTCAGGGTTGCAATTCGACTCTGGTATTTTGGTTTTTCCTTTGTGCCGATATTGGTGGCCATTCTTTTATCTGGATCTGCGATGTTGGAAAGTCTATTGTCCATCATCGAACCCGGCTGAAAGGCATTGAAATACAAATGGAAATACACTTTTTTGAGTGATTGTCCTGAATTATTGCTGTATTTCAGTTGCATGTTTCCGTCATATTGATATGTTTTTTCGTTGACATCAATATTCATTTTATAATCTACGGCCTGTTGCCAATAGCCTTTTCGTTGCGCTGTTGTTGTTTGGATCAGGAATAGTCCTAAGATTAATGTATAAAGGTATTTCAAATTCATGGTTCAAACATACAAAATTCATTAGGAATATGGGGAAGGGAGGTGCAGCCTGTTTTGTAATATTTGTTTGATATAAGGTTGTTTTTATTTATTCCAATTGTTATTTTAGGTCTAGATCTAATTAAACTTGTATGGAAGAAACTTATTATAAATCTTCGGGGAAGGCTCCAATCGGAGGTGTACTGTTTGCTATTATTGCGGGAGTGTGTGCATCTGTTATTTTAGCCATCGTATATATTGCTTTGCAGTGGTTTATACCAATTGTATATTTTAACTTTTTGATCACATTTGGTTTAGCTTATGGCTTATTTTACGTCTTGGACGTTTTGTTAAAAATCGGAAAAGTTAGAAATAGGGGTATTGCACTACTATTTACTTTCATCTGCACTTTGGTTGCGTATTATGCCCAATGGTGCTTATTTGTCTCCTTAATGTTTAATGCTGAAGGTACAATGGGAGGGGACATGTGGTTGAAGTCTTCTTTTAATCTGGATGGTTTTTTATATTTCCTATTTCACCCAATGGATACATTTAGTGGAATTCAAGAATTAAATGCTGTTGGTACTTTTTCTCTTAAGAAAAGTGTGGTGAGTGGTTGGCCTTTATGGATCTTGTGGGGTATTGAGGCTGCGACTATTATTGTCTACCCTATTGTCTTAGCTTGGTCGGGTAAAACAACTGAACCTTTTTCTGAAAGGGGTAATGAATGGATGCAAAAAAGGGAAATTGAGAAACAGATCGCGTATATATCAGATAAGCAGGCACTGGAGCAGAATTTAGGAAAAAAGGATTTTACAGATCTACAGACCTATCTGGAGGCTGATGAATTGGGTGATGAGTTTGCAACAGTCACGATTTATGAATCTGATGCTGATAATTATCAATATATTTCAGTTGTTAATCATCGACTGGAAACCAATAAAAAGGGAGATATTGTCGATAAGAAAACGGATGTACTGCGGTATTTTAAAATTCCGGAGCGTAGTCTTTAAAATAGAAAAGCGGATTAATCCGCTTTTCTATTTTATTAGGGTACCATTTTTCTCGACCCATTCTTTCATCCCTGGACTATAATTTTTGATATTTTTGATCCCGGCTCTGTCAAGTAGTGACATGGCTATGGTCGCACGGTCACCGGACTGACAATGTAGATACAGTTGTTTACTTGGATCTATCTGATCTAAATTTTCCAGCAGTGTTCCAACAAAGACATGGGTTGCATGGGGAAGGTGCCCTGCCTGATATTCACTTTCATTTCGAACATCTAAAATTTGTGCATTGGGATTGTTTAATGCTGTATTCATCTCATTGAAATCAATAATTTCCTGCTGATCAAGTTTGATACCAACTGTTTGCAAGGATTGAGGTGTGATATAGCCAATGGCTTGATCGAGACCTATACGCATCAATTTGCGGGTGACATCTTCTAATTGATCTTTTGCTACAATAAGAATAAATGGTTTATGATAATCTAAAATCCAGCCTGCCCAATTGCTGAAAGCTTTATTATTCTGGATATTGATGCTATTGGGTATGAATCCTTGTGCAAATTCTTGTTTGTTGCGGGTATCAATGATGGTTACATCATTTTTATGATGCAATATCAATTCTGTTGCGTCTAGTTCTTTGTAAGTAGGTACTGATGTTAGCAATGGTCGCTTGATTTTGTTAAGCTTTTTCATCATCGCAAAATATTTTGGAGGCTCTGGTTGTCCACTTAGAAGCTCCTTCGTAAATGCTTTTTCATCATTTCCATATTTTAAAGCCCAGTTTCTTATCTTTTCATATCCAACAGTTGAACTTGGAACTGCCCCTAGGGCTTTTCCACAGGCAGATCCTGCGCCATGTGCTGGCCATACTTGTACATAGTCTGGAAGCTGGTTAAAGATTTTTAATGATTCAAACATTTGATGTGCTCCGATTTCTTTTGTTCCGATCAGTCCGGCAGCATTTTCTAATAAATCTGGACGTCCAATATCACCTACAAATACAAAATCTCCTGTAAACAACATGACGGGCGCGTCTGTCGCAGGTGTGTCTGTTAATAGGAAACTGATACTTTCAGGGGTATGACCTGGTGTATGTAAAACTTTAAATATCAGATTTCCAATTTTTATTTCATCCTGATGTTTTAAGCCCACGTGATCAAAATCATACTGCCAATCTGCTCCCCCTTCGTCAGAAAGATAGAGTTTTGCGCCTGTTAAAGCGGCTAATTCTAATGAGCCGGATAGATAATCGGCATGAATATGGGTTTCTGCAATATGCGTTATCTTTAAGTTGTTTTTTTCGGCTATAGCTAAGTACGTGTCTACATCTCTTTTAGGATCGATCACAATTGCTACTCCTTTTGCTTGACAGCCGATGAGATAACTTGCATGTGCTAATGAAGATTCGAAAATGTGTTGAAAAAACATAATTTATTCCTTTATAAATTTATAAATTGATTGATTTCTATACTGGCTATGATTAAACCTATTGCTCCAAGAAAATATCCAAATCCTACTTTTAATTTTTCGGATTTTAATTTTGTTTTTAATTGGATTCCAATCATCAATCCTATTAGTGTGATTCCTGTAAAGATAATTAATATTGTCCAATTGATTTGATTCAGCTGTTTGAAATTGCTCAACAGACCAAAGGCTGTATTGATGGCTATAATAAATAGAGAGGCTGCGGTGGCTTGTTTAATGGTATTGCCGAACAAAAGTATAAGAGCTGGAACAATGATAAAACCTCCACCTGCACCTACTAATCCTGTTAATATACCAATCAAAAAACCAATGGATATCATCAACGCGGTGTTATTTCTGGAGGTTTTAATTTGATGTCGATCATCGCGTTTTTTGATCATCGCTAATGCTGATGCAATCATGATGATCGCGAACAGGGTCATGATGATCTGATCTTTATGAATCATCATCTCATAAATTTGAAAATGATCAGGAATACGAGGAAGGATGTATTGCTTGGTCATGTAAACAGATATGAATGATGGTAGAATAAAAAATAAACTCATTTTGAGATCGATCTCTTTTTTTTGTAAGTGAGAAATTGATCCAATGATCGATATTGTACTAATCGTAAATAAAGAATAGTCTAATGCTTGTGCTGGTGCCAGATGAAATAGATAGACAAATATAGGTAGTGTTAATATACTGCCACCACTTCCCATAATACCCATTGAGAGGCCTACTGCAATTGCTAAAATATATCCAAAAATAAGTGATAACTCCATGATTAATTGTTTGTTTATCAAAGGTAACGTCTTAAAAAAGGATGAAAGGTAACATAGGTTACCTTCGATATTTTAAGCATTGAAATGACAATTAAATTAGATTGATGTTATTTCTATTTAAAAGGATTTTTCCTTGGTTTTCTAGTGATTTTAAAATTCGGGATACGACTACACGAGATGTATTGAGGTCATTGGCAATGACCTGATGGGTGATCTCTATCTTTTGTGATTTGCTAATGGATGCCTTTTCTTTCAAATAGTTCATGATGCGAACATCCATCTGTGAGAAGGCAATATTATCGACTGTAGTTAACAGCTCATTGAGTCGATCGGAATAGCTTTCTAGAATGAAATTGCGCCAAGTTTTATAGGTTCCCATCCAGCTATCGAGGTACTGATTGGGAATCATCGCGACGGTGGTATCGACATCGGCAATGGCGCGGATTTCGCTTTTTTTTGAGCCTACACAGCAGGCTATAGATAGGGCACAGGTATCGCCTTTCTCTAAAAAATATAACAACAGTTCGCCCTCCTTTTTATCTTCTCGAATGATTTTAATGACTCCATCTAAGAGGAGGGGCATAAATTTAATGTATTGACCAATGTCAATAATGATTTCTCCTGCCTTGAACTGTTTAATGACAGAGACTTGTTCAATCTCTGCAATCAATTCTTTTTCAAAACTTCCTAAAAATGCTTGCTGAACTGTTATCATATGCTGATATTAATGTGGTAACTTATGACGGATTAGGCCGTAAAGCCATGTTCCGATCAGAGCAAAGATAAGCACAATCCCTAATGTCCAATATCCAGCACCTAGGAGCGAAAACATAGGCCCGGGACAAGCTCCTGTCAAAGCCCAACCTAATCCAAAGATGGTACCTCCAAGTAGGTAGCGTGTAATGCTTTTCTTTTTATCGATAAATTGGATTGGAAGGTCATTATTATCTTTTATGTTCTTCCTTTTTATGACTTGAACAATGAGGATGGCAGTTGTTAATGCAGTTCCTATAATTCCATACATGTGAAAGGATCTAAACTGGAACATTTCATATATGCGGTACCATGATGCTGCCTCCGACTTGTATAGGATGATGCCAAATAATATTCCGATTAATATAAATTTTAACTGTTTCATAGCTATGTTTAAAAGATGAGAGGGAAAATAAAATGAATCATGATGATCCCGCCGATAAAGAATCCGATCACAGCAATTAATGAGGGTAATTGGAAATTACTAAGTCCAGATATGGCATGTCCCGAAGAGCATCCTCCAGCATATCGTGTTCCAAATCCGATCAATAATCCGCCAATACTCAGCAATAAGAATTGGAAAAGAGTACCATCAAATAGAAAGAGACTGTCGGGCATATAGCCCTGAAGTTTGTCAATAATACCTAATGCTTGTAGGTCTGCTATGCTATCTTGGTTTATAGCAGGTGGAGCGCCATCACTGAGATAGAAGCGTGCTATAAAGCCGCCTATTATAGTGCCTAATACAACTAATAAATTCCAAATTTGTGCTTTCCAGTCAAATCTGAAAAATGAACTTGTTTTGCCTGCTCCGGCAATTGAACACATCGTTCTCAAGTTATTGGACATGCCAAAATCTTTACCTTGCTTGAGCAATAGGAACATGATAAGCGCAATTAAAGGACCTGATATATACCAGGGCCAGGGTTTTTGAATTATTTCCAGCATAATGATCTATCTAATGTGATACAAAGTAAAGCAACAAAAAAGAGAAATAGTGTAACTCAGGTTACACTATTTCTCTTTTTTAATTGGTGACTACATATCGTAATATTCTATTTCATTGTCTTTTAGCGTTTGGCAGAAACTTTTGAGATCATCTTCAGATTCAAACAGCTTGTTGCGCCAGGCTCTAATATGACTGCCTGATTTTAATTTTATAATGATCAAATTGCCTCCTGATCTTCTTAGATTGCGCACATAGTCAATGTTGTCCAATGCGATCGTTTGACTGGAACTGCTGTTTTCCATTATTAATTCACCATTATAAATGGTCCAAATGGAATGTTGTTTGGAGCATTTTACAGCGATGAAAAGGACCAGGGGCAGTGAAAATAAAGAGCCCATTATTTTCACGACTTCTGATAATGGGAGTCTTGATACGATGTAAACAAGCATCAACACAAACAGCATCATGAGCAACATATATCTTCCTCGATGTAATGTTGCGATTTTAAAGCTCAATTTTTCCATGTTGTGATTTTGCTACAAATAAACAGAAACCTCTGCTAAAACAAAAATGAGACAGCTTCATGTCTCACTTTAGTATTTTTACTCGCTGTCCATTTTTTGGACAAACTTACCTTTGCTATCGATATAGAAAAAATCTTCCCCATTTTCGGAAACTAAGGAGAGTCCTGCATCAAATGGGGCAGCATATATGTATTTTGATGGGATGACCTGCTTTCCTTTTGCATCTATAAATCCATATTTTTCTGATTGCATAGTGAGCCATAAATTTTCTCCGCCATTGGACAAGAAATCATATGCTTCGCTTATTTTCTTTCCTTGTTGATCAATTAAATAGTATTTATCTTGCTCTGAGATCACAGCAGTATTGGCTGAAAATTCGTGGATGAGTTCAAATTTGATTGGAATAATAATCTTTCCACTGCTGTCAATGACGCCAGATCCTTGGTCTGTAGTGACTACAGCATGACCGTTTTCAAATTCCCGGGCATAAGTGTAGGTTGCGGGAATCACTACTTGTGCATGGATATTCATGTAGCCATATCGATCATTTTTTGAAAATAGGAATAGCCCATCTTCAGTACGTGCTAAATGTTCATACTGACAGGGAATAATTTCTTTGCCGTCATTGTTGATAAGTCCATAGTGATTGCTTCCGTCGGCTACGACTGCGTAGCCTGCTATAAAGGAATTGATTAAACTATATTTTGCAGGAGTTATTGCATTGCCAATCGTGTCTGCTACTCCAATAAGTTCGGTGTCTTCATCGTAATAAGACTGCCTGTTTTCTCCTAGCTCTGTCGTCTCAAATGTGAACGCTTCTTCCTCAACTTGTTCAAAATCTTGGGGTACTTCAAATAGGGCAGGGTTGACCACCGATGCTGTCACATGGATGGCTTTCATTTCCATTTCATAAGCTGAAATGGATAGTGCTGCTCCTGGTATTTTCTCTAAGTAGGTGTATTCTCCCCAATACATTTTTGGCAGTGCTGTGGTATACCAGACTTCAATAAATGGTTTTTCGTCTTCTGTTCCAATCGGGATCTTAATAATTGCTTTTTTACAGGCATATCCAGCGATTGATTTGGAGGCATTGGTGATGAATTCAATTTGAAAATCTTCGGGAGAGATTACGGCATCTTCTGTCGTAAGTCCTTGCTCATAATAGTTTTTATTGCTGTAATCTAATATGTATGCGATCTGCTTCTTAAAATCAGAGATTTGGACACTTGTATCTATAAATTTGTTTTCTATTCTTAAATAATCTTTAGTCAGATAAATATCTGCGACAGACTCTGCTTCTGTTGTGCTGTCAATATTTAAACCAAACTGGATTTTGAACATTTTCTCTTGTGCAGAAGAGCTGCTGACAAGAACAAATAAAAGAATAAGCGTTCTAAAGATTTTTATTTTCATTTTTAAGTAACTAATTTCTTGCGAAATTATGTTTTTTAATATTCTTTTCTACTATTAAATTTGAGTCTGTTTGTTTATGATGTTTACGACGATCGTTTTTAACCTATTAATGGGATATAAGCGGGTAAATAGTAGTAAAAAATTAAAGTAATAGCGAAACTGACGAATGATTTATGAGAACTGTTTTGCTCAATAGAAGAAATAATAAGCAAATAGATTGAATGAGATTATGATTGCATACAAACTGAATTTTATCTAAGTTTGAGGTTCAATCAAACCAATCCTCTTATATCCCATGAAAAAAACAGCTTTGTTAATTGGTCTATTGGCCATAATTAGTCCCTTTGCAGCGGTCATGGGGCAACAGGATAAACCGAATGTGCTGTTGATCTATGTGGATGATCTGGGTTATGGCGATCTCGGTAGTTATGGTGCGGATAAAATCAAGACACCGAATTTGGATGCTTTGGCTGCTGAGGGTATTCGGTTTACAAATGGGCATGCGACTGCTGCGACTTGTACGCCGTCTCGATATTCCTTAATGACGGGCAACTATCCATTTCGTCAGTCCGGAACTGGTATTCTACCTGGCGATGCCAAATTGATCATTCCTCAAGATCGGATTACTTTGCCCAAGGTCTTTAAAAAGGCGGGTTATCAAACTGCTGTGATAGGAAAATGGCATTTGGGCCTGGGAGATGAGGTGGATAAGGATTGGAATGGTACTATAAAACCAGGACCTTTGGAAGTCGGCTATGATTATTCTTTTATTTTCCCCGCGACCGCAGACCGTGTGCCAACTGTATTTTTGGAAAATCATCGTGTACTTGGTGTAGACAAAAATGATCCGATTGTGGTTTCTTATCATCAAAAGGTGGGTGATCAACCTACAAGCAAGGAGCATCCTGAATTGTTGAAAATGAAAAATTCATTGAATCATGGTCATGATCATACTATTGTGAATGGTATTGGTAGAATTGGATGGATGTCGGGAGGAAAAGATGCAAAATGGGTGGATGAAGAGCTTACGTTGACTTTTGCAGATAAAGCAATTCGTTTTATTCAAGATCATTATCAACAACCTTTTTTCTTAACTTATAATGCTACTGAACCTCATGTACCGCGTATGCCTGCTACCATGTTTAAAGGTAAAAGTGGACTGGGATATCGGGGGGATGCGATTCTGCAACTTGATTATACGGTTGGACAATTGGTCAAAACGCTAAAAGACAACCATGTTTATGAAAATACTATTATTATTTTTTCAAGTGATAATGGTCCGGTGCTAGATGATGGCTATGAGGATGGTGCAGTTGCACAACTGAATGGACATAATCCATTTGGACCTTATAGTGGGGGAAAATATTCGGCGTTTGAGGCTGGAACTCGTGTGCCATTTATCATTACATGGCCAAAAATTATCAAGAAAGGTATTACGTCTGATGCACTTATTTGTCAAGTGGATTTATTGAGTAGTTTTGCTTCTTTTTTGAATGTCAAGTATGCTCGGGGAGAGGCTATCGATAGTGAAAATCACTGGAAGAGTTTGATCGGGAGTGATCAGGTTGGTCGAGCTTATTTGATCAAATCTGCGGGCGCATTAAGTGTTTTGAAGGGTCATTATAAATTTATCAAAGCGAGTAAAGGAGCGAAAAAAAATAACCTTGTGAATATTGAACTTGGGAATGATGATGTGGATCAATTATATGACCTGAATGTTGACAAGGGTGAAAGGACAAATATTGCTGATCGAAATCCTGAAAAAGTTGCTGAATTGAAACTGATCCTGGATCGGGAGATGGGTAAATAATTGCGAGGCAATAATTTGATAGATGCGTTAAAAAAGCGCATTTTTGTAGGATGTCATTTGCGAAGAAAATAATCGAGTGGTATCACGAACATCAACGTGATTTGCCATGGCGAAATACACGAGATCCTTATAAAATCTGGCTGTCGGAAATTATTTTACAACAAACTCGGGTAGAGCAGGGGATGCCGTACTACCTGCGGTTTGCGGAGCGCTATCCTGATGTATTGTCTTTTGCGAATGCTTCGGAAGATGATATTTTGTACTTATGGCAAGGCTTGGGATACTATTCTCGTGGAAGAAACATGTATAAGGCTGCGGGAATAGTACGTGATGAATATCAGGGGATATTCCCTAATTCATATGATGAGTTGATTAAGCTACCTGGAGTTGGGGAATATACTGCGGCAGCAATTTCTTCTTTTTCTAATGATGAGCCTCAAGCGGTTTTAGATGGTAATGTTTTTCGTGTTCTGGCGCGCTATTTCGGTATTGATACACCTATCAATACTCCTGCAGGTAAAAAGATTTTTAGCCAATTGGCTAAAGAAAATTTAGACTTAACTTATCCTGCGTTGTATAATCAGGCGATTATGGATTTTGGGGCGTTACATTGTAAGCCAAAATCGCCTCTGTGCCAACAATGTGAACTTCAATTGGACTGCTATGCCAGAGTGCATGATGTTGTGGCAGATCTACCGGTGAAAATAAAAGCCAAGAAAAGTAGGAATCGCTATTTTCATTACTTCATCATTCAAAAGGATGAGGAGATTTTGATGTCTAAGAGGGGGGCTTCAGATGTTTGGGAAAATTTATATGAGTTTCCTATGATTGAAACAAGCGAGCCTCTGGAAGGAATGTCTATCGTAGACCATCAAGAGTTTTTGGATGTATTTGGATCCGACGCTGCGCTCACTTTATTGCAGACGAATAAAAAACATATTTTGAGCCATCAGCATATATATGCGACTTTCTATAGGTTATTAGATCCTAGGGGTTTGGAACAAAAAAAAATAAATTGGAATTATGTTTTATTAAAAGATTTGGATAAATTAGCTAAACATAAGCTCATTTTTTCTTTTTTAGAAACAGCTAAATTATAACCAAACAACTTTAATATTATGTCAGGAGTCAACAAAGTTATTCTAGTAGGCCATTTAGGCAAAGATCCAGAAATTAGATATTTAGATAATAATGTCTCTGTTGCAAGTTTTCCATTAGCAACATCAGAGAATTTTAATAGAGATGGAAAAAGAGTAGAGCAAACGGAGTGGCATACAGTTGTTCTATGGCGCGGATTAGCGGATGTAGCCGCAAAATATCTGACAAAAGGTAAATTGGTATATATTGAGGGACGACTCAGGACGCGTTCCTATGAAGATAAAGAAGGCATAAGACGTTACTCAACAGAAATTGTTGCGGAGAATTTCACGTTGTTAGGTCGTAAATCAGATTTTGAGCCTACTGCTGCTGCTCCAGCACAAACACATGCTGAAAAAATAGAAAATAAGGAAATTGAGGTTGATTTTACAGAAAATGAAAACGATAGTGATCCGCTACCGTTTTAACGTTATTATTTGTTTTTAACAAGAGCATCACCTAAAAGTGATGCTCTTTTTTTATGATTATTTTTTGAGCTGAGTGAATAAATTTCAAGCTCTCTTATGAAAACCGTTTATCTTTTATAATATTTTGGTGTATCTTTGAATAATTATGTTGCAAGATAAAATAACGCAGTATACTGAGGAAATTAAGCAATTTGCCCCAACTTCTTCAGCTGATGTAGAAAATTTCAGATTGAAATTTTTAGTTTCAAAAGGTATTGTTAAAAATTTGTTTGATGAATTTAAAACGGTTTCAGTAGAAGAGAAACGTGTTTTAGGTATGGTATTGAATGAGTTTAAACAGTTTGCTGAACGAACATACCAAGAAGCTCAAGAAAAATTTGGAGCAAGTAAAGCGCAGGTTCAAAAAAGTGAAGGTGATCTTACTTTGCCTGGTCAGGGTCTTAAATTGGGATCTCGTCATCCGCTTTCTTTGGTTCGCAAAGAGATTGTTGAGATCTTTAAGAAACTAGGCTTTATTGTTTCGGAAGGTCCTGAGATTGAGGATGACTGGCATAATTTTTCGGCTTTGAATTTTCCGCCGGAACATCCTGCTCGTGATATGCAAGATACGTTCTTTATTAAGAAACAAGAAGGCAATGATATTACTTTAAGAACACATACATCGTCTGTTCAGGTTCGTTTAATGGAGGCCGGCAAGCCACCTTTCCGTGCTATCATGCCGGGTCGTGTGTATCGTAATGAAGCGATATCTTCTCGTGCGCATTGTTTCTTCCACCAAGTTGAGGGGCTTTACGTTGATGAGCAGGTTTCTTTTGCTGATTTGAAACAAACATTGTTTCACTTTGTTCAAGAATTATACGGAGAGGGAACTCAAGTGCGCTTCCGCCCTTCTTATTTCCCTTTTACAGAACCTTCTGCTGAGATGGATATTTCATGTACAATTTGTAAAGGTGCAGGTTGTCAGTTGTGTAAGTATTCGGGTTGGGTAGAAATATTGGGTTGCGGTATGGTGGATCCTAACGTGTTAGATAACTGTGGTATCGATAGTAAAAAATATTCAGGTTTTGCCTTTGGTATGGGTATCGAGCGTGTGGCCAATTTGAAATATGAGATTAAAGATTTGAGATTGTTCTCTGAGAATGATGTACGATTCTTATCTCAATTTGAAAGTGAGATCATTTAAATGTTAGAAAGAATACTCTATTTTGTCACATTATTTGCGGTCTTTGTCAAGCGCGTGCTTACAGAGGGTGTAGATAATGTGATTGTTTTTTTTAAAAGTATTCTTGCTAATTGTTTTATGTTTTTCGTAGATCAACAGGTGGCTTATCGTCCCGTTTCTCCACTTCATTTTTTAAGCTAATATTATGGAAGCGGAAAAGATTATTGAATCTATCAAAAGAGCTGCTCGTGAGCTGTTTCGCAAATATGGTTATAATAAAACCAGTGTGAATGAATTGGCAAAGCGGGCTAATGTGGCAAAAGCTACATTTTACAAATATTTTGATAGTAAAGAATTAATTCTGCATGCGATCTTGATGGAATATATTCAAGAGAATGTCAAGGATATCTTAAAAAAGAATGTGGGAGAAGAGGACTTAGCCGTTTTTCTTGGTAATACCATTCTAAAAGTAAGCCGTTTGACTTATACGGTGTGTAATGAGTTTGTGGGCTGGGAATTTATTCGGGAGTCTGCCAACGCGCAAGAATATTTAAAAACACTGTCTGATGATCTCGAGCTTTTATTACTTAGCTCATTTATTCAGCATGATAATATTGCGGCTTCTATTCCTGAAAAGAAGCTGACGTTCTTAATTAAAACAAGTAAAAATATTGTTTTCTCGTTTGCATTTACAGCTGTTACGGAAGCGGATGTGCGTAAAAATTTTATTTCTTTCCAAAAGGAAATTCTTCCTTATTTAGTTCACGCAACTATTCATTAAAATTCTGATCAAAAAAGCGTAATTTTGCGCCAATATGAGAAGAAAAAGTTCACAAGAAAGATTAGTATTCAACGATATCGAGATTATTGATATTGCAGAAGAAGGCAAGGGTGTTGGTAAAACAGATGATTTGGTATTGTTTGTAGAAAAAGCAATTCCGGGTGATGTGGTTGATGTGGAGTTACTGCGTAAAAAGAAAAGTTTTGGTGAAGGTCGTATTCAGACATTGAAGAAAGCTTCTGAACACCGTGTTGAACCTTTCTGTGAGCATTTTGGAGTATGCGGTGGATGTAAATGGCAGCATATGACGTATGATGCGCAATTATTGTTTAAACAACAGTCTGTTGAAAATGCGCTTACACGTATAGGCAAAGTGGATACTTCGTCTATGGAACCTATATTGGCTTCTGGACAAACCGAATATTATCGTAACAAATTGGAATATACTTTTTCCAATAAGAAATGGTTGACTTCTGTTGATGATAATGTGGATGGTATGAATATGGATGCTCTTGGGTTTCACGTACCGGGCAGATTTGATAAGATTTTAAATGTAAATCATTGCTACTTGCAAGAAGATCCTTCGAATGTACTGCGTAACAGTGTGCGTGAGTTTGCGATCGCAAATGATATTTCTTTTTATGACCTGCGCGGACATAGTGGTGTACTGCGTAATTTAATCATCCGTATTTCTTCAACAGGAGAATTAATGGTGATCGTGGTATTTGCTTATCCAGAAGAAGGACAGGTGGAACTGTTAATGTCATTCATCCAGGAAAAATTTCCGTCTATAACTTCTCTTCTTTATATTATCAATCAGAAAAAGAATGATACGATTTTCGATCAGGAAATAGAGATCTACAACGGTCGTGATTTTATTTATGAAGAAATGGAAGGCCTTAAGTTTAAAGTTGGACCAAAATCATTCTATCAGACAAATTCGGCGCAAGCTTATGAATTATATAAAATAACAAGAGATTTTGCAGGATTGTCTGGTCACGAGCTTGTTTATGATTTGTATACAGGTGCGGGTACGATCGCCAACTTTGTTGCTAAATATGCAAAAGAAGTAATTGGTGTGGAATATGTGCCTTCAGCTATTGAGGATGCAAAAATCAATTCGGAGATCAATGGTGTTAAAAATACCAAATTTTACGCTGGCGATATGAAGGATGTGTTAACAGCTCATTTTATCGCACAGCATGGTAAGCCTGATGTGGTGATCACTGATCCTCCTCGTGCGGGCATGCATACTGATGTGGTGGCAAGATTGTTAGAAATGGAGGCGCCAAAAATCGTTTATGTAAGTTGTAATGCGGCAACTCAGGCACGTGATTTGACATTGTTGGCTGAGAAATATGATGTGGTTCGGATTAAACCTGTTGATATGTTTCCGCATACACAGCACGTCGAAAATGTTGTTTTATTAAAACTAAAGGGATAAACTATGGAAATGGAAGAATGGTTTGGAGCATCGAAAAATAGTGAAGATGAAAGCCAAAAATCAAGTCCTCTAAAAAGTCTAAAGATTGATTTGGATTATTATAGTGATTCAATCAAAGAAATATCGCTAGAAATCATGGCTGAGGGATTGTCTGCTTATCCCATTTTTATTGCCCACCAGCATGTCGTGAATGTCGGTGAGCTAATTCTTGATCATGTGGAACTTAAAACAAACTGGAGTATCAATGCTTCAACTTTTGAAGAGTTTGTCGAGTCAAACATTATTAAAGAAGATAGAAAGGATGCCTTTATAAAAAAATATAAACGTGCTCAAGATTTCATGTGTTTGTTTGTTGTGGTGCCAGAAGGAGCAAATTTTGTCTTCTATCCGTATAAGTAAGCATCTTAAATATTTAAACTTTTTTAACATATGATATGTCAAACAATGATTACTTTTATTAATATATGTATAGAAAATTAATTTGCCATATCAGCATCCTGAGCTTGGTGTTCTTGTTTTTTTCGGGAACACATGTTTATGCACAACAAATACAGCGCATTTCGGGGATGGTGTTTGAAAAGGGTACTTCTTTACGTCTTCCTGATGTGAATGTATTAAATATTAGAACAAAAAAATCTGTTGTTTCCAATTCTTTTGGTGTGTTTTTAATTGAGGCTTCTATTGGTGATAGTTTGTCTTTTTCAAAGGTAGGCTATTCAGAGGCGAAAACTTTAATCGGAGATCTGAAAGATTTCTATGTAGAACTCCAGCCGGGAATTAAATTAGAAACGGTTATTATTGAGCGGAAGACGAAGGAAGCGGAACTCAATGAAGCGATGCGGGATTATCAGAAAAAGGGTGTCTATAATGGTGGTAATAATAAATTCGGTACTTATTTAGCTAGTCCTGCTACTGCTCTCTATAATCTTTTCGGACGTGAAGCAAAGAATGCGAAGCGTTTTGGTCGTTTTTTGGACAGTGAAAAAAGACAACTTGAGGTTGATAAAGCTTTTTCGAAGGATGCTGTTCGAGAAATAACAAAGTTGGATGATAAAGATTTAGAATCTTTTATGCGCATTTACAGACCTTCGTATGAAACTGTTGAACATTGGCAACATTATGACTTTCTAGAGTATGTACAGCGTTCTTTAGCTGATTTTAATAAAAATGGAAGACCCGAGGGGCTTACATTGCCAGATATTGAGGTGAAAACACAAGAGAAATAATGAAGTTTAGTTGTGCAGCTGTCGATTTCTGTCTATATTTTTGTTACTAATATCCGCTCCTATAGGGCAATATTTGTTTTTTGGCATTTGGTTTGTTTACTGTTGCTATAGAATACAAGAAAATATTACTTTAGATATTAA
Source organism: Sphingobacterium sp. UBA6320 (assembly GCF_002440335.1). Lineage (NCBI taxonomy): Bacteria > Pseudomonadati > Bacteroidota > Sphingobacteriia > Sphingobacteriales > Sphingobacteriaceae > Sphingobacterium > Sphingobacterium sp. UBA6320. The sequence continues at coordinate 199,710 of NZ_DJTA01000028.1, read as the reverse complement.
AATTATGAAAATGAATAAGAAATTAGCTGTTTTTGGTCTTACGGTGGCTACATCAGCAATGTTATTTGGAAGCTGTTCAACAATTCAAAATACAAATAATACAACAAAAGGTGGCGTAATTGGTGGTGTTGCAGGTGGTGCTTTAGGAGCTTTAATTGGTAATAAAGCAGGAAGTACTGCTATCGGTACTATCGCTGGTGCTGCTATCGGTGGTGCTGCTGGTATATTGATTGGTAAGAAAATGGATAAGCAAGCTGCTGAAATCGCTAAAACTGTTGAAGGAGCTGAAGTAACACAAGCAGGTGAAGGTATCGTTGTGAAGTTTGATTCAGGTATCTTATTTGACTTTAACAAGTCTGACTTGAAGGCTTCTGCTAGAGAAAATATCAAAAACTTGGTGGCAACTTTAAATAAAGAACAAGGTACAGATATTTTAGTTATTGGTCACACGGATAATATTGGATCTTTAGATGCAAATCAAAAAGTTTCTGAAAATCGTGCCAATGCAGTTCGTGCTTTCGCTGTTTCTCAAGGTTTATCTTCATCTCGTATCCGTACAGAAGGTAGAAATTTCTCTGAGCCTTTGGAGAGTAATGATACTGAATCAGGTCGTGCTGCCAATCGTCGTGTAGAGATCGTGATCGTTGCTGGTAGCCAAATGAAACAAGAAGCTAAAAACCAAGCTAAATAGGTCTACAAAATAATTTATATTTTTATAAAAGCGCTGATGTATCATCAGCGCTTTTTTGTTGGATTTTATATTCATATACATGCAATATTAATATGACAAACTGTCATCAATCCAATATTTATTCCTAACTTTGTAGTCTTTGAATTTTGAGCTATGTTAGATTTAACGCATACAACTAAGGAACATGACGAAGCACGTCAAGGTGAGGCATTATTAATTGAAAATAATGTTGATAAAGGTCATGGACGTAAATTATATATCGAAAGTTATGGTTGTCAAATGAACTTTTCGGATAGTGAGATAGTCGCTTCTATTTTACTTGAAGATGGATTTGTGACGACTAAGAATTATCAAGAGGCTGATGTTGTATTTATCAACACCTGTTCTATTCGCGAAAATGCTGAGCAACGTGTACGTAATCGATTGAAAGAGTTTGAATTTGCTAAAAAAAGCAATCCAGGCATGATCGTCGGTGTATTGGGCTGTATGGCAGAACGACTGAAAGCTAAATTTTTGGAAGAGGAAAAATTAGTGGATGTTGTCGTCGGACCTGATGCTTATCGTGATCTACCTAATTTGATTGCTCAGGTTGATGGTGGTAATCGATCTGTTAACGTATTACTATCTCGTGAGGAAACCTATGCTGATATTAATCCTGTTCGTCTAAATACAAATGGTATTACTGCATTTATATCGATCATGCGCGGGTGTGATAACATGTGTTCTTTTTGTGTAGTACCATTTACAAGAGGTAGAGAGCGTAGCCGCGATGCTGAATCGATTGTGAAAGAAGCGCAGGATCTATTTAATGCTGGATATCGTGAGGTAACTCTATTGGGTCAGAATGTCGATTCGTATAAATATACAGCTCCTACGGTGGAGGGGCAGGATGCGATTGCTCCTGTTAATTTTGCAAATCTGTTGGCACTAGTAGCAGAGGTCAATCCATTGTTGCGTGTACGGTTTTCTACTTCACATCCAAAAGATATCACAGACGAAGTCCTTTATACGATGGCAAGTCATGATAATATATGTAAATACATTCACTTACCGGTACAGTCTGGAAATTCTAGAGTACTTGAATTAATGAATCGTACATATGATAGGGAGTGGTATATTAACCGCATCGATGCGATCAATCGCATCATCCCGGGCTGTGGTATTTCAACGGATATCATCACTGGATTTTGTACAGAAACGGAAGAGGAGCATCAAGACACGGTAAGCATGATGGACTATGTTAAGTATGATTATGCTTTTATGTTTGCTTACTCAGAGCGTCCGGGAACATTAGCGGCTAAACGTTATGCTGATGATATACCGGAAGAGGTAAAGAAAAGCCGTTTAACGGAAATCGTTGCCAAACAGCGTGCACATAGTTTTGAGCGTTTACAACAATTTGTGGGTAAAAACCAACGGATTTTAATAGAGGGTTTTTCAAAACGTTCGGATAAAGATTTTGCTGGTCGTAATGATCAGAATGCAATGGCTATTTTTCCTGTAGATGAACGCTTTAAGGCTGGTGATTACGTTACTGTATTTATTGAGTCATGTACTTCTGCTACGTTGTTAGGTAAAATAGTTGACTAATTAGGATTTAATATAGGTTCTTTATTATTAAATTTAGAGGATGGATAATCAAGATATTAAGAATCGATTTGGAATTATAGGTAATTCACCTTTACTTAATAGGGCTATTGATATTGCGCGACAAGTAGCTCCTACAGATATTTCGGTATTGATACAGGGTGAGAGTGGTAGTGGTAAGGAAGTTTTTTCACATATTATTCATCAATTAAGCTCGCGTAAACATGGGGCTTTTATTGCCGTAAATTGTGGTGCTATTCCTGAGGGAACAATTGATTCTGAATTGTTTGGTCATGAAAAAGGTTCTTTTACTGGGGCGCATGAGGCAAGAAAGGGATATTTTGAGGTTGTTGACGGTGGTACTATCTTTTTGGATGAAGTAGGAGAGTTACCTTTAGGTACGCAAGCTCGCCTATTACGGGTTTTGGAATCGGGTGAATACATTCGTGTAGGATCTTCAAAAGTGCAAAAAACGAATGTTCGCGTTGTTGCGGCAACCAATGTTGAGGTGTTTAATGCGGTCCAAAATGGCAAGTTCCGTGAGGATTTGTATTATAGGCTCAATACGGTTCCGTTGCGGATACCATCGTTGCGTGAACGACCTGAAGATATTTATTTGTTATTTAGAAAGTTTGTTGTTGATTTTTCTGATAAATACCGTTCGCCTAGTATACAGTTAACAGAAGATGCTCAAAAATTGTTGATGACCTATAGCTGGCCTGGTAACGTACGTCAGTTGAAGAATATTGCGGAACAAATTGCTGTTCTTGAAAAGGAGCGTGTTGTGGATGCTCGCATTTTGCAAAATTATCTTCCTTCGGAAAGTCGTTCGACACTCCCTGCTGTAGTTGCTAATCAAAGCGGAAAAGACGATTTTTCGGAACGTGATCTTTTGTATAAGGTGCTGTTTGATATGAAAAAGGATATGGTCGATTTGAAAAAATTGGTTGTTGAACTGATTCAAAATGGTGTAAATCCTGCAACTTTTGATGAAAATTCGCCTTATATCAATCGTCTGTACCAAGAGGTGGAACCAGGTACTGAGCGTCTGCAAGATCATCTAGCGGCTTCTCCACAAACGTTGACCATTCATCAGCCTAACGTGATGAAAGGCAATAATGGTCAAGATGGATATTTAAATTATGATACCCAAGATGCTGAAGAGGTAGAGGAGTCTTTATCTTTAACAGAGAAGGAATCTGATTTAATCAAGAAAGCACTTAAAAAACATCGTGGTAAACGTAAGGCTGCTGCACAAGAGCTGGGTATTTCGGAAAGAACTTTGTACAGAAAAATTAAAGACTTAAATTTAGATTTATAAATTGCGTTTATGAAGAAACTTAAATCAAGTTTGTTGCCTGTTTTTATGACTATAGCGATGTTATTTTTTGTAACAAGTTGTGGTGTGAAATATAGTTTTACGGGGGGATCAATCCCTGACGGCATGAAAACTGTGAACGTATTGTACTTTGAGAATATTGCTTCAATGGTTTATCCGACTTTAAGTCAAAATTTTACGGAGGCGTTAAAAGAGCGTATCCGTAATCAATCGCGGTTAAGTCAGGTCAATGATAATGCTGATGCTACTTTTGAAGGTTTTATTACGGATTATAGCATTAGTCCTGCTGCTGTTGAGGCAGGAACGGACCGTGCTGCATTAAATCGTCTTTCCATAACGATTAAAGTAAGTTATCATAATAAAATCATAGAAAAGGACAATTTTGAACAGTCTTTCACCAGATTTAAAGATTTTTCTGGACAATTGCAATCGGCTCAAGAGGAAACATTGAATAAAGAAATTATTATGATGTTGACGGAAGATGTGTACAATAAGGCATTTGCTAACTGGTAGTGGATTAAACTATGGAAAATAAACGAATTTCAGAAGATATAAACTTATTTCATCAAGCAATCAATAATCCTTTGTTGCTTTCGGAATCTGATTTATTGTCCTTGATTGCCAAATTTCCATATGCGCAGTCTCTTCGTTTTGCGTACGAAAGACATCTTTATTTGTTAAATAGGGAGGTGCATAATATTTCTTCTACCTTATTATATGCAGCCAATCCCAATTGGTTATATGAATATTTGCATAAGGCTGCTCCTGCTGAAATGGTTGATGAGATCGAGTCTGTGGATGACTATATCGCTTTTGAAGATACTGTTGAGGATGTTTTAGACGATCAGCTGGTGGTCGATGTATATGAAGAGGCGGAAAAGGAAGATACGGGAAAGGAAGAATTGGATGCGCTGATTCAATCTGGTGTTGCTCATGATTTCTTTCGGTTAGAAAATAGTGATGTTGACCGAGAGGATGATACGAATGAAGTAGAGGTTATGGAAGTAGCTACGGTTTCTGTTATTGATCATGAGGAGCGTTTACTTTCAGGAGCAGAAGAGAAGGATGAAGAGCGTGTCAGTGTATATGACGATGAGCTAATGCCTTATAGCTTTCTCTGGTGGCTACATAAAACACGTTTAGATCATGCGGAGACGTATCAACCATTTTTGAAACCTCCAGTTTATCAGGGTCAACCTGCAGAACAGCAGGTCACGCGTTTTAAACAGAAAATTGATGCGCAGGTATTGGATCAACAAATTCGCGAGAACATATTTCACCTTCAGTCTCCTGAAGTAAAATTGAGCGAAGAATTTAAAAATACAGTTCCTTTTCAGGTAGGGAAGAAAAATACGGATCATTTGATTGAACGATTTATCAAAGAGGATCCTCAGATAAAACCACCTCCTGCTGATAAGATTAATCTGGAGAATAAGGCGCGTAAAAGTTCGGAAGATCAATACTCTTTGGTAACTGAAACGTTAGCTCGTATTTATATTGAACAGGGATTATATCCTAAAGCTATAGAGGTTTACAAAAAATTAGTTTTGAAATATCCAGAAAAAAATGCGTACTTTGCGTCGGAAATTTTAAATTTAGAAAAGAAATTAACTTAATACATATAAAGAAATGCAAGGAATATTAATTGCTCTAATAATTTTGGCTAGTATTTTATTATCATTTTTAGTTTTAATACAAAATCCAAAAGGTGGAGGTTTATCATCAGGATTTGCTGGTGGAACTAATATTATGGGTGTAAAACGTACAGGTGACTTTTTAGAAAAAGGTTCTTGGGGATTAGTGATTGCGATCATGGTTTTTTGTTTAGCATTCAATATTGTGGCTCCAACAACAACAGCTACTGTAGGTGGTGGTTTGGGTAATCAAATTGAGGCTCCTGCACAAGCAAGTCCCTTGAACTTAAATAATACACAAAAGCCTGGTGCGCCAGCTCAACAAGCTCCTGCACAGAAATCTGTTACAGATTCAACAAAATAAGTTGTGCTATAGAAATTAAAAGCCTCCGAGAAATCGGAGGCTTTTTTTTTGCTGTCAGTTTTGGAAAGTGACAGCCTGACAGCGATTGTGAATGAAACCTGCCAGTCTATTCTTTTTCGATGCAAATTTGTCTCAAAAGTCTGTTCTTGGTGCTTTGGCATAATTGCTGATGAAGTTTATATATCATTCAAAAAAAACTAAAAATAAAATATATTATGGCATTAAACATTAAACCTATCGGTGACAGAGTCGTAGTTGAAGCTGCTCAGGCAGAAGAAAAAACAGCTTCAGGATTATACATCCCTGATACAGCAAAAGAGAAACCATCTCAAGGAGTCGTTGTAGCAGTTGGAACAGGTAAAGTTGACGAACCTTTAACTGTAAAAGTTGGTGATAAAGTTTTATATGGTAAATATGCTGGAACTGAAATTACTGTTGAAGGTAAAGAGTATTTAATTATGCGTGAAGCTGATATTTACGCGGTTATTTAATTTTTTAAGGATAGAATTCATAAGTAAACAGATTTGATTACTTGATATCGAGTAAGAATCAAATGTTAATTTCAAAAATTTAAAAATAATGGCAAAACAAGTAAAATATAACGTTGAAGCGCGTGAGGCACTTAAAAAAGGTGTTGATACATTAGCAAATGCAGTAAAGGTAACTTTAGGTCCAAAAGGACGTAATGTCATCATTGAGAAAAAATTTGGTTCACCAGTTATCACTAAAGATGGTGTTACTGTAGCTAAAGAAATCGAATTGAAAGATGCTCTGGAAAATATGGGTGCTCAGATGGTGAAAGAAGTTGCATCAAAAACTGCTGATCAAGCGGGTGATGGTACAACTACCGCAACTGTTTTGGCTCAAGCTATTGTAGCTCCAGGTATTAAATCTGTAGCAGCAGGTGCTAATCCAATGGATTTGAAACGTGGTATTGATAAAGCTGTAGCAGCAGTGGTAGCGAACTTAAAAGCGCAATCTCAAACTGTTGGTCAAGACAATAATAAAATCAAACAAGTAGCATCAATTTCTGCAAATAATGATGAAGTTATCGGAGCTTTAATTGCACAAGCAATGGAAAAAGTGGGTAATGATGGTGTTATTACTGTAGAAGAGGCTAAAGGTACTGAAACTGAAGTAAAAACAGTAGAAGGTATGCAATTTGACCGTGGTTACTTATCTCCATACTTTGTAACGAACTCAGATAAAATGGAAGCGGAATTAGAAAATCCTTACATTTTAATCTATGATAAAAAAATCAGTAACATGAAAGAATTGTTGCCGATTTTGGAAAAACAAGTTCAAACGGGTAAACCATTAATCATCATTGCAGAAGACTTAGACGGAGAGGCATTAGCAACTTTAGTTGTGAATAAAATCCGTGGCTCACTGAAAGTGGCTGCTGTTAAAGCTCCAGGATTTGGTGATCGTCGTAAAGCGATGTTAGAAGATATCGCTATCTTAACTGGTGGTACTGTGATTTCTGAAGAGAGAGGTTTCAAATTAGAAAATGCAACATTAGAAGATTTAGGTCAAGCAGAGAAAGTTGTTGTGGATAAAGATAATACAACAATCATCAATGGTGCTGGTAATGCTGAAGATATTAAATCTCGCGTTGCTCAAATCCGCTCTCAAATTGAAACAACTACTTCTGATTACGATCGTGAGAAATTACAAGAGCGTTTAGCTAAATTGTCTGGTGGTGTTGCTGTTCTTTATGTTGGTGCTACTACTGAAGTTGAAATGAAAGAGAAGAAAGATCGCGTTGATGATGCTTTACATGCAACTCGTGCAGCTGTAGAAGAAGGTATCGTTGCTGGTGGTGGTGTTGCTTTCATTCGTGCAACTGATGCTTTAAAAGGCTTAAAAGGTGCTAATGAAGACGAGACTATCGGTATCGAAATCATCAGACGTGCTATCGAAGAGCCTTTACGTCAGATCTGTTTCAATGCTGGTATTGAAGGTGCCGTAATCGTTCAGAAAGTGAAAGAAGGTACAGGCGATTTTGGTTACAATGCTCGTACAGATGTTTTCGAAAACTTAATTGGTGCCGGTGTAATCGATCCAACTAAAGTTTCTCGTGTTGCTTTGGAAAATGCTGCTTCTATCGCTTCTATGTTATTAACTACGGAGTGTGTATTAGCTGATGAGCCAGAAGAAAATGCTGGTGCTGGTGCTCCTCCAATGGGTGGTGGCATGGGCGGAATGATGTAAGATCATTCTTCTTAACGTAATAAAATAAAAAATCCCGTTACAGCTTGTAACGGGATTTTTTTATTTTATGATTTTGATATACATTAATATCCTGCAGCGGTATCGTCTCCTCTAGGATCAGCTCCTGTTTGCAGTTTTCCGTTTGGTAATACTATAATATTTTCTACTCGACCAATATTGCCACGTGGAGAAATTTTATATCCTGAGTTTACTAAACTTTTTCTCACTTTTGATGTAATGGCTTTTTTCTCGACATCAATTTGATCGGGTAACCATTGGTGATGAAAACGTGGTGATGTGACGGATTGTTGCGCATCTTGATGAAAGTCTATGACATTGACAATAGTCTGGAAAACCGAGGTCATAATGGTGGACCCTCCCGGCGTTCCGACCACCATATAGAGTTGATGATCTTTTTCTACAATGGTTGGAGTCATGGAGCTTAACATTCTCTTGTTAGGTTGTATCGCATTGGCTTTGCCACCAACAAGACCGTAGATATTGGGTACTCCCGGTTTTACCGAGAAGTCGTCCATTTCATCGTTTAGAATAAAGCCGGCACCTGATACAAAAACGCGAGAGCCATAGGAGTTGTTTAATGTGGTGGTGATGGATACGGCATTTCCTTCTGAATCTACGATGCTGAAATGGGTGGTCTCTTCTGATTCATAGCCTGGAAATTTTGCTGCTCTTACATCGGAACTTGCTGTTGCTTTGTTGAAATTGACCGATTTTAACCTGTTACTATTGAAAATAGAATCTGTCAATTCTTTTACGGGTACGCGAATGAAGTCTGGATCTCCGAGATATGTTGCTCTATCGGCATAGATACGGCGCTCTGCTTCAACCATAACGCGAATAGTGGAATCACTTTGAAATCCCCACTTGGACAATGGAAACTGCGCCACAGATTGCAATAGTGCTACTAATGCAGGTCCGCCACTTGATGGAGGTGCCATACAGATGATTTTATGTCCACGATAGTATCCTGTAATTGGCTTGCGCCATACGGCATCATAATTGGCTAAATCACTGTGACTGATAATACCATTGGCGCTCTTCATCTCTTTAACAATGAGGTCTGCAGTAACGCCTTTATAAAAGCCATCGCGACCTTGGTCAGCGATTCTTGTAATGGTACTGGCGAGTTCTGGTTGTTGAAATACATCACCTTTTTTCCATGTTTCGGCTCTGATGATAGGGGCGCCATGGGGATTGTATTTTTCAAAACTTGCTTTAAAATGGTTAAATTCTTCTGCTTGCTGCTTGGTTATTTGAAAGCCATTTTGTGCTAATGCAATGGCTGGGGCGAGCAATTTTTTCCAATCTAGTTTTCCATATTTACGATGGGCTTCAACCATTCCGGCTACTGAACCTGGTACACCGGCTGAAAGGTGTCCATAGACGCTTAAGTTTTCGATCACATTGCCCTGATTGTCCAAATACATGTTGGCATGGCCTTTTTCAGGAGATTTTTCTCTAAAGTCTAAGGCATTGATTTCGCCTTTGCTACTTCGGTAGACCATAAAACCGCCACCTCCGATATTGCCAGCATTGGGATATACGACTGCTAATGCAAACTGTACCGCTACGGCAGCATCAATAGCGTTTCCGCCCATTTTTAAAATATCGACTCCTACTTTTGAAGCTAATGGATGTGCGGAGACAACTGCTGCTTTGTCAAATGTTTCTGATCGCTTGTTTAAGTGGTGCGATACACTGCAGGATTGAATGACTACAGCTGTACTTACTATCCATATATATAATCTTGATGTTTTCATGTTTAATCGTTTACGGGTTGTATTTTTTCAAAATTTCCGTCTAAATGGTCAATTTTTATTTTGTATTTTCTAACATTTGCAGGTCCTGAACCCATTCCAACACCGATCATTCCTCCTCCAAATCCTGAACCAACGGATGCGGACACGAAGATGTTGGCACTATTTTCAGTCGCTAATCCGTAAAAATAGTATTCATCATTTTCCATGACTAGTGGATAGTATCCATAGGTCGTGGAGATAAACGTTTCATCATTGTCCACTATAGCATAGATCTGTGAATCTTTAAGTTTTACTTTTTTACCTTTTTCATTCGTATAATAATAGTACTTGATTCTTCCTTTTTTATCTTTTTCATCTAAAAGTGGATAATCTGGTTTTTGAAATTTGAGGTTTTCGTAGTTCATATAGATACCATCAACAAGATGCTCTGCAGCATATAAAGGTAATTGTTCTTTTTCTTTATAATCGATGTTCTGAAGATCTTGAATGGTCAAAGCCTCAGATCCTATGGTCGGTGTTTTGAGGTTTGACCGAATGAATGTATCTATAATTAGGCTTCCTTTTTTTAATAATTTATTGGAAACATCTATTCCTGATACTTGAAAGCTGCTGTCGATGCGACTAATGGGGTGATAGTAGCTTCCTTTTTTTTGATAAAGATTGGCTCTAAAATCAAAAAATCCTTTTTCCTTGAGCCCACCACCTATTTCGGAAAAGGACAGTCGGCGAATCTGCAGAAGCAAAGTATCTTTTTGCGTACTTTCAAGGGTAATGATTTCTAAATAGTTTTGTATTTGAGTTTCCAGAGAGGGATTAGCCACAACTTTTGCGGATTGACCAAAAAAACCTTTATTGATGATGCCATAATGGGTGGTGTCTTTTCTAGAATCAAGTACGTATATTTTTTGAAATAGACTTTCCATGACCAGATCTTTGGGATCATATTGAAATTTGAATTCTTTGTCCCTGTCTTGTGCAGACACGTGTGCTAGTCCAATAAGTAAAATGGTAAATAACACATAATGTTTTCTTTTATGTAGGTATTTCGTAAAATTCATTTCCGAAGGGATTAATATGATGCATTAAAGGTAAAGAAATAAAAAGGCTGTATCAAATATCTTGATACAGCCTTTTTACATCCACGAATGGATTAAAGTGTTAAAGCTAATTTGGTAAATATATAACGACCATTATTACCGAATTGTTGTCCTGTTCTGGAATAAATAAAATATCCGGCACCTCTCAATCCGGATCCTTCTCTAGTTTCATCGGGATAAATATCTAAAAGATTATTAGCTCCTAAGGTGAACCGTAGGTTTTTAGTGATGCTGTAACCTAGGCTTAGATCTGTAATGATTTTGCCTCTGAAGGTCTGGTAATCAGCTTCTGTGTTTGTCGCACCGTCAACATCTCCAAAATAAACATTGCGCAAGAACACATTGAATTTATTTAAGCTGTAGTTCAGACTCAGATTTACTTTTGTGCGTGGTACTGCTGATTCTAAATAAATGCGCGATTGGTTGTCAAAATAAATACTTTCTTTGCCAGCAAGTTTTTCGGACGCATGAATATCTCCTATAATATTGGTCTTGACGAACGTGGCTGAAAGGTCGGTCCGAAGTTTACCTTTTCCTATATCTTCATTGTAAGTCAAAACTACGTCTATACCTTTGGTCTCTGTATCAATTGCATTGGCAAAAAAACGTGCTGATGTTGCATTGGACTGTGCTAATAGATCATATATCTCCTTGTCTTGTTCGGTTGCATTTGAGGCATTGCTTCCTGTAAATGTTCCTGTATAAATAATGCGGTTATCTATGGCTATGAAATATCCATCAACAGTGGCCTTGAATTTGCCATAATTGGCTGTTAATCCTGCACTATAGGAACGGGAAGTCTCTTGTTTTAATGAAGGTATGCCGAGTAATTGTGCAGGCCTACTATCGTTTGTGAAAGTTCCAGAATTGGTAATGACACCATCATTGAATAAGCTTGAGGTTGCATTGAAGTAACGTTGATGAAGTGATGGAGCTCTAAATCCTGTACTTGCAGCTGCACGAAATGTAAAGATGTCATCTATTTTATAACGTGTCCCCAATTTCCAATTGAGTGTTGATCCGAAATCAGAGTAATTTTCAAAACGTAGCGCTCCTGTTAATAGCCAACTCGTGGTTATATTGGCTTCTACATCGGCATATGCACCTACTGAAGAGCGTGTTTCATTGACTTCGTTGTCAGGTCTAAATCCAGGGAATGCTTGTGCTCCTGATGCATATGGTTTGCCATTTTGGGCAAATCGTGTTTGTACATTTCCTTGGATATTGGGTATTAAGATTGGATTGCCATTTGCATCAGTACCAATTTTTATTGCTTTTCCATAATCTGCATAGGAGGATTCTTCTCCAGCTACAATTTGGTAATTTTCATAACGGTGTTCAAATCCAAAAGCAACGTTTATTCCTGCTAATGGTTGCTCGAAGAATTTGGTGAAGTCTAAATTACTTGTGTTTTGAATAAAGCGATATCCTCCATCATCAAAGGTAGTAGGAGAGGCTTTTAACAAACTGGCGTTTAGAGAATTTTGGGTCTGAAAGTCAATTGTATTGGATCCATAAGCATTGGATAGATCGACTTTCCAACCTGAAAATTCTGATTTTATTCCCGTAGCTAATGATTTATCATAGTTATCTGTGACGATTAATGGTAGGAAACCGTCTGGATATATTTCACTGATATTTTGGGTAATTTGAGCTGGTTGTCGACGAAATGCTGCAGAGGTACCTTTTCTGTAATTTAATCCTCCGAATGAATAAAATTCTGAATGTTCTGATAAGGGAATTTTTGAATTGAAAAATAAAGATCCCCCTTTTGTCTCGGCTTGACCAATTCTTGAAACATAATCTGCACGTGTTTTACCGAGTCTTGCAAGTTCATCATTGGTGATATCTACCCCTGTTGGGTTAGGATATAAACTTGGATTATTGTAATCTGAGAAAATTGTTCCTGTAAACTCTTTTTGCCGATTTGTCGGCTGCCGGAAATCGTATGAACCAGAGAAATTGATAAATCCACCGTTTTTAGTTACTGGAATTCCGTAATTGACATTTGCTTGCACACTTTGCCCATCGTAATTGTTCTCTGCATTTTTGGACAAATATCCACCATAGGTGACGGAAGCACGTAGTTCATCGACACTATCTTCAATGACAATATTAATGACGCCTGCAATGGCATCTGATCCGTACTGAGCGGCGGCACCATCACGTAGAATTTCTATTCTTTTTATTGCTGATGTTGGTATGGCATTTAGATCTGTCCCAACTGATCCTTTACCAAATGAACCGTTTATATTGACTAATGATGTAGTATGTCGACGTTTTCCATTGACAAGCACCAATACTTGATCGGGTCCTAAGCCTCTTAATGATGCGGGGTCAATATGATCTGTACCGTCGGATATGGTTTGTGTATTGGAGTTGAAAGATGGTGCGACGTAATTTAGAATTTGGTTTAATGATACTTGACCCACATCTTTTGTCAATCCTTTAATGTCAATAACATCTACGGGTGCGACGGTCTGTAAATTGGATCTTCCTTGAGCTCTTGATCCAATAACAACAACTTCATCCAAGGAAACGCTTGATAATTCGAAATTGATTAGACCGTCAGTACCCTGTGAAATTGTAATTTCTTTGGTTTTGGTGGTAAAGCCAATATGAGATACGACTAATGTATTGATTCCAGATGATGCTGGAATATTAAAACTCCCATCTTCTAATGATTTAGTTGATGTATTATTACTCGTGTTCCTAATGGTAACACTGCTTAATGGTATGCCATTATTGCTTACTTTACCTCTAATGACTTCTTGAGAGAAGGAATATAGGCTAGTTACGGTTAATGCACTCGTTAGTAATATTTGATATAGAGTTGATCGTTGTGTAGAATTTTTATCCATAAAGTTTATATATTTAAGTTAATATCCTCAAATATATAAAGTCTACCTGATAACTAGTGTATTTATTTTTAAAAATAATTTTCCACCTAAATCACTAACAACCTTGTTATTGTTCTTTTAGTTTCTCATTGTTTTTATGCCGATCAGCATCACGAATTGATTTTTTTTCTAAATTTTTTTCGAGCGCATCGGTCAAGTCGATACCTGTTTGATTTGCTAAACACATCAAAACAAAAAGAACATCTGCCATTTCATCGGCTAAATTTACTTCTTTGTCCGATTTCTTAAAGGATTGTTCTCCATATTGTCGTGCCATTATTCTAGCAACTTCTCCAACTTCTTCCATGAGCATTGCAGTATTGGTCAATTCATTGAAATAACGAACGCCTGTCGTAGTAATCCATTTATCAATGGTTTCTTGTGCTTCTTTTATGGTCATCGTATTAGAAATTTTCTTTATCCTGTGTATTCATTATAATGGTTACTGGACCATCGTTTAGTAGATCAATTTTCATGTCAGCACCAAAAATGCCGAGCTGAATTTTTTTGTGCAGCAAAGTACTGAGATAATCGGCCATTTCGATATACATGGGTTGAGCTTTATCTGGTTTGGCTGCACGAATAAAGGATGGTCGATTTCCTTTTTTTGTCTGTGCGAATAATGTAAATTGAGAAATGAATAAAATATTGCCCGCAATATCTTGTACGGATTTGTTCATCAATCCGTTTTCGTCATTGAATATCCTCAGATTGATAAATTTTTGAGCCATCCATTTCATATCCTCTATGGTATCTTCTTCCTCAATTCCGATTAGAATTAGTAATCCATTTTCAATTTGACCTGTAATCTTATTGTCGACTGAACATTGTGCTCTGGAAACTCTTTGTATGACTGCGCGCATAGGGCAATTATAAGAAAAAAATGTCAACTAATGATTTCACTTATGTCAATGGCAGTTTATATACTGCTGATCGTAGAAGTCGATACTTGTTGAGGAAAAAAATACACGCTACTAATGAGCGTGTATTTTTTCTAATTAGAATTTGACATTTAGGCTCAGCATATAATTAGTTGTTGCCTGTGGATAGTAGAAATTAAAGTATTTTCGTGAATTTCCGTCCATATAATCCCATGTATATCCATTAGTTTGATATTTTTCATTTAAAATATTGTTAATGGTTAAACCGAGATCTATATTTTTGACGCCCAGTATGGAGAAGCTATAGCTAGCTCTGACATTGTTGACAAAAGAGGCATCTATACTTCGTTCTTTTGCAGAGCTGTTGTCTAGGTACTGTCTTGAAATATACTTAGACAGTAACGCGATCTGAAAAGAAGGGACTGGAGCATAAGAAAATTCACTTGATAGTATTGTTGCAGGAGAAAGAGCAATATTTGTCTTTTTGATAAATTCGCCGCTCGTTTCATCTGTATAATTTTTAATTTTATTCTGGCTTAGACCAGCAGTTGCTTTCCACTCAAATTGATTCGATATTTTCCAAGCAGCGTCAAATTCTAACCCTATGCGGTAACTATCAGGAATGTTCATCCTTAGAGCGGAACCGACATCATTAAGTGCTCCTGTTGGGATGAGCTGATCTTTATAGAACATACCATAAAAATTGGTTCCGATGTTAAAAGCATCATTTCGGAAGCGATAGCCGAGCTCGATATCTTGCATTTTTTCTGGCTTGGGATTGTTCCCTTTTACATCCACAAAATCATTACGTACGGGTTCTTTGCTCGCATAAGCATAAGATGCATACAAATTTGCCTGTTCATTGATCAGGTAAGTGAAGCCAACTTTGGGATTTAAAAAGTTGAATGTTCGTTCAAAATTCATTCCTTTGATTTTATCATCATCACCTCTAACTTTGTAAAAGATATTGCGATACTGCACATCTGCGAATAATAACCAATTATCTAACGCAAAATCTGCTTTTAGAAATGTACTAATATCATTTTTTGTTGCATCATTTAAATAATATTTGTCGCCCAAGTTGCTAGTAGATGCATATTTTGCCCAGATTACTTCTCCGTAATGATCTCCTTTATATTGATTTACAGCTCCACCCCATGTTAATTTAATAGATTGGGAGGGATTGTAATTGAAGGAATAGGTAGCTCCATAAAAATGGTTATCTAACCATCGCCTTCTGACTAAGTCTGTTTTGGTGATGGTATCTGTTCCGATGATGACTGGCGGCAGATTGTATTTTGAAAAAGCATCTTCAGGTCTGTACTCTTCATAATAACCTGCTCCTCTCGTGTAATGTAGGGCTGCATTGAAGGTTAGTTTATCATTGATAAAATTGCTGTAGTGTAACTGATGATGTGTCTGGGTATAATTGTCAGTTTGATTTTTATATAAGTATTTGTTATAGGTACGGCCTGAATTTAATAGGTTCTGTGTTTCGGCTTCTGTATAACCATCATTGATGGCGTAGTCTTGCATTCCGGCTATATCATTATTCAATCTTGGTTCTGGTGTGCCGTACCAAGATTGATAAGTTTTTTCCTTTCCTGAGAATACAATCGCTTTTAAAATTTGTTTGTCACTGTAATAACCTCCATCTACATAAAATGATTTGAGATCAGCAGATGCACGATCAATATAACCATCGCTTAGAATACGAGAAAGACGTACGTTAAATGCAAATTTATTGTTTAATAGGCCTGAACCAATTTTTAACGTGTTTTTCCAAGAATTATATGAACCATAAGAGTTATTTAATTCCACATAGGCATCTTTTTCCAATGTATTGGATTGGATATTTAATGATGCTCCAAATGACCCAGCGCCATTTGTGGATGTGCCGATACCTCGTTGAATCTGAATACTCTCTGTCGAAGAAGCAAAATCTGGAAGGTTGACGAAGAATGACCCCATACTTTCAGCATCATTTAAGGGTATTCCATTTAAGGTGACATTGATACGGGCATTATCAGAGCCTCTTATTTTCATACTTGTATATCCGATGCCGGCACCTGCATCGGATCCGATTACGACAGAAGGTGTTTGATCGAGCAAATAAGGGATGTCTTGTCCAAAATTATTTTTTGCGATATCTTCTTTGCTTAGATTTTTATAAGTTGTGGAGGAATTGTTTTTTGCGCGGGTGGCTTGGACAATAACTTCTTCTGTTTTTATTTTGGATGGTTCAAGATAAATTTCAAAAGACTGATTGTCTAGTAGGTTAATTTGCTTTTTTTCTGTGCTGAAACCTAAATAGGAAACCATTAATTCGTATTTTCCTGTTGATAGATCAGAAAATTTAGCGATGCCGTTTTGGTCAGATTTCGAATGTTTACTGACACGATCTGATAAAATAATGCTAGCACCCTGCAATGTTTTTTTTGTTGAAATGTCGAGTACTTTGATTGACAATTGGTGTTGCGCAGATACAGAAAGTGTAATTCCTACTAGTACTACTGTGCTGATTAAATTTTTAACCATGATTTTTTAATTGAATTTTGAGTTAAACAAACTCTTGCAAGGGGTTACAACAGTTTTTATTGATATTTAACTAACCTTTTCCCTCCGCCAGCATTATCTGGATCAGGTGCACAATACACATGGTATTGTTGGGTATATTCTCAGCCTTTATTCGTGTTCTTGGAACAAGGCACCCCTATTGATGTTGCGAAGTTATTAAATATTTCTAGGACTAAAAATATTATATGTAATTGCTTTATATTAAGTTGATACTTCAGGAGACAGTTTCATCTTTTAGTAAAATTGTAATTAATTTATTAGGCAAGTTTGCTTAATGAATAGGAGTTCGATCTCTATACTCGATAGTTATTCAGATGAGGTGGGCAATGGTAAAAATGGATTAGCATATTGTGCGTTCAAAATCCCATTGAATAAGTAAATTTTGGATTTTGATCGATAAACGCTGACATCACGTCAGCAAATAGCTACAAATTTTTTAAAAGTCATCCAAAAATGTAATTTTTTGATAATAAATTGGCTGAAATTAAACTTATTTATTACCTTGAACTAATATGCTAAAATTTAATAATTTAGCTCTTTGCGGTTATTATTTAGCAATAAATTGATTTTAATTAAACTTGAAATTTATTTAAAATTTTTATAGCATAATGTAGCTAAAAGGTTTTTATAAATTTTATCATGTGTAAATTTTTATGCTATATTATGATGGTTTGATTTTGAATCGCAGAATTATATTTAGTATATTTTGGCACGAATTTTAACGTTAGTATCCACAGTTACTTTGCATTAACCTGTAGTGCAGAAGTGATTTTTTAAGTTTTTATGATAATGAAATATTTTAGCGCTAACTATATTTTACCAATTACATCTTTGCCGATCAAAGATGGTGTGGTAAAAGTAAATGATGAAGGTGAAATTTTAGCAATTTATGAAAGTAAAGCAGCTGAATTGAAGGACCAGCACATTGAAAAATTTGAAGGAGTAATTGTTCCTGGATTTATTAATGCGCATTGTCATTTAGAATTGTCTCACATGAAGGGTACGATTCCGCAAAAAACTGGATTACCAGCTTTTCTCTCTGCAGTAATGACAAGCAGAAGCGCATCTTTGAAAGTTATTGATAAGGCTATGGCCGAGGCTGACGCAGAGATGTATAATAATGGAATTGTGGCGGTTGGGGATCACGTTAATTCGGATAACACTTCTAAAATCAAAGAATCGAGTAAAATTCTTTACCACACGTTTGTCGAAATTTTTGGTGTAGAGCCTGAAGAAGCAGATGGCAAACTGCAAGAAGCGAAAGATCTGATTCATGAATTTGATCCTGCTCACTCTTCTTTGACGCCGCACGCACCTTATTCATGTTCAAAAATTCTTCTTAAAAAATTTAAGAAGGCAGTTTCTGATGTAAATATTATAAGTATTCACAATCAAGAGAGTGATGATGAGAATAAGTTATTCCGGTATAAAACGGGTGGTTTTATCGATTTTTTTAAGACTATTGGCAAAAATCCTGACTTGTTTAAGGCTCAAGCGAGAAATTCGATTCAATCTTATCTACCGTATTTGCCTCATCCGAATAAATTAATTCTCGTGCACAATACTTTTACCTCTTTAAAAGATCTAGATTTTGTTGATCGGATGGGTCGTGATATCGTATGGTGTTTATGTCCAAAAGCTAATCTTTATATTGAAGATCAATTGCCAAAAGTTCTAAACTTTGTAAATGATAACCAAAAAATAGTAATTGGTACAGATAGTTTAGCTTCCAATGATACTTTATCGATTCTAGATGAATTGAAGGTGTTGCACAAACATTTTGATAATCTGGATTTTCAACAATCTATTCAGTGGGCAACTATTAATGGAGCGCAGGCTTTAAATATCGATCGCGAATTTGGATCTATTGAGGTTGGTAAAAAACCAGGACTTGTTCTGTTGAAGAATATGGAACACTTTAGACTTACAGATAAAGTTACTGTACAGCGATTAGTATAGTAAATTACTCAAAATCTTCTGTACTTTTGTTAATATGAAACATGTAAATATTTCTATTAAAGGAAAGGTACAGGGGGTTTATTTTAGATTGTCAACTAAAGCTGTTGCGGATCAATTGGGCATAAAGGGTTTTGTAAGAAACTTAGCTGATGGCTCTGTATATATTGAAGCTGAAGGGGACGATTTTGCCTTAGATTGCTTGAAAGATTTTTGCGCAGAAGGTCCCGAACGGGCTGAGGTACAAGAAATGACTTGTGAAGAGGGGAGTTGGAAGAACTTTAATAATTTTGAAGTGTTAAAAAAATCAACCAAATAAATCCTTATTATCTTGTCTGTTTTTAAAAAATTTGCTGGACAAACCCTGATCTATGGACTTAGTACCATAGTTTCCAGACTCCTGAATTTTGTTTTAACCCCAATTTTCGTTCGTAAATTTGAAGCTTCCACTTATGGAATATTTACGAACATGTATTCTTGGGCTGCGATGATAAATGCTTTCCTTGCTTTCGGCATGGAGACGACGTACTTTAGATATTTACAAAAAGTAGAGGAAAAAGATAAGGCTAAAGTTTTTAATAACAGCTTTATTGTGACGATTTTTACTTCGTTGATTTTTCTATCTACGATTCTGATCTTTTCTAATGATATTGCTGCTTGGTTTGCCAAGGACAATATAGACTCTGTAGGAGAGTATAAGAGCTACGTCTACTTTGTTGGTCTAACGCTTGTGGTAGATGCCCTAGCTGTGGTTCCTTTTGCTAAGGTGCGTGCCAATGGTAGACCACTGCGGTACGGAGTATTGAAACTAGTCAATATCATTACTTTTGTTCTGTTAAACTTAACATTCATCGTTTTTATCCCTTATTTACTTAAACATTTTCCTGATACTGCACCTTATTTTTCATCTTGGTTTGTGGATTCTTGGCTCGGCTATGTGTTCTTATCCAATTTTATCGCTAGTGGACTGACTTTAGTGATGTTGCTACCGGAGATTAAAACTTTTAATTTTAAAATTGATAAGGTATTGCTAGGGGATATGTTTCGTTATAGTTTCCCCATATTGATTGCTAATGTTTCATTTATCATCAATGAAAATCTTGACAAGATGCTGATGCCAGAGTTGCTTCCGAAAAATATTGCTGATCGGGATGTCGGTATTTATGGTGCTATCGCAAAAATTGCGGTCTTTTTGAGCATTTTTGTCCAAGCTTTCCGTTTAGGTGCCGAACCTTTTTTCTTTTCCTATGCAAAAAATGAAAATTCTAGAAAGGTATATGCAATGATCATGGAATATTTTGTGATAGCCATGATGATGGTCATGATTGGTTTATCTGTGAATATAGAATGGCTGAAGTATTTTATTGAAGGTGGATCTCCTGCCAAAAGTGCTGAATATTGGTCAGGGCTATTTATTATTCCTGTTATTTTATTCAACTATGTTATGCTCGGTATTTATATGAATTTGTCGGTCTGGTATAAACTTTCTGACCAAACAAGATATGGGCTTTATATTTCAGGTATAGGGGCTTTGATTACTATCATTCTTTGTTATATACTTATTCCCCAATATAGCTACATAGGTGCAATCTATGTTACATCCATAACTTACTTTGTAATGGTGCTTTTGTCTTATTTTTGGGGACAAAAGAACTATCCAATACCGTATAAGGTTTTAAAAATTGGAGCGTATATGCTGGTGGGTACAGTTATTGTTTATATTCATTATACCGCCTTTGATCGTAATTTTTGGATTGGCAATATCATGCTGATGGCTTACATCATAGGAACTGCTTTTATTGAGAGAAAAACAATTGCTAGGATAATGAAGGCCAAAAATTAGAAGAAGCGATTTTAAAAGATCGCTTCTTCTACAAATTTATGTTGAATTTCATCTAAAACTTCTTGAATCTCTTCGAAAGTTTGTAGACTCACTAATCTCATGCGGTATTCTTTAAAATCTGGTATCCCTTTGAAGTAATTTGAATAATGGCGTCGCATTTCAAAAATACCTGTTTTGGGACCTTTCCATTCAATAGACTTTACTAAATGTGTTCTGCAGACCTCCACACGTTCGGCGATCGTTGGTCCAGCTAGGCGTTCACCTGTTTTAAAAAAGTGCTTTATTTCTCTAAAAATCCAAGGATAACCTATAGATGCGCGACCGATCATAATGCCGTCTACCTCGTATTCTTGACGCCAAGCTACTGCTTTTTCTAACGAATCTACATCACCATTTCCGAAAATCGGAATTTTGATGCGTGGGTTACGTTTAATATCGCGTATCATTGACCAATCGGCTTGCCCTTTGTACATTTGGGCTCGTGTACGGCCATGAATGGACAGTGCTTTAATACCGATGTCTTGTAAACGTTCAGCGACTTCATAAACATTCTTTGTGTTGTCATCCCAACCTAAACGTGTTTTTACAGTTACAGGTAAGTGTGTGCCTTCTACCACCGCTTTTGTCATCGCTACCATACGATCGATATCTTGTAATAAACTCGCGCCTGCTCCACGACAGGCTACGTTTTTAACAGGACAACCGTAATTAATATCGATTAGATCTGGATTTGCTAGGGTGCAAATTTCGGAAGACTGTCTCATATGTTCGATTTCCGAACCAAAGATCTGAATGCCTATTGGTCTCTCATATTCGAATATGTCCAGCTTTTTACGTGATTTTGCAGCATCACGAATCAATCCTTCGGAAGAAATAAATTCGGTATACATCATATCGACACCGTTTTGCTTACAAACAAAACGGAATGGTGGATCACTCACATCTTCCATTGGAGCCAGCAACAAGGGAAATTCTCCTAAATCTATATTTTCACCAATCTTAACAGACATATTTGATTTTTTTACAAAGATAGTAAATTTGAAATAGTTCTATTTATGCTATAGTTGATATGAATGTCATATGATAATTAGAATGGAATATCATGATTTTATGAGCTCTAATTGTAACAGGTGATATACACAAAGAGCTATCAACTTTTAACTTGATAGCTCTTTGTGTATCTTTAGAGATTTCTGTTGTGCTATTTTAAGATCTTTTTACAATCTATTTTTTATATCTTCAGATCCTGTTGATCGTTTTTTTGTTGTATTTTCAGATCCTCCAAATCGATAATTGAAAGATAATATAGCTGTTCTGCTATCGGGATTAGATCTTCCTATTAATCTAACGGCATTTGAAATGGTTTCATAGCGACGATTATTAGTATGGAATATATCGTTGACTACAAGTTTAATGGTTGCTTTTTTTTGTAAAATACTCTTTTGTATTCCTGAATAAACAACCCCATAACTTTTGATATCAGTTAGACCAATAGTCAATCCGGAATTATAGTTTCCACCAATCTCTATTGACCAATTTTTTGGGAGTTTAAAATTATTTTGTGTATTTAATGATAATGTATTTCCTGAACGTTTGATCAAGGCATCTTCCTGTGGAATCTCGTATTCATTTCTATAGTAGTTGACAAAATGTGTTGCTGTCCACCAAGTAAAAAATTGGGTAGGTGCCATAAATGATATTCCGAAATTTTTGAATGAGCCAATATTTTCCGGTCTTTCGTAGGTAATCTGATTATTGGTAGGATCTAATCCAATGATCTCATTTACGACATTTGATCTGTCTGCATAATTTAACGTAAATATGTATTTGTTGGCTAGAGTGTAGTTCGCTTCATATGCATGCTCGTAAGCGGGATCTAGTTTTGAATTTCCTTCTGAATAGGAGAAAGGATCAGTATACACACGGAATGGATTTAGGCTCCAAAATGAAGGTCGTTCAACACGATAGCTGTAACTTAATTGCAGCTTGTGATTGTTATTGATGCTATAGGATAGAAATGCTGAAGGGAAAAACTTTAAATAATCTTTAGAGAATTGCTCATTTAAAGTGATTTGATCTCCATCGGTGGACGTGTGTTCTGCTCGTAATCCTACTTGTGTTGAAAATTTATTCCACGTTTTTGAGATATTGACATAACCTGCTTGTATTGTCTCTTTATAGATGAAGTGATTGCTTGTCGATTGATCGGGAACATAATTTTCGTTTTGAAGAGTATCATACTGTAAATCATTCTCTGTCCGGATATGGCTTGCTTTCCAACCCGTTTCTAATTTAAAACTTTCACTAAATGGAAGGGTATAATCGATTTTCGCGACGTATACTTTACTGTCAGACGGGATATCACCGATACGTGACGATAGGGGGCGTATATTATTTTGATTTTCATTACTATATTGGGTAGTAAGTGTTTGATCCATTTTGGAATAGTGGTCAATAAAATCTACATCTACTTTTAGTTCGTGACCATTTTCATTAAATTTCCAATTATAATTGATGTTGTAAAGCATATCTTCCCATCTTTCTTTCCCCTCGGTTATAGTGGAAGCTGACCAGATGAGATCTTTTGTTGTATAGTTTCTAAAATGATTGGTGGTTGGTTCATATTTAGGATATTTACCAAAACCTCCATTTACTAGAAAGCCGAGAGTCTGTTTGGACGTTAAGTAAAAGTCCATCCCAACTCTGAAATTATTAGAACGAAGTTTCGGCTGTATCTTGTTTTCCTGTTGAGCAAAAGTTTCTGGTTCTTTTCGTGAATCTTTATAAAAATAGCGTGTTAATGAATTGTAATACTCTAGATTTTGAAAGTATTGATTGTAATTTCCAAAGATGTTTACTTTATCGGTTCTATAATTCAAGTCCAAACTTCCACCCAGATGTAGTCCTCGACCTGCACCTAAATTACCAGAGACAGTCCCATTCCATCCTTGCTTTACCCCTTTTTTAAGGACAATATTGATAATGCCTGAGGTTCCGGCAGCATCTTGTTTGGCGTTTGGATTGGTCATGACTTCTATCTTGGTAATATCTGTTGATGAAGTACTTCTTAATAAATTGGCAAGCTGATCTGCAGAAAGATAGGTCAGTTTACCATTGATCATGATAGAGGCTCCTGATTTACCCTTTAAACTGAAACTGCCCTTATCATCCAAGCTGATTCCTGGAATCTTGGTGAGTAATTCTAGACCACTATTTCCGTCTGCCAGTGCTGAGTTTTCGATATTAAATACTGTTTTATCTTGGTGCTGTTCAATAAATTGTTTGCGTTTATGGATAACAACTTCGTCCAGATAGGCATTGTTTTGTTGAAGCATTATTTTTCCAAGATCGTGTTTGCTGATGTGCTCGCTTAATCTAAAATGTGGGGTTAAGAGATCTTGGTGGGTCATGTTTTTTATATGCACATAGTAATTTCCATTGGATGTATTTGGAAAAGTAAAATTTCCAATACTATCTGCTACTATAATTTTTGAGACACGTCCATCAGGAGCATGATGTAGACTTACTTGTGCATATGGGATTGGTGCTGCATTTTCATCTATGATACGACCAACGATTGTAGTAGAATTTTGAGCATATGCAGCAAATAAGGTGAAAACTAAAAATAAACTAATAAAGTATCTACAGTGATGAAACATGTCAGCAAGATTAAGTGGTTATGGATGGAACTTTTTTGGATTTTTTTACTGTTTTTTTCTTTTTCCCCCACCAGATATAGAAGCCAGTAATGGGTAAAGTTGCACAAATGAGTGAAGCTAAAAAGTAGATGATTTTAGTGGTCATTCCACCAATAAATCCTGTATGTAGGGCATAATTTGACCGCATGAGCCATTCTGTGGTGTTCGCATCATCGATAGGTCCTTGTTTTCGACCGGTGAGTTCTAAAGTATTGCGATCAAAATTTAAATCTCTCCATGTTCCGTTTGCCATATCCGTACAAGCATAAACTGTTTTTTCTTCTTCCTCAGGGTAGTGTACGATAACTGCTTCTTTATTATGACGAGCGTATTCATGTCGTACTTTATACCAGATTTGATCCGCAACGAGCAATGCATCATTTAAAGGTTGGTCATCTGGAGTTTCTTTTTCCACTTGTTCGACGTTAGGTTTGTTTGGATATCCTCCACTAAGCCATACCACGGATTTGCGCATCCAAGGAAAACTCATCACTAATCCAGTAAGGCACATCACTAATGCTATTGTCAATGCGTAAAAACCTAAAACATTATGCAGGTCATAATTAACACGTTTAAATTTAGCGCGCCATTTTATTTTGAAACTTTGTTCCCGAGATCTTTTATTCCATTTTTTTGGCCACCACAATATAAGTCCTGTTATTAATAGCGAAAAGAATATAAATGTACTCCAGCCTACAACTTGACGACCTATCTTGTTTGGCATCCATAAGTGACGGTGCCCCTCATCCATGAAATGAAAAAAATCTTCGTGGTTGACTACGGCTAGTATCTCGGCGGTGTAAGGGTTTACATAAACTAAACTGTCAGAGTGATCTAAACTTACTTTTACGGATTTGTCTAAACCGTAGTACCATGAACTAGCGATTTCTTTGTCTGGAATAGCGGCTTGGACTGCTTTATATATGGCAGAAGGAGGGAGTTGATCCTCGGACTTTTGTGCTTCTACTCGAATATAGTTGGTGGTTAATTCTTTGATGTCATGTTCGAAGACAAGCACACAGCCAGTAATACTCAGGATGACGACAGGTATACCTGCCGCTAATCCCAACCAAAGATGTAACCATGCATTAATTTTGCTGAGCATAATGATTTACAGTAATATGTATGAAGTGATAAAATTTATTCTGTCAAAGGGATACTTTGACAGAATAAATGGATTTTTTTAATAATTGATTTTACTCATTGACGAAACACCTGCTACTCCGACAAATTTTAAACCTTTTTTCGCTGTTGCATTCTTGATGTCAATCGTGTAAGTATAATATTGTTTGTCTTCTAAGTTTTGACATGTATAGTAAGCCTTGCTACCATCTTTTTCAACAAATACGACATCCTTATAGCCTTGTTGCTCATGAGCAGGAATTTCTTTGATTTCTGTCATCTTTTTTGTTTGGATATCTACAATATATAATTTGACTAATCCACCACCTACACCTTCAGCTTGCTGGCCTTTATTATAGATGGTCATTAAAAATTTGTCATCTTTAAGATAGCTTCCTCTAGCAATTTTTCCATTTCCTAATGATTCGATATCAAAGTAATAGTCTTTATCAAATTCATCTGTTCCTTTCTTGATTCTTAGGAATCCCGATTTGTTTTTAGAGGCTAATGATGCTTCATTTGCAGAGAACCACACATATGCATCGCCTTTATCGTCAACAGCAAGACCTTGCTGGGCCCACCAGTTTCCTATGTGTGAACCACGACCATCTCTGATGGTTTTTTCAAATTTCAACTCTGGATAAGAGAATATCCCGATATAGGTTGTGTCGGTAGTGGTAAAATTACCACCCCAGTTGTTTGATCCGTCGCCAGATTGAAAAGGAACATATAATTTATTGCCTACTTGAAATATACCCGTCCAGATGGCCATTCTGGTGCCTCCTAGTACTTTAGATAAGTCTACTGTGTTTTTATTTGCTATAGAGAAGTTTTGTGCATCGTAATTTCTTAAAGTTGCAACAGGGTTTGCAATACTTCTATTGGTTGTACCTAAAATAATGTTTTTGTCACCATAATGACCATAGATACCCGCAGATTCTGCATTTACTTGTTCATCTTTAAGTCTCTGGAATTCACCTTTGCTGTCAATATTATAAGGTGTTATAGGGCCTTGACCTCCATATGTTAGTCCAAAGATGTAGTTGTTCTGATTGATAAAGGAATGTTCTGTTGCCGGCATACCATTTCCTACTATACTGATGGAACCCTCATTTACATTGTCTGTAGATAAGATATATTTACCTGAAGTTCCAGACTCAGAACTACCCTGTCCGTCTACTATAAAAACAAATTTTTCTTTTTTTTCAGAATTTCCATTATCAATCCCGCTTTCAGAAGGATTGTCTTTTGAACATGCAGTAATGGCTAAAACGCCACATGCTAATGTTAGCATTCTTAAAGTGTTTAACTTTTTCATTTTTATTATTTGTTATTGAATTTTGATTGTTATTGAATGTTATTACTTTGTACGTATAAAGTATCTGAATTTAATGTTGAATGATCTACTCGGTTTTTGCATTTCGAAATTGTCGTAGCGTGTGGCATCGGTTAGATTATTACACTCTAAAGCGATGTTGTATTTTCCAGAGGCTAGAGAATAGATGATGTTGATATCATGTGAGAGCTGTTCTGGAATTTTATATCTCTGGGATGGTGTCCCTAAACTTGGCCACGTTAGAAAGAATTCATGGATATATTGTAGATTATACCCAATTGTTAAGGTGTTATTTTGTTTACCAACATGGTGGACATAGTAAGCCACGTCTGCGTTGCCATATAGATATGGCATATTGGGAAGACGATCTTTGTAAATATTGCTCTCTACCGTTTGTCCATCTTCAAATTGTGTCGTATTGATCAGGTTCTGATATGTCATATTCCCACCAATTGATACATGATTTTTATAATAATATTTCAGATTGATATCAATACTATTATTTTGAACACTTCTTAAATTGGCACTTTTAATTTCTCTTTTTCCGCTACTCGTTAGTGGCCCAATGCTCTGGCGAATAAAGTCTGTTGCATTTCGGTAGATGTAATTGGCATCTATGATGAGTTGATTGCTTTCCTTCCATTTCAAAGCATAAGACAATCCGAAGTTAATATTGTCACTGCTCTCGGGTCTTAAAGTCGGATTAGCGCTTATATCTAAAGCGTCGCCAAATAGTTCCGTATTATCTGGAAGTCGGTAAGCTTTTTCATAAGAGGCTTTTAATTGAATATCCTTATTGACAAAATAGGACGTTGCTAAACCATATCCGATTTTATTGGTCGTCGTTTCTAAGTTTTCATAAACTTGATTACTGACTTCTGTGAAATATTTTCCTTGTTGGTTATAATTTTTTACAAAAAGATTAGCATCCCATCGATCGTGTATAGCGGTTCTGAATCCGATACCTGTAATATTTTTTGTTGTCTTTCGAGGAAGTTTGTTAATTTCTAAATCTGGATAATAATGATCTTTACCCTTTCTATCAAATGTTGTCAACAAATGATTGATCATGATGCTGTGCTGATCATTGATTGCATAAGAAATGTTAGCCGTAAGATTGCCATTATTGTTTTTATAGCGGTAATCTGTTAATTCATTTTCTCCTCCTGGTGCATTGGGTTGATCCGGATTTTTAGGTCTACTTTCTCCAGTCCAAGTGAATTTTCGAGGTACAGTATCTAAACTTCTTTCCTGACCGAAATTGTAACGTGCATTTAGAGTAACATCAAGACCTTTTGTCCATAAATTTTTCTTGATATACTTCCATGTAGGTTGAACAATATTCCCCAGACTTTCTCTACCACCGTATACATCTTCCATGGTATTACCGGTCTGGATTTCTTTTTTATTTTGACCGAGTGTAATTCCAAACAGAAGTTGGTCTGCATATTTTTTATTTGAAACTCCTATATTATAGATCAAGGTTTCATTTCTGTAAGTATCGTGAAAACGTTTTCTTCTTTCGGCAGGAAAATATTTCTCCGTATCGAAGTTATATGACCTTACATTTACCCAGTAATTATTATCCGAATAGTTTTGGAATGCAGATAATGTCATTGTAAATCCGTTGTCAGCTACGTAACCGGTATTGACAGAAGATTTATGGGTATTGAATGATCCAAATGAATAGGAAGCATCGATATATTTGCCTGGTTGGTTTTTTGTCACGATATTAACTGCTCCACCCAGAGCATCGCCTCCTAACCATACGGGGACGACTCCTCGGTATACTTCTACACGTTCAGCAAAATTGATAGGAATATTGTTTAATTGGAAAGATGATCCAAAATTATCCATCGGTATACCATCTAAAAATAACTTAATCTGATTTCCGGAAAATCCATTTAAGCTAAAAGACATGTTTGATCCGACACCACCAGACTCGCGTAATCTCACGCCAGAAACTCGATTAAGAGCTTGCCCAATATCCATAGTCGTATTGTACAATTTCTTGGCATCTATAGCTGTAACATTAAAGGGTTGTTGTTGTACTTCCTGGGCTTCTGACCGTGCAACAATCTCTACCTCATCCATTGTGGTATGTTGTGTGGTCAAGTGGATCGTGGACAATTCTGTTGTTAATTGGCTCATGTGGAATGCTTTGTCTTTGGCTTGATGCCCAACAGCTGAAATCCGTATCGTATGGTTGCCAAAAGCAAGGTTTTTGATTGAAAATAATCCATTCTTATCTGCTTGTGTAACTTGGCTTGTTCCTATCAGGGTAATAGTTGCTCCTTCTATCGGTTCATTTGAATTCGTGCTTACCTTTCCCTTAAGTTCCCCTTTCTGCTGTGCGTAAGAAGTAAGCGATATGATTAAGAATAGATTTAACCATATAATTTTTAATTTTAACATCCCTTTATTTAGATTAATTATACATAAGGATGTTGCGTAACTCTACATTTACCGAAGGTCAGCGCGTGAAAAATATGGATAAATATGCTAGTCGCCTAAATGATAGCACTATAATTAGTCCATATTTTATAAATATTGGAGTAATTAAGTGAAATAAGGAACTATCAATTGCTATTATTATAGCTATAGTGATGATTTATAAGAGGGATTTAATTAAAAGCAGAATGTTCTGAAGATAGATATTTGAAGGAGTTCAGTTTATTTACTGTGATATTAGGTCATGTAGTAATCATAGCTTGATATTTTTCTGAAGCTATATACTATAAATCGGAGAAGTAGGTTAATCTTAATCTATTGACGTTACTACATCTGATAGCTGAATCTAAATTTAATAAGAGTCAACCCTAGAGAAATGCATACCAATTTATAACGATCTGTTTTTGTTAATAAAAATTAATTCAATTTATCAACACGAACAATGAAATTGGTTTCATGGTTCAGTTTTAATCCGTTATTGATTTTTTTTGTCTTGATATCATATATCCAGATTTGATGATTATCATCTTTGTCATCAATGGTTATATAAGCTTTGCCATTCTCGACAAGTACAGATTCCTTACGGGTGCCTTTATCAAAAGGGAGATCTAACTTAGTGACCTTATTTTTCAAAAGATCTACTCGATAATATTCAAATTGATACGTGGAATGATGATCACTAAAATCAGTATAGCGATCTTTTCTTTCACTGCGGATGATTGCTTCATTATTTCCTAGATACCACATGCCATAGGCATGATTTTTTGTGGCTGCGGTTAAATTGATGCAATAGTCAGGATCGATCATGGAACTATTTTTTTCAATTCTAAAGATTGCTGTCGGTTTAGTCAGATTGTTTCCTAGTGCAATTCCAGGACAACTCATAAAGTAAAAATTCCCTATTTCATCATGGAAGCTATAGGATTGTACGGTATTGATGCCGCCTGGATAAGTAGATCTACTATCTTTATTTATGGACTTTATTTGTAATGTCTGTGGATCTAGTGTCGCAAAATACATCGTGTCAATTGTTGTAAAGTCTGTTTCATTGATGACTTTATTATAGGTATATCCGAGGATCAAATTTTTGTTATGCAAGGTGCTGAATCCAATTGATACCGTTGAAAAATTGGATGGGGCCGGGGGTAACGCTATTTGTTCTTTTTGTAGAACTTCAAACTTCTTAACATCTATTTTATAATAATGCAGTTTGCTGTAGGTTTTATTATCAACTGTAAAAATCAATAATGTGTCTTTTCCTTGCCAATTCATATTTTCTATATATTCATCTGGCATTGCGATGGCAGCTATTTCTGATAATGCATTTTCTTTAATTTCAAATTTGCGAAATTTTGCATTTTTTATGTGATAGAAATAACCGTCATGAATGATAATGCTGCGATCAAAATATTGCGTAGGTAAATTGATACCTTGCTTAAGAATATCAACTATCCCTGAATCAAGAGAATTGACTGTGACAATTGTATTGCCTAAATTCTTATTCATGATATAGAGACTGTATTTGTCGTTCGGACGACTAGTTTGGTCCCGACTAGAACAGCCAATAAAAACAACTATTAATAAAAGAAGTAGAAATTTAGAAATAGGTTTTAATTGCATGAAAGAAGATATTAATATGGGCGACTATATATTGTTAAACTGTAATTTAAGTTGGTTTTGTATCGTAGGCGCTAAGAAAGTAAGTTCAGATTGGGAAAGAATAATTTGCTTACCTGTGTTTTTAGAATTAAGGATAAAATAAGTTTCCCCATTTTTCAGCTCTTTTTTCTCCCTAGTACCTGTAAAATTAAACTCAAAATCTTTCTTAGGTATGATCACCATGGTACCTAATGAGAAAAATTCTCCTGTTTCGATATTAATTTTGGCGGTAGCATGCTTTCCTAATATAAGTTCATAGTTATTCTTATCAAAATATTTTGAATTAGGACCGGTGCTATTGTCAAATATGGCATAACTGATCTCCTTATCTATATTATTTTTAGATATATAGAAACCAAATATAATAAGTAGAGAAGCAGCGATAGCGATATAACGAAACCGTTTTTTAATCAGGTTTTCATTTTTTATTACGGGAGATTCCGTGAGATGCGGACTGATGTTTTCCCAAATTTCTGACTGGATATGGGACTTGTCTGCTTGAGAAATGGAAAGCGAGGGAAAGTCTAAAGTATCATCTATAAGCCATTCTTCCACAAGATTTCGTTCTTCTGGAGTGCATTGGTTCAAATGATATTTTTCTATCAACTTATGATCAACTTGCATCGCAATATTTACTTATGACAAAAATACAGGAATTCTTTATCATTTAATTAATATAATCCGTTAATTCCATTTTTAACGTTTTTAAAGCCTTGGAAATATGATATTCTACAGCTCTTTCTGAAATATACAGTTTCGTGGCAATTTCTTTATTCGTAAGGCCTTGATCTCTGCTCATCTGAAAAACCTTTTTGCATTGAGTAGGCAGTTCATTGACCAATTTTGATATTTTTTGTGACAGTTCCTCGGCAATCAATGGATATTCCACATAATAGTTTTGTTTATTAGTAGTGAAATTTTCTAAATGTTGCTGACGAGTAACTTTGTTACGAATGTATTCAAATGTTTTTAGTTTTACGGCGCGTATCAAATAACGCTCTACTTCTTTCAGTCTAAGGCTATCGCGACGTTCCCATAAAGACTTAAATACTTCCTGCACAATTTCTTTTGCGACTTCTTCATCTTGAATGTTTTTCAAACAAAAAGCAAACATACCCTCCCAGTACTGCAGGTATATTTGCTCAAAGTTTTCTTTATTTATGATAAAAATATTTGTTTCCAAAATAAGAAGCTGCTACTTAATCTGTGATTTAAGATAGCAAATATACTCTTATTTAGATTCGTTTTAAATTATTTTGATATTTCTTGTACAAATTTAGCTAATGCCTTGCCCGGATCGGTACTTTTCATAAAGTTTTCACCAATAAGAAACGACTGATAACCAATATTTTTTAATTCACGAATTGTGCTCGGATCTGAGATCCCGCTTTCAGATACTTTTATATAATGATCAGGAATTTTGTTGACTAAATCGTAAGAATGTGTAAGTGATACTGAAAAATCTTTTAGATTTCGGTTGTTAACACCTATGGCATCAATTGTATCAAATAAATTGTCTTTTAATTCTTGTTCGTTATGAACTTCTAAAAGTACATTTAGACCTAAAGATTTTGCATAGCTTGATAGTTCTTGTATCTCTTCTACTTTCAAACATGCGGCTATTAATAATATAATATCAGCCCCATAAGCTTTGGCTTCGGTAATTTGATATTTATCAATAATAAATTCTTTACGCAGTAATGGAATGGTCAATACTTCTCTGGCTACTTTTAAATCGTCTAAACTTCCTTGAAAAAAATCGGCATCTGTCAGCACAGAAATAGCTGATGCTCCAGCTTCTTGATACCCTTGGACGACCTCGGCAACACTGTTGGTGTCATTAATTATGCCTTTGGAAGGAGACGCTCTTTTATATTCTGAAATAATACCAGTACGCTGTGGATCAAGAACAGATTCTTTTAGTGAATAGCAAGTTCTATCAAAGAGTGGATATTGACTTAATTCTTCAATCGATACCTTGGATTTTGATTCAGCGACTTCAATTCTCTTTCTTTCAACTATTTTATCTAAAATTGTCATTTCTATTTTTTTAACCAGTTTTCAATTAATTGTTTCCCATTTTCTGTTAAGACAGATTCGGGATGAAATTGTAACCCCTTTACGTCCAGCGTTGTGTGAGATAGTGCCATAATAACACCATCTTCATCAGTTGCTGTTATTTTTAAAGATGCGGGTAGGGAGGAAGCTTCGACTGCCCAAGAGTGATACCTGGCAATTTTGCTGTGATTGCTATAATTTTCAAATAATGATTCAGCGGGATCGGTGATAATTAAATCTG
Organism: Sphingobacterium sp. UBA6320; assembly: GCF_002440335.1. NCBI lineage: Bacteria > Pseudomonadati > Bacteroidota > Sphingobacteriia > Sphingobacteriales > Sphingobacteriaceae > Sphingobacterium > Sphingobacterium sp. UBA6320. The sequence goes on along the minus strand of NZ_DJTA01000028.1, from coordinate 166,281 downwards.
TCGCAACACCGTGAAGTGGTCGAGGCATGTTATACAATTTGCCTCCAAAAACCTCTGCAATTGCTTGTTGTCCCAAACAAATACCCAAAATACTCTTGGTATCAGCATATGCGCGAATGACATCTAATAATAAGCCCGCTTCTTCAGGAATACCGGGACCTGGAGATAATAAAATTTTATCGAAAGCAGCTACATCTTCTAATTTGAATTTATCATTTCTCCATACGGTATACTCTTGATCGCACTCTTGTAATAGGTGTACCAAATTGTACGTGAAAGAATCGTAATTATCGATTACTAATATTTTATGATTGCTCATGGAAAATTTCTGTTTCTTTATTAATGAAATGATTGATAATAGATTGAAATATACTTTCAACTAGTTTTCCTTCAATATTAAAGGAGTATGCCCATTCGTTTCTTTGTTCAAGCATGTTGATGACTCTTTGCTCAGCCTTTACCTCCTCTAGTGACGATTTGTAGTGAGCGGCTTGTTGAACATATTCAGCGCGCTGTGCAAGAAGCTCTATAATTCTGTAGTCGATACAATCAATTGAACTACGTATGTGTGATAAGTTATCACAATATGCTAACGGTCTAATCATAACGTCTCTGCTAATTCTAAAGCTTTTCTCAAAGCTGCTATTTTATTATTTACTTCTTGTAATTCCATCTCAGGGTCTGAGTCGAGTACAATACCACCGCCCGCTTGGTAGTTCAGTAGATTTTGTTTGCTTAAGAATGAACGGATCATAATGGCATGATTAAAGTCACCATTGAAACCCATATAGCCAATCGCACCGCTGTAAAACGAACGTTGTTGACCTTCATATCTGTCTATCAGTGTAAGGGCCATGTGCTTTGGGGCGCCGCTTAGTGTGCCCGCTGGGTAAGTATCGCCAACAACGTCAAAGGGATTGACTCCGGGCTTTAATTTGCCCGATACTTTGGATACTAAATGAATGACATGCGAATAGTACTGTGCTTCTTTATATGATTTTACTTCGACATGGCTACAGTGTCTGCTTAAATCATTTCTTGCTAAATCGACAAGCATCACATGTTCAGCTGATTCTTTTGGATCGTTTTTAAGCTGTTCGGCGATTTTAATATCTTCTTCCATATTGCCGGTACGTTTGAAAGTTCCAGCAATTGGATATATAGTAGCTTCACCATTTTTGATAGTCAACTGCGCTTCGGGTGAAGAACCAAATAATTTGAAATTACCGTAATCAAAATAAAATAAATAGGGAGATGGATTAATAGATCGCAACGCACGATATACATTAAATTCATCACCTAGAAAAGGTGTTGAAAAAGCACGTGATGGAACAATCTGGAAAACGTCGCCTCGTTGGATATGTTCTTTCACCTTTTTCACCAATTCGCGATGTTCTTGATCGGATCTGTTTGAAGTCTCTTCTCCAGTTCTGCGAAAGGTATACTCTGGAAAGTTTTTATTTTGAATTAAATATTGAAGTTTGTCCAGTTCTGATGCTTCATCATCTAATAAATGTTCATATACAAACAGTTCGTTGCGAAAATGGTCGATCGCGATTACGTATTTGTACACATGGTACTGTAAATGCGGGATATCTAGATTTGGACTTGGAGTCGTTGTCAGCTTGATATCTTCGAAATGCTCTATGGTATCAAATGTGAAATATCCAAATAATCCATTTGATATGATATTACGTTCTGTAGAGTGTGTTGCTTCAAAAGCTTTTCTAAAAATAGCAACCTCTTCTTTTAAATTGATTTCTTCCTTGCTCTTAATAATGAGCATTTCATTTGGATACGCAATTTCTAATTGCTGACTATCTAACTTGATATGTGCAATCGATTGGCAACAGATGTAACTGATATTGTTGTCTCTGCTATGATAGTCAGAGCTTTCAAGTAATATGCTATTTGGAAAGACATCACGTAATCTGAGATAGATGCTAACTGGTGTTGTCGTATCAGCAAGCAATTTTTTAAGATTTGTTTTAAACGTGTATTTCATTTTATTCTTTAATTTTAAACATAAAAAAAACCCGATACTGAGTAGCATCGGGTTTGAACTTCCATAAATGGTTTTGGTTGATTATGAAATATTTTGACAATACCAATTAGTCCCCGATGCTTATTGCTTCAGGCCACCACCAATTTGTATATGTTCTAACTGTCGTCATTGTATCACAAATTTATAAAAAAAAATGATTATGCAAACTTTTTATGATAAATAATCAATAAAAAGTGAAATTTATTAGTCATTTAATAAATCAGGTCGTCTTTCTCGGGTACGAATAAGTTGTTGTTCGTCTCGCCAAGCTGAAATTTTAGCTTCATGTCCGCTGAGTAAAACATCAGGAACTTTATGGCCTTTCCAATCTGCTGGACGCGTATAAATGGGTGCATCTAATAATCCGTCTTGAAAGGAATCCGATAAAGCTGATGTTTCGTCAGACAAAACTCCAGGTATTAATCTGATGATAGCATCTGTTAAAATGGCAGCTGGTAATTCTCCTCCAGATAACACATAATCACCGACAGAAATCTCTTTTGTAACATAAATATCTCGAATGCGCTGATCAATCCCTTTATAATGCCCACAAAGAATCATCATATTGCCCTTCGTAGATAGATTATTTGCTATTTCTTGATTGAGAGTTTCTCCATCAGGGGACATAAATATGATTTCATCATAATTTCGCTCAGACTGAAGTTTCTCAATACATGCAGCAAAAGGTTCTATTTGCATCACCATACCCGAACCTCCTCCATATGGATAGTCGTCAACACTTTTTTGCTTATTGGTCGCATAATCACGAAGATTATGCACAACAATTTCAGCCAAACCTTTTTTCTGTGCTCGCTGTAAAATAGAATGCGCAAACGGGCTTTCTAATAAACTTGGAAGTACGGTAATTATATCAAATCGCATGTGACAAAGATACACAAAATTGAAAATTACTATTATTAATTTCTTTTATACGTGACGATGTCAAACATCGTCACGCGGGCGTGCGAAAATAAATAGGTATGAGCTTCATATAATTTCTAACAATAATGAACTCTGCATTTACCATAAAAATAATACTTACTACATTTATAAGATTGATTCGCTTATCTTTGCGCAAAAAAAAGCGAATAAAAGTGATTAACGTAAATAATATTTCAGTTTCCTTTGGTGGAACAACTCTTTTCAGTGATGTATCATTTTCAATTAATGAGAATGATAAAATTGCTCTAATGGGAAAAAATGGAGCGGGTAAATCGACATTATTGAAGATTATTGCTGGCGCAGGTAAGCCTACGACAGGTAATGTATCTGGTCCAAAAGATGCAGTTATTGCATACTTACCCCAGCATTTATTAACGCAAGATAATGTGACAGTCTTTGAGGAAACGTCAAAAGCTTTTGAAGAGGCTTATCATATGCGTGATGAACTGGAGCAGTTGAACGAACAGTTAAATGTAAGAACAGATTATGAAACTGATGATTACATGAAACTTATAGAAAGAGTATCCGAGTTAAGTGAGAAATTTTATTCGATTGAGGAAGTTAACTATGATGCAGAGGTTGAAAAAGTATTAAAAGGTTTAGGTTTTGAGCGTTCGGATTTTACGCGTCAAACTTCAGAATTCTCGGGTGGATGGCGCATGCGTATTGAATTGGCAAAAATTTTATTGAAAAAACCAGATTTAATATTATTGGATGAGCCGACCAACCATATGGATATTGAAAGTATTCAATGGTTAGAGGATTTTCTATTGAATTCAGCGAAGGCTGTTATTGTTATTTCACACGATAGGGCTTTTGTTGATACGATCACTAACCGCACTATAGAGGTTACAATGGGGCGTATCTATGACTATAAGGCAAAATATAGCCACTATCTGGAATTGAGAAAGGAACGTCGTCAGCATCAACTGAAAGCTTATGAGGAACAACAACGTTTCATCGCCGATAATCAGGAGTTTATAGATCGATTTAGAGGTACATATTCAAAAACTCTTCAAGTCCAATCTCGTGTCAAGATGTTGGAAAAATTAGATGTCATTGAGATTGATGAGGTCGATACATCGGCATTAAGATTGAAATTTCCACCTTCACCACGATCAGGGCAATATCCTGTCATCGTGGAGGAGTTAACTAAAAAATACGGTGACCACGTTGTTTTTCAAAAAGCTGATATGGTCATCGAACGTGGTGAAAAAGTCGCTTTTGTAGGTAAGAATGGTGAAGGAAAATCAACTATGATCAAAGCTATCATGGGGGAGATCGATTATGAAGGTTCATTGAAAATAGGACATAATGCTAAAATCGGTTATTTTGCACAAAATCAAGCTGCGCTTTTGGATGGCGAATTAACCGTATTTGATACGATAGATCAAATTGCTGTAGGTGACGTTAGAGTTAAAATAAAAGATCTATTAGGTGCTTTTATGTTTAGCGGAGATGATACAACAAAAAAGGTAAAGGTTTTATCTGGTGGTGAAAAAACACGATTAGCGATGATAAAATTACTGCTAGAGCCGGTAAATGTTCTTATTCTGGATGAGCCTACCAACCACTTGGATATGAAAACGAAAGATATTATTAAAGATGCTCTCCAAGATTTTGATGGAACTTTGATTTTAGTATCGCATGATCGTGATTTTCTGGATGGCCTAGCTAAAAAAGTATTTGAATTTGGAAATAAACGCGTTCGTGAACATTTTGAAGATATAAAAGGTTTTCTTGAATATAAGAAAATGAATAGCTTAAAAGATATCGAACGGTAAATTATAATCGAATATCGAGTATGGAAAGGTAAGTATCGTCGATACTTACCTTTTTGTATTATGGGTGATATGAAGATCTCAAACCAGCCTAAGTTAAACAATAAAAGTTTCGCAAAACTTTAGAGTGATTAAAAGAAATGTGGAGTATATTTGATTCTATATTGCGAAAAGAGCCTTTTTTATTTATTTTAATAATAACACATACTAACACATGATTTCTGTATATAAACTAAAGCCCAAATTTCAGCAACTACTAAAGCCTATATTGGCTTTCTTCTATAAAAGAAATGTGACTGCAAATCAAATAACCATAGCTTCGATCGTACTTTCATTGCTGATTGGCTTATTATTTTGGAGTGCTGATTATTGCAGCTGGTTTTTTTTAGCTCTTCCTATAGGTTTACTGATTCGTATGGCTTTAAATGCATTGGATGGTATGATGGCGAGGACATACAATCAAACTAGCAAAAAAGGAGAATTGTTAAATGAAATTGGAGATGTCGTATCTGATGTTTTTGTTTTTTTTCCGTTGATTAAATTTCTTCCAGAAAGTCTCTATCTGATTATTATCTTCATCATATTGAGTATAATCAACGAGATGGCGGGTCTGATGGGAAAGGTCGTGGGTACTGCACGTCGATACGACGGGCCAATGGGTAAAAGTGACCGTGCTTTATTAGTGGGTTTGTATGGAATATTAGCCTTCTGCCAAGTTTCCTTACAGCATAGTTCTTTATATATTTTTGCGATGATTAATATATTGTTAATCATCAGTACGTTAACAAGGCTGAGAAAATCTTTAATCTAAATATGAAAGAGCAAGATCCTGTTAATGGAAAATTTTCGGATGTCCCTATCCGTGTGAAAAGTTGGGTATATATTATTATTCTTTTTTCTTTAGGCATTATTAATTCGCTAACGATGACAATCTTTGTCAGCTTGCTTACCTTTCAGGGGATGAAGGAAATTTTTAGGATGATCAAACCAAACTTCTCCTTTCTTCCTTTATTAGTTTTGCTAACTTGTTTACAGGCGTATTTCATTTATTTTATTTCCGATACTGTTTATCTTCGTTATGCTATTATTACTATATTAATCGCCTTAATAATTTTATTCATCGTTTGGAAATTTTCTTTTAAAGCTCTGCTTTCTTTTGGAATAGGACTCTGTATCACTTTGATCTGTTTTGCTTACCTGGCATATATACGATCTATTGAATATCCGATCATATCTCATTTTGGCCTTCGATTAATTATCTTTATTGTTGTTGTCACCGAGCTAAATGATGTTTTTCAATACCTGTCCGGTAAATTCTTCGGCAATAAACCGATTGTCCCAAAAATCAGCCCCAATAAAACCTGGGAAGGGCTAATTGGAGGTGTTATGTTGACAACGCTACTGAGCAATCTATTGGGTTATCTATTATTTTCATTTTATGATTTACTCAATTTTACGTTTATGGGATTATTACTTGGGATATTGGGATTTGGTGGAGATGTGCTTATGTCTTATATGAAGCGCAAAGCACATGTCAAAGATACAGGCACTTTAATTCCGGGACATGGCGGACTATTGGATCGGATGGATAGCTTAACTTTTAATGCGCCAGCCTTCTTTCTTATTGTACAGTATATTTTATTAAAATGATGGCTAAGAAGGAATTTGAAAGGGCAATTGTCTTCTCTGGAGGAGGAACGCGCTTTGCATTATATACGGGCATGTATGCTGCATTGGTAGACATGAACATGTCTCCTGATCTTATTGTTGCTAGTTGTGGGGGAGCTATTGCTGCGGCTGTTATACAGACTTTTCCCCAAGTTAATGAACAAAAAGAATATCTTAAGTCAAAGGAATTTTATGATTTTGTTGCTCAAATAAAATTGACAGACCATAAAAGCATTTTTAAGATCGGATATTACTCTTTATTGAAGACTTTTAACAAAGAATATGCTCCATATATAGAAGACGTACTAGATCGATACTTGGTCGAAATGCCTCAAGATTTAACAGTCTTGTTACCGACATTGAAACAAAAAGAAAACAACAGTCCTAAAATCATTGTTGTAGGTTCTAAGATGTTGTTTACACCTCTTGAGGTTTTATTTAAAAGGGGAGATAGGAAGCTCTATCAAAAAGTATTGTTTACAGACGTAGAAACTGCTAAAAAGATCGCTGCCGATCAAATTGAAATTGAATCTGAGAACTATTTGCATAGCGCGGTTTCAAAAGAAATTTTGATCGAAAGCTCAGTGCCACTTCATCAAGCTGTGCGCATATCGATATCCGATATGTTTTACGTAGCACCAGTAGAGATTGGACAAAATTATTATGCTGGAGGAGCGATAGATTTGGTTCCAATAGAATTAGCACAATACTTAGCAGATCATACTTTTATAGAGCGAAAACAGTCGTATAAACCTGTAGAGGAAGCATTAGTAAGAGCCGTGTTAGGATTCAGTGGAAATGAACGATTACGTGAGGTAGAAGTGCAACATGCGGATTATTGGATTGATACTCGAGATGCTCCCCAAATCCTTAAAGGACATTATTGTGCTAAGTATGTGGATTGGTTTAAGGGAGAGATTGTTGTAAAACGACCAGATACTATTGAGCATTATCAAGATGATATTGAACGACAATGGGAATATGGTTATCAGAAGACATTAGAAAGTTTAAAAAGATGAAAGTTTTTATTTCAGGCGGAACATCTGGCATTGGTGCGGCATTAGCTAATTTGTATCTGGCTAAAGGTTATCTTGTTGCTATTTGTGGAAGAGACTTACAAAAAACTGTTATTGAAAACGGCAATTTAACGAAATATGAGGTTGATGTGTTAAATGTGGAAATGCTGCAGCTTTATGTTCTTGACTTTGTGCAACAGGAGCCTTTGGATCTTTTTATTAATACAACAGGTAGCTATGCTGATGATGTCGCTCGAAAGATCCGATATAATGAAAGCATTGATATGTTACAAATCAATATTTTAGGTACTATTAATTGTTTTGAGATAGCAAGAAAAGTTATGCGTAAACACAATCAAGGCCATATAGTCACGATTGCATCCGTTTCTGGGACGCTACATTACCCAAAAGCAAGTCTATATAGTAAATCCAAAAGAGCGGTGATTCAAATTGCTGATGCATATCGTAAGGCATTAGAACCATTTGGGATCACAGTCACGACTATTGCTCCTGGGTATGTGGATACCCAAAAATTGCGCGATCTTAATCAACAGAATTTATCAAAGAAACCTTATTTAGTTTCACAAGAAGAAGCTGCCATCTATATTGCTGACGCTATCGTTAAAAAAAAGGAACTTTATGTTTTCCCCTGGAAGATGAAAGTCTTGATGAAGTTTCTGTCTTATTTTCCTGCTCGGTTTTTGGATATTATGATGTATAAAAAAGCAAAATGGATGAAAAACGATTGACGATACAACTTAAAATCAAAGCAGCATTGGCCTGCTGGTTTATATTTTCATTAATTTACAACGGTAGTGCTTATTATGCTTCTAATTTGGAAGTTGTACCTTCTTTTGTATTTAGTTTTGAAAGATATATTCCTTTTATTCCTTGGATGATTATTCCATATATGTCCAGCGGATTGTTTTTTTTGTCACTTTGTTTTCTATGTCGTACTAGATCTCAATTGATGGTATATCTAAAACGTGTTGTGCTATTAACGGTGGCATCTGGTATTTTCTTTATCCTTATTCCGCTTCAGTTTTCTTATTCAAAACCAATTGTCAATACTTTTCCGTTATATTATTTTTTTGATTTTTTAAAGACTTGGGATTCTCCCTTCAATCAAGCACCATCATTACATATTGGTTATGCTTGTTTGTTTTGGTCTGTATTAAAAGAACGTTTATTTGGAGTTGTGAAATTCATTTTTGGATTCTGGTTAATTCTTTTAGGAATATCGACATTGACTATTTATCAACATCACTTCATAGATGTAATAACGGCATTAATACTTGTACAGATTGTTTTGATATTAACCTTTCCCAGTAAAAAATTAGCTACGTGCAGGAATCAATACATTGCTTGTTTTTATTATCTATTCAGTTTTATAGTATGTTTATTGGCTTCCTTATGCTATGAATTAAATCTTATCTATTGTTTTGTAGCAGTATGGGTCAGTATAATGGTCTTTATGGTTGGGTTACAATATCAATATAACCGTCACCATTTTTTAAAAGATAAACATGGACATATTTCAATCTTGAAAAAGATATTTTATTTTCCTTATCAGTTTTCATATTATTTAATATGGCATTTTTTCAGGAAAAAACAAGAAAAGATACTCTTAGAAATATTGCCAAACATGTTTATTACAGCTCGATTAACCAATAAAGAGATTATAGCTTGTCAGATATCTAAAAAGGATTATGTATATGATTTGTCAGCAGAGTTGGAGGAAAATAGGATCATTAGGGAACAGTGTTTGTATTATTCATTCCCTATATTGGATATTGGAGTAGCTTCAATTGTTGATCTGGAAAATCTGGTTAGCAAGATAGCGGTCGCGTATGAGCAACGATGTCCAGAAACAAGAGTGATCATACACTGTACCATGGGGTATTCCAGAAGTACATTAGTAGGTGTATTATTGTTGAAAAAAATATTATATTTAAACATAAACCAATCAATTGCTTTGATGCAAGAAAAGAATAAAAATAGTATTCTACATGCCGCTTCAATTGACTTATTAAAATGAAAAGATGATGAACACAGGATATTTTAAAAGTTTTGACGGAAGTGACATTTTTTATAGAGCATGGAATTTTCGACCCAATCAAAAAACATTGATCATTATACACCGTGGTCACGAACATTCTGAACGGTTACATGAGATCGCCACGGATGCTCAGTTTGAGGGATATAATGTTTTCGCTTATGATCTTCGTGGGCATGGTTACACCAAAGAACCGGTATCACCAATTTTCATGGATAATGTACGGGATTTGGATATGTTTTCTAAATATCTGCATCAGCAATACCAGATAAATGAACAAGATATTTTCGTAATTGCCAATAGCATAGCTGGAGTTATTGTGACGTCATGGGTTCATGATTTTGCTCCCCCAATTGCAGGTATGGCTTTGTTAGCTCCTGCATTTGAGATTAAATTATATGTTCCTTTTGCTAATGAGTTTATTGGTTTTACAACCAAACTAAAAAAAGATTTAGTGATTCAAAGTTATGTCAAGTCTAAAGTTTTAACTCACGATAAAGCACAACAGGAGGCGTATGATCAAGATCCGCTGATTTCAAAGTCGATTAATGGTAGGTTATTAGTGGATTTACAAAGTGCAGGTAAAAGATTGGTGGAGGATGCCGCAGCGATTAATATTCCAACTTTGATCCTATCTGCTGAAAAAGATTATGTGGTTAAAAATAGTGTGCAAAAGAAATTTTATGTCAATTTGGAATCTCAAGTTAAGGAATTTAGAACTTTACCCAATTTTTTTCATGGCATATTGTTCGAGAGTGGGAGGCATGAAGTGTATCAATATATTAAAACTTTTGTAGTCAAATCATTTGAAGTAGAACCGAATGAGCTGAGCTTAGCTCCGGACTTGTTCTCGGTAAAAGAGTATGAGAACTTATATTACAAAGTAATGCCAACTATGGAAAAGTTGAACTTTGCATTTCAAAAATGGTCTTTGGGAAAAATCGGTACTTTAAGTGAGGGGATGGCTCTTGGGTTAAAATACGGATTTGATTCTGGTATATCGCTAGACTATGTATATCATAATCAAGCAAAGGGAAAGTTTGGAATCGGTAAAGTGATCGATAAAGGATATTTAGAAGCAATTGGTTGGAGAGGGATCCGAATTCGAAAACAACATCTATTGACATTATTAGAAAAGAATATTCTAGATATTCAATCTTCTGGAAGAAAGGTAAAGATTTTAGATATTGCAGGTGGGACAGGAAATTATCTTTTTGATATCAAGGAGAAGTACCCAGATGTAGAAATTGTGATCAATGAATTTGTGGAATCAAATATCAGCTTGGGCGAAAAAATTATTCATCAAAAAGGTTATAGCGATATTCGTTTTACAAATTTTGACTGTTTTGATCCTAAGACTTATCAGCTCATTAATTTTGAACCTAATATTACTATCATTTCTGGAATCTTCGAATTATTCGGAGATAATCAACTTACGAATAAAGCTGTGCAAGGCATTGTTTCTATCTCAGAGGAAAATAGTCATATTCTATATACTGGACAACCTTGGCATCCACAATTGAAAATGATAGCATTTGTTCTGAATAGTCATCAAAAAAAGGATTGGGTAATGCGTAGACGCTCTCAAAAAGAGCTAGATCGAATAATGGCGTTTAATCATATTAAGAAAGAGGATATGCTCATTGATGACTATGGTATTTTTACAGTCTCATCGGGAAAGGTTAAAGGATAGAATTTAATTTAAGAACTGTTATTACGGCATTATAAAAAATGATCGTCTAGATTATTTTAGATGAGGAGTGAATGATTAATGAAAAGTTATGTCAAGGAAAATAAAAATATTTATTTATACCCTAATTACCTCTATTTTAATACACGGGTTTTCGCTTTCATTTGCTCAATATACAGTCGAGGATCTTCCTAATCCTAAAATCAAGGGGCAGGCTTATTTTGTTTCAAATCCAGATCATATTATTTCTTCAAGTGTCATGGATGAACTTGACGCTATATCTTGGCGGATCGACTCGATTACAGCGTGTGAATTTGCGATTGTTATCGTTGATGATTACGTTGGAGATAGCGATTTTGATTTTGCATTAAAGTTATTCAATACTTGGGGAATCGGAAAAAAAGAGAGTAATAATGGTTTACTTCTTTTTATTGCCAAAAATAGACATGAGTACCGATTTATATCGGGTTATGGCATGGAAAGTATATTGCCAGATGCTTACCTTAAACGGATAGGTGAAAAATATTTAGTTCCTAATTTTCGAAATGATGATTATGATCGTGGAGTTTTAGAGTCATCGAAATTTATCCAAAAAATCTTAAATGCTCCAGATGCAAGAGCTGAATTAGATCGGTTAATGCCCGAAGCAATACCTTTTTGGAATTTTAAAAATCCATATTTAAGAAATTCGTTGTTAGTACTTGCCGTATTTATATTTCTTTATGTTTGGATTTCAGTGGTCACCAAAATCACGAAAGGGAAAATAACAAAAAAAAGCAGTTACTTTCCTCCATTAATCAGTGGTTGTGGTTGTATGGGAATACTGATGTTTTTTACTTCCTTTATTTTTGCATTTGTTTTTGAAAATTTTGACCAAGTTTATCAAGTTAAAAATTTGCCCTACTTCATTCTCATTTTCGGAGTGATTACTTTAGGTATGAAATATAATGCTGGTATTACAGCTGTCACAAATTCTTATAAGGATGAGGAAAACATTCAGCAAGCTATTCGTAAATTTTTGAAATGGAATTTCCTACCGTTATTAATAAGTCCTTTGGCATGGATAGATTTTGGAAGATCCAATAAGCGATTAAGTCTTCATCCAGGACGTTTAGTCGCTCCTGATAATTCCGGAAACTGGTTAAGAATAAATCGAGATCAAGCAGATTCAAAAATGAGAAATTTTCTGGATGCAGGACAATTAATGGAAGAAAAAATTAATAGCCGTGATTATGAAGTCTGGGTTAATAGTAAAACAAACGAAACTCAATTGATTCCCTGGGATGAGGACAAAACTATTATACTATGTCCACAATGCCATTATAAAACATTTGAAAAAGATTTGCGAAAGACAATTACGAAGGCTACTTATAGTTCTGGTGGATTGGAAGAGCAGTACGATTTGTGTAAATACTGTGGCTATGAGATATCTCATGGAACTCATAATACGCCTCGTCTAGTCAGGTCTTCTTCTGGTAGTTCTGGAGGTGGATCGGGGCGTTCTGGTGGCTCCGGTGGAGGAAGTTTTGGTGGAGGATCTTCAGGTGGTGGTGGAGCAGGAGGAAGGTGGTAATCGTTTGTCTGCAATCAGGCCGATAATGTTATTTGATACTGATTTGATCATTAATGTTTTGCTTGTTGTAGCTGTATAAAGAAAACAGTGTAATCATCAATTGACAATTACACTGTTTTTATTTCAGATTGTAGTAATAGCTAAAAAAGATCTTTAAATACAATTTATCTTGTATTTACTTTTTACTGATCGCATGGATGATACCTTGTAGGTTCTCGTTAAATTCCAATAATTGAGCAAACATCTTATCATCCTTCCCAAGATCACCATGCTTATTATTTTTTTGAAAAACCTTTTTGATTGTTTCCCAGCGTTCTTTTTCCTCTTCTGTTAAGAGATGTGCTAATTCTTTCAGTTTTAATAAATTGGATTCTGTATCTGTGGTAAGTGTTTGTGATTCACTTTCATAATGCGTCAAAACCAGTTGATTAATTTCTCGGTCATTCATCATCGGTATGACCTGAGCTACTAATTTGCTCATATTACGATAAGAGCCCTGTAATTTAAATGGAGGCTCTGTTCGATAATTATCTTGCATAGCAGCACTGTTGATATAGTTTTGATTTACTCTTACGACGATATTCCGAATTTTAAAAAGATGCTGCAAAACTGCGATGAAATCATCAACGTCTTGTTTTAGGTAGTTTCCTTCTAATTCTGGTAATTGTTCTTCTTTATTTTCTATATATCGGATGAGCGCATAAAAATCATTAAAACTCTTACTTGCAATTTTATCAATTGCAGGATTTTCAATTGCAGCATTTTCAATTAAACTTAAATTAAATAAATAATCTGTATCTCCAATAACATCTCCTAAATTGTATACATCGGCACGATTCGCTAACATATCAGGGATTCTAAATTTAGAACCACTTTCCGTATAAGGATTTCCAGCCATTACGATACAAAATCGATTTTCACGAAGATCGTAAGTCTTACTTTCTCCTTCAAAAATACCATCAATCTTTCTTTGTCCATCAGCAAGAGAAATAAATTTTTGAAGAAATTCAGGGTTGAGATGCTGAATGTCATCTAAATACAGCATCACATTGTCTGCCATTTCAAATGCTAAATTAATTTTTTTAAGCTCTTCTCGTTCACCAGAAGTTTTAGCTTCAGCTGGATCGATGGAGGTAATGGAGTGACCGATGGTAGGACCATTGATTTTCACAAAATGTAAGCCCATCGTTTTTGCGAGATATTCCATCAATGTTGTTTTGCCATATCCTGGAGGAGAAATGAGCAGAAGCATGCCCATTTTTGCTGTACGTTTATTTTCTCCAGCTACACCTAATTGCTTAGCGAAATTTGTTCCGATTAGAGGAAAATAAACATCATTGATCAATTTATTACGGACAAAGGAACTCAGTACTTTAGGCTCGAATTCGTTTATCTTTAATTCTTTTTTATAGGCCGTGCTTAATTTTTCTTTTAATGTATTAAAGGACTCGAAACGAGGTACATCGATGTGTTGAAATTTTGTCAATTTTTGAATGAAAGAATGAAAATCTATTTGATAACTTTCATTTAAAATTACGGGATGACTACCTTTCAAATGTGCCACAGAAAGTTGATCCTTGGCTATAATGAGTTCATAATCGTCCTGATTAAATAAAATGAGCGCTGCTGTTTCATTAATGTATTTTTCAAATGTAATTACATGATCAGTGCTCTCAATAAAAGCATATAACCAGTTTTGAGTTAAATAAAAGCGATCTGTCAGATTGAAACCTTCATTTTTCAGATCTGCCTCAAAATCTTTTAAAATCTTTTTATCATGTAGATAACGGGTAAACTCTTGTTTTAAATGATCTGCAGATTCGGACAATGATAATTTGTTGAATTTGCTAAATGTTTTAAAAAGATAATGGGCCATGTTGGCTTCGTTTATCTGTGATAAATCCAAATTTGTCTCCCAGTGACTGACTTCATCTAGAATTTCCTTTATTATACTTTGATAACGATTTGAATTTGGAAAATTCTTAAGTATTTGATTAGATGATTGGATAAGAGCTAATAATTTAGAACGAACGGATGCATCCAATTGATACCAAAAAAAATGGGCATATGTTCTAGTATCAGGATCAAACTGTAATAAATCTAATTTTTTCCCTAGAATATGAAGCTGCTCATAAATCTGAAGTGCATCAAAATTATGAACACCTTTGATATATGATTCTGCATAATTTTGTTCTACGGTTTGATTGATAAATTTTTCAGCATTAAAATTCTCTTCTGATTGTGATGCTATGAAGGTATTATATGCTAAATACTCGGCACGATATACCAGTTTATTTTCTGAAATAATTTCTTGTTCCCATATATCCCGAAAAGTATTGATCTCTTGGGCGGTCACTTTTTGATAAAAACTGGTTCCTGTCAAATGATAATATAGCTCATCTTGTCGACGGATTAAAGTTAAACCTAAACGCTGATTATTGACTGTAAATTTGTTTTTGCCTAGTTTAATTATATTTTCACCTTCAACAAATAGTTCGGACTTATCTCTTAAAACTCGCAGTGCATCTTCTTGTGATTTTTTTAGTAAATTCTCAAGACTTTCAGCTTTAGATACATCTTGTATTGTCTTCAGCTCTGCAATAATTTGACGAATTTTGTCAACCATGAGATCTGTCGAGTAAAAACTTAGAATATCTTCTCTAGTGGATAGTGATTTTGCCTTATTCTCAATGTTTTTAAGGACGCGTAGCGCTATCTGTTCCAGAGAAGATGATCGTTTATTGACTTGCTCAATAATAGATTCCCGCTTGCCATTGAAGGCTTTAATAATTTCGTCACGCTTATCAGCAATTTTTAAAGCAAACTCGTCAAATTCAGAAAACTTACTTTCAAGTTCCTCTAAGTTGACAACAATCTTAGTATAATATTCATCAACTTTTTCTGCTGAAGTGGATAATTCCAGATAGTTAACAATTGATTGTTCTAACAAAGTGAGTTGAGCCGAAAATTCTGCAATCGCTTCAGAACTTTTTAGTGTATTTAATTTCCGTGTTAATTGAGCTCGAACCTCATTTAAAGATGCAAAAATAACGGATATTTTTTCAATGATTCTTGTTGTCTGTGTTGTGTCTTCAATCTTTAAGCTATGAAGTATATCAATCAATAATTCGAGATCACTGGAGATCGCTTTACATCCATCTTCAATAGCTTTGGCATCAATAGCTTTTGTTACTTTTTCGACTTCTTGCTTTTGGATGATAACTTTTTGCTCATATGATGTAAGTGCAGCCTCCTGTAATAAAAACTGTATTGTTTTCTCAGAAAGATGAGATGCTATATGTTGAAGTTGATCTTCTAATTCATTTACTCTATTATTATCAATGTATTTTACATTTCGTAAGTCAATCACCTCGCCTTGTAATTTACGTGTATCTGATAAATTGTGCACCAGTTGATCTAGCTGTTCATAGATCGAACTATTGACTTTAAAAACAAGATCTTCTATTTTTTTCTCCGTAGCCGCTAAAATTTCTTCGGCGTGTTTACGCTGAATCTGTACTTTAACGAACTCGTCGATCGCGGTGTTCGCGACTTCTTTTATCTGTTGTAAGGGTTCGCCAAGATTTTGAAGCGCTTTATCATTAATCCAGAAGTAAGAATCTATAATGGAATTTGATTTTTTAAGAATATCTTCATAGAGCCCCTCATAGGAATCTTCTTTGTTGATCAGTTGAATGACTTCTTGAACTTCAGACATCGCTTGAACAATATCTTTATTTCCGATTTTGTACAAAGGATCATCTCTGCGAGATTCATTTTCTTTAAGAACAGCCATGTAAGGAGTCTCCCATATCTGCACTTGATGATGTCGCGTCGCTTCGTTTTCAGTACGAAAATAGATTAAGCTTCCATCTTTAAATATCGTAAATCCATTGCAAACGATTGGGGTTTCTACAGATTGCTGAATGATATTATAAGACATCAAAATATATGTATTCGACTGTTCATGTGTGAAAACATAGAGATAGTCTTCTCCATTAGGAGAGATTACTTTTTTTAGAAACTGAACATTTTCGAGGTTATTCTCGAAGGTTTTATGTGTGCCATTCTGAAGATAATATCCATTAGAGAATATGATACCTTGATTATCAGGTAGCAAAATAGCTGATTCATTCAGCGTTTTTAGATTAACTACTTCTTTTGTCCTTAAGTTGAAAATGTAAGCACGAAATTCTTCTTGAAAGGGTTTTATCCTTAGAGCAATCATATTGCCTAAATCAGCGTAGTGGTATTCTGCATCATCTAGCTGTTGATCTAGATTACTTACCTTTTCAGAGTAAATACCTTTACCAGATTCGGTATTGTTTTCAATTTTAAATGTGATATCACCATGAATCGCTTCAATAAATACCTTGTCTAAGATTGAGATATGAGGAAAACGACCCAATCTTCGATCTTCAAGTGTAGTTTTTATCCAATCAAATTCATGTTGATTTGCCTTTTTGACTTCATGTATACTTCTATCATCTAAGTAGATTAATTTCCCATCTTTAATCAACCATTTAAACGCTTTTAGATCCTGTTCATTCTTGGTGGTCTGAAAGATCATATACAAGTAGTTCTCCGTTTTTCTGAATTTGGAAAAAATCGAATCTCTATAATATTTGTATAGATTTTGGTAATCATTTACAAAATTTACATCGTTTATGAAATCAAGATCTTGTGGAATAAATTGGTTATCTTCAAATAAATAGATACTAAATACATCCTGTAGCTGTATTTCGGTTCGTAATCCAAAATGTACATTATATCCGAATATGCAAATATTACCAATAGCCAAAATACCTCTTGATACACAGTTATTATCTGTTGATATGCGTTGATTGGCTTTTAATATAAAGTTGGTCGAATTAAATACCTCTTTTCTGGAAGTATTTAATAATTGTAATTTATTAGAAAGTGTTTCTTTCTGATTTAGAAGACGTTTTCTAATAATTTCGTAAGATCCAGAGTCTAAAGTATCGTTGTTCGCTTGTGTTTCTTGCATAATTCGAAAATAATCGTGGACTATTTTAATCTTTTTTGAGTTCTGTTTTCTACTTATTTTGATATCAAGTTACTATATTGACTATACGAATGTTGTATATAGAAGTCAACTGTACATTTATAACACTAAAAATCCAATTTATCTTTGAAAAATACTGTATGATAGACAAATTTCATGATACCAATTGAATTGTCAACTTGAATACGATCCGTTTTCAAGTTGACAGATTTGAGAAAAAATTAGATCAACTTTTTATTGGATATCCCTAAGTTTTTGGCTAAGCCGAATAGCGAGTTGATGAAATTGCTATCTTCACTATCGTCAGCATTTTTGGCTGCTTGTTGCAATTGTACCAAAGCAGCAGAGATGGTTAGATTTTTGATATCATTGGAGGATATCCCATATTTATCCGCTAAGCCACGCACTTTTTCAGCAAGATCACCTTTTCCATCTGGACCCAACAACGAGTTTTTGATGTCTGTGGCATGTTTTGAATTGTTGATTAAATGGTCAAAACCTTTGGAAGTAGATACTTGACGGACAATATTTTCAAAAAACATAGTCTCACCGCCCACAATATCAATTTTTGCAGTTTTTAAAGCTTCTGCTAATACAGATGCTTGTGATGCCGCAATATCTTTTTGAATGCCTATGTGGGCCAATTCAATATCTTTTTCTTTTTGTAATTGTAACTTAAATTCTTCATGATCTTTTCCAACACCATCTAATTTTTTCATGGCCTCCGCTTTTTCTTGAATTCCTGTAGCTTCAGCAATCGCTTTTTCACGCGTTACCTCTGCTTCCATTAAGCCTTGCTTACGGTTCGCTTCTGCTTTTTTCTCAATAATAGATGCCTCAGCTGTACCTTGGATTTGGGTAGCTTCTGCTTTTGCTATCATTACTTCAGCCTCCGATAATCCTAAAGCAGCATCTTCTTTTGCTTGTGCTTCTGCAATAATCTTCCGGCCTTCTGCTTCTTTTACGGATGCTTCTTTTTTCGCATCAGCATCTATTAGTAATTCTTGTGCTTTTTTCTCTGCAACTTTTCTCCTTGATTCAGCAAATATAACATCTTGCTCCGCCTTTTGTTCAGATGCTATCTTATCTGCCTCAGCCGCTTTAACAGTTGAAATTAAACGTTCTTCGGCCTCTTGTGAAGCTGCAATAACACCAGCTTGTTTTTTACGTTCAACTTCACGGAACACCTCGATATCTTTGACTCCTTGTTGTTCTTCTACAACACCTTTTTCAAGTTGAACACGTTCTTTAATTACATTTTGAATATTTTTCTTCTCGATTTCAATTGAACGCTCTTTATCAATTTGTGCTAATGTGACAATTCGAATTCTCTCTGTTTCTTCTAATGCACGATCTTTTTCCACGCGTTCAGTTTCAACAGCATCAGTACGTAGTTTATTTTTCTCTGCAATGATAATCTGGCGAAGCTTATTTTCTTCTTGAATAGCTAATTGCTCTTCAGTAGAGATCCGAACAGTTTCTGATTTTAGACGTTCCTCTTCTCTAACTTTTGTTATTTCAGCATCTTCACGAGCTTTAATGTTATCGATTTCACGACGTTGTTTCTCTTCTTTTTCTGCCAATTGGCGATCTAGCTCAAGTATTGCCTCACGAGTTTCAACATTTTGTTTTTTAATTACTTTCTCTTCGTCACGGCGTATAAGATTGGCGTGAATATTTTGTGCGGCAGTAAGTTCAGTGATTTTACGAATACCTTGTGAATCTAAAATATTATCAGGACTTAAAAATTTTAGTTCTGTTTGTTCTAGATAATCTATTGCACAATCGTCTAGAATGTATCCGTTTAAATCTGTTCCTATAATGTTTAATATTTCATTTCTAAATTCGCGACGAGCTTCGTATAGTTCAATGAAGTCGAATTTTTTTCCAACAGTCTTTAGTGCTTCTGAAAATTTAGATTCAAAAATACTCTTTAAGGTATCGGGATCACTTGCACGTTCACATCCCAAATTTTGAGCAACACTGATTACATCATCAACAGACTTGTTGACACGAACGAAAAATGCTACTTTGATATCAGCACGAATATTATCCTTACAGATTAAACCATCATGTTGCATTCTGGATATTTCGATTTTCTTTACAGAAATGTCCATAATCTCCATTTTGTGAAAAACAGGGATAACATACATCCCTTTATTGAAAGCCACATTGGTACCCCCGATACCTGTTCTTACTATTGCTTTTCCTTGTGGAATCTTTTTGTAAAAAGCACTTAATACAATGAAAAATGCAAAAATTAATAATACTATAATTCCTACAATCAAGAGGATGAGACCTGTTATCCCATCTATAAATAAAAGAGTTTGTAACTGCATGGTTAATAATTAAATATTGTGAATGGTTATTTCTTTTGTTACGTAATATATTTTTTTGTCTTTTGATTCATCAACAATAATGACGTCATCTCCGTATTCGATTTTTTCCCCATTTAAGCTTTCTACATAAAGACGAATAGGATCTCTTTCGATCAAAAATTCTGCTGACCCCAGTTTTTTACCTTCTATTGTTGCTTTCATTTTTCCCATTCTTCCAAGAAAATCAATTGGTTCTTCCCCATGATAGCCAATGTTATTAAATAGTTTTACTAATGGTTTGGTAAAAAAATGCATGCATATAAATGTGATGAAGAATATGGGTATTAGAATGAAAATTGATTTCAGACCCCATGTGGCAGTATTTAAAAATATGGAAGAAATGATCGTAATGATCCATCCAATAAATTTGAAAAGTGTAACGATGATCATAATAGGAACTTTGCCAACATTAATGAAATCCATTGCTTTTGCGAAAAAAGATGGTTCTGTATGCGTCTGTGTATCTGAATGATGATGTAAATCTTGAGAACTGTCCACATCTGTGACATCAGCAGTTGCGTCTATATGGCCATCAAGATCAACGTCACCATCAAAGAGGTGTAATCCATCACCTGCAAAAGACATAATTAACCAATATAATAGCGAAATTCCTGTCAGTACAGTCATAATGCCGTTGGATACTGGATTGAAAAGTAGGTTAAATAATTCGCTCATAATTGGTTAGTTTTGTTAAAGTTCTCTTTTGAATGTGTAGTGAAATGACCAAGAATTTCCTCCCAATTCCAAATCTTGCATGGATACCAGTTCCCAGCCCTGGCTACCTAGCTCGTTCAGTATTTCATCGATTTTAGCTTCGTCAAGTTTTGTCCCCCAAAAACCTTTGGGTTCAATCTTGATAGTTTTATATTCAAATCTTCTCATCGTTTTTTAGTTTTAATTTTAGAGCTTGTAATTCGTCATTGACGGAGTCCTTATTTGAAATTGTTTCGTTGATTTCATCAATAATCGATTTGTTGGCATGTGCAATTTCACCATATGCTTTTGCTAAAGCTTCATCTTCCTCTACTTTGACTTTCATTCGTTCTAGCATAGATATGGTGCTATTGGAATCAATATTTGCCAATTGTTTATTGACCATTTTAGCGGCATTAGATACTTTCACACGAGCTTTTAAGGTCGCCAATTCGCTTTCCCATTTCGAAATGTTAAACTTGAGAATATCTACATTTTTATGCAATTCATCTGCTGATTGAAGATGGATTATACTTTGTTTTTCTAATTCTGTAGCTTCTGCTATGAATTGGTTTTTTAATACTAGAGCTTCTTTTGCTAAGTTTTCAGCTTTATCAATTGAAAGTTCTCCATTTTGTGCTTTTTTCAATAAGAGAATAGCCTTTCCTTCGAAGACAGTTGATTCTTCTTGTTTTTTCTCAAAATTGCTTTTAGTACGAATTGCTAAAGCTTTAACTTTGGCATATGCCTCCAAAGCTTGTTCTAAATCATCTTTCATTTCGCGGATACCTTGTTCCGTCATTTTGATTGGGTCTTCCATTTTTTCAACCACAGCGTGTATTTCCGCTTGACCAATCCTAAAAATTCTTTTAAAAATATTCATCATTACTATAATTTTGAGAAGTTAATTAATTGATTGTAGTACTCACTTATTAATAAGCTTAAGGAATTGATTGCAGCATCAAATTCATTTTGATCAATATTGCTGATTTGCAGCGTATATCTAAAAATTACTTTTTTACCATCTTCTGTTAGAGCAAAACCCCCATGGATCATATCCCTATTCTTAATCAGTAGTGATTTGAACAATTCCATACTTTCATTGGAAATAGTAAATAAGTATTGTTCAAAAATTAAAATTGGATTAGCGATGCCTACAATTAAATTGTGAATGCCGTCTAATTCATTTTGAATAATGAAAACACCTTCTTTTTCATCTTTATAAAAGATATCATATCCGATATTGCTAATAAAATTTTCAATTTTTGAGAAGTACATAATTTAGTTTTTTATATATTGCATATATTCTTTGCATAAAGATAATATTTTTGCAAAAATATTTTGCAAAAAATTTTAATTTTTTTGATAATGACAAATATTGGTAATAATATAAAGAAATTAAGAAAGGTAAGAGGATTGAGTCAACAAGCATTTGCTGATTTATTTAATCTAAGTAGGGGTAATATTTCGTCTTATGAAGAATTAAGGGCTGAGCCTAAGATCGAAACTGTAATGGTAATTGCTAATTATTTTGGCATTCCGCTCCAAAGTTTAATTCAGGAGAATCTTTCCGTCAATCAAATTTTAAATTTTAGCGATTATTTTGAACCCGCGATTGTAACAAATGGCATAAAAAAATTAGCAAGTATTCCTTTACTGACACGAGAAGTTATGATGAATAATAATGACTTGTTAAATCAGATAGAGGGTGCAGAGCAACTTCAACTTCCTATTCAAAGTAAGCATAAGTTTTTAGCCATTGAATTTTCAGAATTGATTGCCGCTCCATTGGAATTGGAGGTTAAAGAACAGAGTATATTAATTTTTGAAGGTATTGAAATAGAATCTCTTCATCTTCTTCACCATAATTTAGGTCTGTTCTTGTCTAAAGAGGAAGTTTTTATCGGAAAGTATGAACAAAACGGGGAACAGATATCTCTGATCCTTAATTCTTGGAAAAGTAGTTTGTTTTCCTTACCTGATATTAAGTATTACTGGAAATTGTATGGAAAGTTTGAAAAAGTTTAGTCGTTTAATAATCATATTACAAAATATGCCTAAAGATACCTTTAGACATATTTTGTAATCTATGTTAGTTTTTACTGCCGCCACCAAAAAGTTTAGCAAGTAGCCATATTACTAAAGCTACAACAACAACAACGATGATTATACCTGACCAAACTCCTGCTTTAAAAATGCCTTCAATGACCGAACAGCTGGATAAAGAAAGGCAAGTTAACACGATCAACGTGAATGGAAATATTCTTTTCATAATATATTGAATTTTAATAAAGAACAATTATTAAGACTAAAAAGTTTGTTTCTACTATTTATTTCTTTAAAATGGTAAATCTTCTTCGAGGATTTCTTCTACCATGATTGTGTTGCTAGCTTGAGCTGATCTGGATTTATTCATCACCACAATATTGCCCACTTTAATTTCAGTGACCTGTCTTTTATCACCATTATTATCTTCATATTCGCGATAGACAATTTTGCCTTCAGCTAGGATTTGAGTTCCTTTCTGACACTGCTTTTCAATCATGTTATTGATGTTACCCCATACTACTAATGTATGCCATTGGGTTTCGTCTACCCAATCTCCATTTTTGTTTTTAAATAGATCTTTTGTGGCTAATCGAATCGATGAAACTTTTGTTCCGTTCGTACTTGTCTTAATAATTGGATCAGCACCTATATGACCGATCAGTTGGACTTTGTTTCTTAATGTACTCATAACTTTACTTTTAAATGTTTGTAAAAATGTTTAACTTAAATACTTGCTTTCCTTCGAATTATTCTTGAGGAACAGAAGCAAAGATGAAACGTAAAGCGAGTTTTAGTCGGTGATTAAACGTTTGTAGTCGACTATAGTCGTTTGTAAACGTTTGTTGTCGTTTATTTTGAGATTTATGGAAGAAGAAATTAATTTAAAAAGTTGTCTAGAATGTAAAAAGACACTAATAGGTAGGTCTGATAAAAGATTTTGTGATGATGCCTGTCGCAATAGCTATAATTATAGGCAAAATAGTGATCACACTAACTTGATTAGAAAGATCAATCATACATTACGTAAGAATAGACGTATTCTACAAGAAGTCCTGGGAGAGGAGGGGATGCTCAAAATAAGCAAGGAAAAGATGTTGTTGCAGGGCTTTGATTTAAAATATCATACTCATAATTTCACCAATGTAAAAGGACAGACTTATTATTTTATTTACGAATATGGCTATTTGTTACTGGAAAATAATTTATTGTTGATCGTAAAACGCGTACCTAAATAGTTTCTTGAAAAATTTATTTTGAAATTTCAATTTTGTTTTAAATTTTTGCATATCAATTTGGTATTCACAATTAAAAATATAAGAATATGTTTGCTATATTAAATAACCCGACTTCAATCCAAAAGAAGGATCTTGGGAATATTCTTCAGAATACTTTTTTCTCGTAGTTACTCCTCTTTTGACTTTATTTTGGTCTCGACAATGTTCGAGTAATTCATGATGTCTTATATATTTCGGAAGTCGAAGTATATAAGATGATCTTTTATTAATTACTGTTTCTGATATAAACATCGTTTATGTCAGGATCTTTTGAGAATTGATGCAATATATTTTATGAATAAATATGTGTTACAGGCATTGGATAATTATCCATATTACCTGGAAAATACGATAGAATCTTTGTCATATGCCCTATCTTATGACGAATCAAATACGATGGCGCTATGCCTGATGGGGAGGCTTCATGCTGAACAATTGTTTGATTTTGAACAAGCAAAGAAATATTTTCAAGAAGCGTTAGTACATAATTTATATGCTTTGGAAATTTATCAACCTTATATACAGACTTTGATTGATACCAATGCATATGAAGAGGCTGAAAAAACAATTGAGTTTGCTCTAACAATTCCTGGAGTTTCACCTTCATTATTTCTATTAAAAAGAGTACTCATATTGGAAAAACTTAAAAAATTTAAAAAAGCCTTAAAAGTATTAAAATTGGTTAGATTGGAAAATGTTGATACTGAGATGTTGGCCACGATCAAAGATATTGAAGATCGAATTAAAGGAAAACGGAAAATAGGACGTAAACAAAAAATAACGAAATGATAGGTTGCACGTTCTAATGTATGGACAAATTCAACAAATTGTGACTATAATAAAAAAAGTACTAGACGTATATCCTTCCATTGAATTAAAGAAGGGTATACGCTTTAAATATCATCATGCATCATCGTCATATAAAACGTATTATCTTCTTTTCATTGAAGAGGTACAAACTCATTAAAATAGAAAGTCTGATGCAATAAAGCATTGAGTATGATAAGGTGACGAGATTGCTTTCTAAAAATCAATTACGGCACTAATTTCTCTCGGACTTTATTGCCTTTGTGGTCTATTCCGTAAAACAAGAGATAATCGACTCGTGTCCCTAGACCAGACGTTCCTTCCTTTTGTTTGATAAAAATACGATGTAGATTAAATTTGTGTCCATTTAATGTGGTTTCTACATAGGGTTTACCTGCTTTATCGACCTTAAGATATAGCGGTTGATTTTTATAAGACACAATCTCAAACTCAACTATATTGTTCTCTAAATTTTTTGAAATGATTCCGTATGCGAATTTTTGTTGAATACTCGTTAAAGGTTTAATTTCTCCTCCTTTATCATACAAAATTCGATAGTTATTGATAGGAATGTTGGCATTGAGATGCTGTTTATCAATCATATTGGCTTCATATACATAAGTGTTATGGCCTTCGCTATGTTGAATATAAAAAAGGGTGTTAGATTTGAAAGGAGGGATCGGATAACCTTCTTGTGCATAGATATAGATAGATGAAAAAAACAGCAAACAGAAAAACCAGCTTAAAATTTTCATGATATACACTTTTTTTGATTACAGTAAAATTAATCTTTCTGTGTTAAAGAAATAGATAGAGCGTATTATTTTTTTGTAAAAAAAAGATCCCGAAGTAAAATTACTTCAGGATCTTTTATATTTATAATTCTAAAACGCTAAACTTATTCAGCTCTTAAGATTTTGGCAGCTTCAACCATCGCTTCTAAAGCAGCTTTAGTTTCTGGCCAAGCACGTGTTTTTAAACCACAATCAGGATTCACCCAAAGTTGTTCTGCAGGAACTACAGCTTTAGCTTTGTGCAATAACTCAACCATTTCTTCTGTACTCGGTACACGAGGAGAGTGGATGTCATATACACCTGGTCCAATATCGTTTGGATATTTAAAGTCAGCCGCAAATGCATCCAATAATTCCATTTGTGAGCGAGAAGTCTCGATGGTAATTACATCAGCGTCCATTGCAGCGATATCTTCGATGATATCATTGAATTCAGAGTAGCACATATGTGTGTGAATCTGTGTATCGTCATCTACATTAGAAGATGAAACACGGAATGAACGCACAGCCCAATCTAAATATTGTTGATGATCGGCTTTACGCAACGGAAGACCTTCACGAATTGCTGGTTCATCGATTTGAATAATTTTTATACCTGCTTTTTCTAATGCTTGTACTTCATCCAAAATTGCTAATGCAATCTGATAAGTTGTGGTAGAACGTGGTTGATCGTTACGTACGAATGACCATTGTAAGATCGTTACTGGACCTGTTAACATCCCTTTTACCGGACGGTTAGTCAAAGTTTGGGCGTATGAAGACCAACGAACAGTCATATCAGCAGGACGGTAAACATCACCATAAATAACAGGAGGCTTTACACAACGTGAGCCATATGATTGTACCCAACCATTCTTAGTGAAGGCATAACCCGCTAATTGCTCTCCGAAATACTCAACCATGTCATTACGTTCGAATTCACCATGAACTAATACATCGATATCTAATTGCTCTTGAAGACGGATTGTTCTTTCTGTCTCCTCTGCGATTTCTTTGTCATATTGTTCTTGAGTAATTGCACCTTTTTTCAAATCAGCTCTCCATTTACGGACATCTTTTGTTTGTGGAAATGAACCAATTGTCGTAGTTGGGAATGCTGGAAGGTTAAATTTAGCTTGCTGTGCTTCTTTACGAGCAGCGAATGAAGATGTGCGTTTTGCGTCGTCGTCAGTGATGTTTGCAGTACGCTCTTTGACTTCCGGTTTGTGAATTAAAGAAGATGTACGACGGTCTTCTGCAGCAGCTTTATTAGCTTCGAAACGCTCCGCAGTTTTTGCATCTACTTCACCTTCAGCTAAGATCGCTAGATCTTTTACCTCTGCTAATTTTTGCTTAGCAAATGCTAACCAATTTTTAACTTCTTTAGGCAATGATTCTTCGTTATCCTCATTGTCTAAATCAAAAGGTACATGTAATAAGGAACTTGAAGGTCCTACTAATACACGGTCTTTGCCTAGAGCATCAACCGCTTTTTTGATTTGTGCTAAAGATTTTTCGTAATCATTTTTCCAAATGTTACGTCCTTCAACAACACCTAATGAAAGTGTTAATGTAGCAGGAACTTTAGCTAATATAGTGTCGAGTTGATTTTCACCTCTTACTAGATCAACATGAACAGCATAAACTGGTAAGTTTAGAGCGGTTTCTTCGTTGTCACGTAATGCCTCGAAATAAGTCGTTACAATAATTTTGATGTCTTGAGCAGCAGCAGCTAATTTAGTAAATACACTAGTGTATAAAGCACGTGTTGCATCATCGATATCTAAAGCTAAAAATGGCTCGTCAATTTGTACATATTTTGCACCAGCAGCAGCCAATTTGCCTAAGATTTCTTCATATACGGGAACCAACTTATCGATTAGATCGATACGATTGAAACCAGATTCTTTTTCTTTACCTAATAATAAGTATGAGATTGGGCCGATTAATACAGGCTTAGTTTCGATACCTAAAGATTTTGCTTCATTGTATTCGTTTAAGAATTTCTCTGAAGTCAATTTGAATTCTTGATTTTTTACGAATTCTGGAACAATGTAATGGTAGTTAGTATCAAACCATTTTGTCATTTCCATTGCCGTTACATCAACGCCATCTTGTTGAAAACCACGCGCCATTGCAAAGTAAAGGTCCAAATTGTATCCTTTATCTTCGTTGTTTAAGAGTGATTGGTATTGTGCTGGAATAGCACCTACAGTTAGAGTCAAGTCTAATACTTGGTCATAAAATGAAAAATCATTTGAAGGGATCAAATCGATGCCAGCATCTTTTTGAGTTTTCCAGTTGCCTTCACGGATTTTCAGTCCAGCCTGCAATAATTCTTGCGCGCTGATTTTTTTAGCCCAATATGCTTCATTGGCCTTTTTCAACTCGCGGAAGGCACCTACACGTGGGTAACCTAAGTTGTTCGTTAGTAACATAAATATAAAATTATTTTATTTGTTCAACCTTAACGAAGCAAGAAATTAGATGGATTTTTTTTATTTGAAATAAAAAACGATCAAAAATTCTTGAATCTATTTACTAAATTTTTTGATTGCTTTTAGAGAGGAGGGCACAAGATATATTTGTGTCTAGCTTATCATTCCCACTTTTTGATGGGGTAGAATGTAGCACCTTGTCAATCGACAGGTTGCTAAGGCTTCATTGGGTCTATTCCCTCTGCCTTTCTCTATAAGCGCTGTAAATATCGGAATTAGTTTTATAAAAACAAATATTTTGTAACTTTTATATCAAAATGACAATAAATCAAGGCTTAAAATTGAAAATTAGCAGATACACCAAGTTGTTTCCCATTGTAAAATGGAGTTGCCATGGTTAAGTAACTTGTCTTTCTTGATTGCAAATGTTTATCAAATAGGGGTAATAGCCAGTATGCTATTTTTGTTCCCATGATACCAATACCTGCTCCCATAGCGACATCCGAAAACCAATGTTTCTGATTGTACATTCTGAGGTACCCTGTACCCGCAGCTATTGTGTATCCTGCGATACCGTACCAAATGGATTGATCTTTATACTCTTGCCATAACATCTCGGCTCCCGTAAATGCGACAGCAGTATGTCCGGATGGGAATGATTCATGATCAGCACGATCTGGTCTCAAAGTAGGAGTGGTCTGTTTGATCGTGTATACCGTAGATAAGGTGATGGCATGAGCGATCGCACTAATGGCTAGACGTTCTTTGAAGTTATGTTTACTTGGGACACCTAGGAAATTGAGACCGTAAACAGCTGCTGAAGGAATAAAAGCACTGACATTATCAAATTTGAATGTTTTTGATGGATCATTGTTTATGGAATTATTTATCTGTTGATCTTTATTTTTGAGGTATGGGCTGTTTAAGGAGATTATGCCATAAGTCATTAAAGCAGCGGGTACTATTAATTGTTTATAATTTATTTGACTCATACTGGTGTCAAAATCTTCATTATTTTTTTGTAAAGTATCTCTTTGCGCATAAAGAGATGGAGAGTAGCAAAAGATAGAAAGGATAAAAAAAATTGTTATTGATATTTTCATTGTAGCAAGATAAACAAAAAGAGATGTTTTAACATCTCTTTATTATTCGGAGTAAATGTATATTAGCTGACCAATAATTTATAGCCTTTTCCATGTACGTTAACAATCTCAACTTTTGGATCATCTCGTAGATATTTTCTCAGTTTACTTAAGAAAACGTCCATACTTCTCCCTGTGAAATAATTGTCATCATGCCAGATTTTTAAAAGTGCTTCTTCTCTTGTCAGTACATCATTCTTTTTTAAACAAAGTAACCTTAATAATTCGGCTTCTTTTGTCGATAGCTTCTGCTGCACACCTTTGTGGGCTATTTGCTGACTGGTATAATCAAAGAAGTATTCTCCAATTTCAAATTTATCGCTCACAACCTGATCATCTTTTTCTCTTATAACACGTTTGAGCAACGCATTTATGCGAAGGAGTAATTCTTCTACTCGAAATGGTTTTGTGATGTAATCATCGCCGCCAAGTTCAAAAGCTTCTGTCTTATCTTCCATCATGCCTTTTGCGGTAGCAAATATGATCGGGGTTGTCGTATTTATTTTCCTGATTTCTTTACCGACTGTAAAGCCATCTTTTTTGGGCATCATGACGTCTAAGATACATAGATCATATGTGCTTTTGCGAAATTGATTGACGGCCTCTTCACCATCAGTGCATAAGGTAACATCAAATTTTCCCTTAAGCTCTAAATAATCTTTTAATAAGTCTCCTAAGTTTGGATCGTCTTCTGCTAATAATATCTTCTGCATATTCTTATGGTTTTGTTCGAATATTGATGATAATATACGAAATTAATATCGATTTAAATTTAATTTTTTATAGGTAATACGATGTCAAATTGTGTTCCCTTGTCTTTGTCACTTTTTACTTGAATTTTGCCATTCATTCTTTTGATAATATCGTACACATATGAAAGTCCTAACCCAAAGCCTTTCACATTGTGGACATTTCCTGTTGGAATGCGGTAAAATTGATCAAATATTTTTAAGAGATGATCCTTTGCCATTCCGATCCCATTATCAATAATTGTTATGTGAATGCTGTCTTTTGTATTTTTAGTTTTAACAGTTATGTGTGGATTATCTTTACTGTATTTAATGGCATTGTCCACCAAATTGAAAAATACATTTGATAAATGAAGTTCATCACCTACTACAACATCGTTTTTTGCGTCAAAATGATGTTCAAATTTACCACCTACTTTTTGTAATTGCAGCTGCATACTATCCAGCACTGCTGATAATAGATCATTAATATGGATAGGCGTTTTTTCTAGTTTTAAAGTCTCTTTTTCGAGACGGGCTATATCTAAGACTCGTTCAATATGATTGCCTAATCTAACATTCTCATCATATATGATATTGGCAAGTCGCTTTACTCGACGCTCATCTGATATGATTTCGGGATCACGTAGAGACTCACTGGCTATCATGATCGTAGCGACAGGAGTTTTAAATTCGTGCGTCATATTGTTTATGAAATCAGTTTTCATTTCTGAAACCTTTTTTTGTTTGAATATGATGAGTAAGGTATATGCAAAACAGCCGATTAAAAGAAAAAGTAAAGCTAGAGTTGGGAGTAGCAAATAACTCATATTATCGACAATAATTGTACTCTTTCTCGGGAAATAAACGCTTAGTCTTCCAGGAGGCGAGCCAATATCACCTTTAAATAGGGCCGTTGAATAGCGCGTTATTTTATTGGGTTTGATAATATTATCGATGGTTTGTATTCGGAAAACAATATTACTGCTATCTCGAACCTCAATGTTGAAAGGGTAGTGGATATCGCGTTCAGATAATTCCTCTTTTAATAAATTTTGAATGAGATTGATATTTAGACGCTCTCGAAAGGGACGCTTTGATAACTCCATACCGATAGCTACATCTTCTATAATACCGCTTTTTTTACCACCAATGGCAGCAATGGTATCAAATACATTTTTCCCATTACCAATTAAATTTTGACCACTCATGTTTTCGAGTTGATCTTCAAGTTCAATTATTTTTTTTGAGATTTGTTTATTAGATCTTGGGGGTAAAGTCGCTATTTTGTATTCAATAGCTTGCTTTAGGACAGGGTCTATCGTTGGAATAACAAATCGGGCACTATCATCTTTTGCGTTTACTCGAGGTAAAAATTTGGTAGCGCCAATTTCAACATATTCTTTTACGACATGGTCTGGACTATTATATTTAATAACATCAATACTCAATACATTCTCTTTATTCTTTCTATTGATGTAGGTTTCATAAAATGAATTCTCAATTGAAATAACACTTGGGAAAGTTTCTTTCAATTGATCTTCTGCTTCTTTAAATTTTTCTTTAATAGCATATTGCTCAGATCTGAGATTTTCTAACTCTCTTTGAAGTTTCAGCTGCTCGGCTAGATGTCGCTGCTTCTCTTGCTCAAACTGGTATTTTTTAATATTCGTTTGTTGCTGTACTTTCGCAAAGTCAATAACTTCTCTACGCTCTATTTTGCCGGCAACAGCTGTTAGAGACGCATTAACAGATTCATCAAAAAGCTGTGATTTTTGGCGGTATGATTCTCTAATAAAATAGAATTGCATAGCCGCAACGCCCAATAAGGCGAGGGTCATCAAGCTAATAATCAAAACGATGCTACTTTTCTTCATTTGTTACAAATATAGGAATGCTTTCTTTGATTTAACGGCATTTAACAATGTTTAACAAGCTTATTGTTTCATTTTAAAATGCTATTGGTTAATTTAGATTAACATTTTTTATAGTTGAAAAATATGAAGAAGATATTAACCTTGTTTTGTTTTTCTATTTGCTTTTTTTTAACACGAGCACAAATTATGTCTAAGGATACCTTGAAAGGGAAGATTAATTCAAATAACAGTAAATTCCATTCGAAAGCACCTTTTTTAAAGATTCCGCAAGATTCAAATGTTCATTACCATTTGAAATATAAAAAGCTTGATGAAAATTCTGCAATTAAGATACCAAATTCTATTGAACATTCAGAGTTTTCAATACGAAACAGTATTCCTCAGTTGAAAAATAAAGGATTAACAGATAGTGTCAAATTTTTACAAGATAGTCTGATCCATCGAATGGATTCTCCGTTAAAAAATAGAATGGATGCCAAAGAAAAGTAGTAACTGATTTTTTCTTTTGGAACATATATTTGATATTATTCTATATGATAAATCATACTCACTCATTCACCACCAAAATAATATGAATGGTGATGTTTTGTTTTAGTTCTTAAGGGATAATGGGAATTACCTATATTTTAATAGTAATAGGATATTTTGGTTATATATATTGATAATGTTGAACAAAGGTGCTTACTCACTACTAGATTCTTTATTGTCGTAAATTAATGCTCATTATTATTCCGCCTCATAAGTCTGTTTTAAAATAAACTTAACAGCCTCCTTAATACGATTCATACCTTCTTCGGTTGTAAGATCGATCTCGCAAAAAGTACTATCAGTCATTTTTGTATGTAATACTAAATAGTAAATACCTGCTACAAGTAAACTTGAAACTGCTCGGAGGTCTACATTTTTACCTGCTAATTCCTTGTCAGAATATGGAAAGAAGAGCGAACTCATTTTTTCTCTCGATTGTGTCACATGGGACATAATATCTGACTTTTCACTAATCTGCCACAGAACAACTTTTTGCATTTCGTCATTTAATGCAAAATAGTGAATTTGTTCCAATAACAGTTTTTCTAGAAAATAACGCGTACTGTCATCTTTAGAATTTGCTAATGTTTGTTCTGCGGCAGCTGTCGCTTCTACCCAATAATCTTTTCCTTTGATGTACGTTTCAATTAGGTTTTCAACGCTTCCAAAATATACAGAGATTAACTTCCTATCGACACCTGCTGTACTGGCGATATTAGCAATTGTTAAGCCTGTATATCCTTTTTTTTCTAAAACAATGCCGACAGAATGAATGAGCTTATTCATTGTTCTACTTTTGTCGTTTTTCTCCCCCTGATACGTTTTTCTAGCCATGGTAGTTGTGTATGTGGTTAAACATTAGGTTCAAAGTTAATTTAAATATATCATTTTCTTTAATGATTGATTTTATGTGGTCTTTGTAAGATTAATTTTTTTCGCAATTTGTTCAAGTACATTTAATACGTGGTCCAAATTTTCTCTAGTATGGGTTGCCATTAAGCTTGTTCTTATTCGGGCATCTTTTTTTGAAACACCAGGATAGACAATACAATTTGCATATACACCAGCAGCTAAAAGCATTCTTGCAACTTGAGATGTTTTGTGTGGATCACCGATTTTTATAGGAATTATTGCAGACTGTGACGTTCCAATGTTTAGATTTAAAGATAATAGACCTTTTTTAAAATATGAAATATTTTCAGCTAATTTTGTACGCCATTCTGGTTCTTCATCGATTAGTTTTATAGCCTGTATAAGCCCATTGGATGCGGGAGTGGAGGTGGACGAAAATACTTGTTGGCGGGATTGGTGACGTAAATAATTGATGATCTCGGGAGATGAAATAATAAATCCTCCAATGTGCCCAAACGCTTTGCTTAAGGTACCGGAGATAATATGGACTTTATCTAATAAATTGTACATTTCCATACAGCCCCTTCCGTTTTCTCCTATTACACCGATCCCATGTGCATCATCTACCATTAAATAAGCACCATATTTTTCGCACAAATGATATATTTCGTCGATTTTTGCTAAATCCCCATTTTGAGAGTATACGCCATCTATTATCACTAATTTGGTTCTATATTTATTTTCTGCATCGACCAATGCTCGTTCCAAATGAATCATACTGTTATGTGGAAAGCGTTTAGTATTAGTACGTAATAAGCCTTCATAAACACTTGCATGTACTTCCATGTCAACAATTGCACAATCCTCCGCCTTTAATAAACATTGTAGAGTTGCTGCATTTGCAGAATATCCTGTTGTATATACAATTGATGATCCCCGTTGTCTATTAAAAAAACTAGATAATTGATCTTCGAGTTGCACATGGTACTCGTGGTGCCCTCCAATAAGCGGAGATGCTCCGGCTCCTGTACCATACTTCATAATCCCGTCAATCGCAGCCTGTTTCACTTTAGGATGTTGTGTAAAATTGAGGTAGTCATTGGACACTAAGCTGATACACTCTTTTGCTACCTTCATAAATGGTGTTTTGACTTGAACAATTGGACCACATCCTGCTGTAATAAATCTAAAATTCATTTGATCATGATCGCTCATGTAATCTATAAATTCTTGGAAAGCGTTTGCAGATTGTACAATATCGTAATGTGGTATATTTTCAAATTCTTTGAAGCTAGCTTTGTTGAAGTCAATGTTATGATTAATCATAGTGAGCTTTTTTTGGGAAGTGTAATTACTAAAATGCTTTTTCTAATTATTGAGAACTTTTAGGTAGTTACTGATTGATAGTCAGTACTTACAATTAGCTAATAACAATATCAAAATCTAATTATAGTGAAATTTATGCTTTTTTTATGAATTATATAGCGCCAATTTTCGGAAGTGTTTGATGCTTTCATGGATGCTAGTTATTTTTATGAGAGAAAGATCTTAATAGCATATCTTTCAGTAAACAAGCTCATTAAATTGTTTTTTTTGTAAATTATTGATTATGAAAGTTTTGTTCTGCTTTTGTTGATTAATGATAATAATTTTTATTTACAATTATTTCAATCAATATAATTGTCATAAATAGGAGATAATTGTAAATTGCTATCAATAAAATCATTTTATTATTTGAAATAAAAATGAAAAATCTCTGCTTTATGTAACTACTTATTAGCCTATTAAATTGGATATCATAGGTGTGAATAACATTTTCCAAGATGTACATGAATACGAGTGAGGTTCAAATCACGTTACTTTCACTTCATGAATAAATTTGATGACTATTTGGGATCGTCAGTGTTAATTGTATTTTGAATTGAGAAGAATAAGATTTTGAATTGGAGAGAATTGAGGTATATTGCAAAAAAAAAGCGCTCCATATTGGAGAGCTTTTTTATCTTTTATATTGTTTTGATTACAATTGAGAAACACGAATGGTATTCGTTTTTCCTTTTTCGATTAAAGGTGTCGATGCTGTGTTGATCACAATCGAACCTGGAGCGATATAGTTGTTTTTCACAATAAATTTGTTGACATCGTGAATAGAACCGTCAGTACTATCAAATTTGTCGTATATGAAGGTTTTAACACCCCATAATAAACTCAATTGACGTAACAATTTTTTAGTTCCTGTAAATACCATAATGTCTGCATTAGGTCTGTAACTTGCGATTTCAAATGCAGTAGCACCCGACGATGTTAAGACAGCAATTGCCGCTGCATCTGTTTTCTTAGCTAAATATACTGAAGATGCACAAATTGCATCAGGAATTTTAGTTCCATCACTAATCTCACTAACTTTCTCATTATAATATGGATAAGATGTTTGTTCCACGTGGATAATGATTTTGCTCATTGTTTCGATAACGATCTCTGGAAATTCACCTACAGATGTTTCGCCACTTAGCATCACTGCATCAGCACCATCAATAACCGAATTAGCCACATCATTAACTTCCGCACGTGTAGCACGAGGAGTTGTGATCATACTTTCTAACATCTGAGTTGCAATGATAACAGGTTTTGATAAATCACGACATTTCTGAACAATAATTTTTTGTAGTCCTGGTACTTCTTCCATTGGCATTTCAACACCTAAGTCACCACGTGCTACCATGATTGCATCAGTAGCTTCAATGATAGCATCAATATTTTCGATAGCCTCAGGCTTTTCAATTTTTGCAATTACTTGTGCATGACTTCCTTTTTCAGCAATGATTTTTTTACATTGGTAGATGTCTTCTGCTGAACGCACAAATGACATAGCGATCCAATCTGCACCATGATCAAGGGCGAAATTTAAATTATCTAAATCTTCTTCTGTTAAAGAAGGGATTGAAACTTTTGTGTTTGGTAAATTAACACCTTTACGGGAAGTAAGTACACCACCATGTACAACTTCACAAGTAACAGTATCTTTATGATTTGTGTTTATAACACGTAATTGCAATTTTCCATCATCTAATAGGATGATTTCATTTGCTTCAACATCATTTGGGAAATTATCGTATGTGATGTAAATTTTCTCTTCATCACCGATTAATTCATGTGTAGTAATTTCAACCTGTGATCCATTTACAAGGATAGCACCACCTTCTTTCATTTTTCCGATACGGATCTTAGGACCTTGTAAATCGGCTAAAATAGCGACATTGAAATTTGTTTCTTCATTAATCTCTTTAATGGTTTCAATAACTTTTAGGTGATCCTCTTGACTCCCGTGAGAAAAGTTAAGACGACAAACGTCTACACCTTTGGCAATCATATTTGTTAACACTTGTTTGTCAGCAGATGCAGGACCTAATGTTGCAACAATTTTAGTCCTTTTTTGAACTTTTTCCATTCTAATTTTTTTATTACTATGTATTTTTATTTTTATATAATTTCATTTTTTTGAAATTATAAAACTCGTTTTTACTAACGAGGATAATTTAGATTTAAGGCGTGTATCTTGTACACTATTAAATAGTTTGCTAAAATATCAGATTTTCTTTGGATTTCAATATTTTTGGTGATATTTCTTTTACAAACACAACTTCGGGTATTTTGTTTATGTTTTTTATGATCCGATCTAAATCGTCTTCATCAATAAAATTTTTGATGAGAATAAAATAATCAAAATTGGCATGTTCGGGTATAAGCAGGCTTCCCTCTATACTTTTATTGTTGATTAAATAATACTCAGTTTGAAATTTGGTGTTTATGTACCAAAAAGTAGTGAAGTGCTGTATCGATTTTTTATGATGATCGACAATGATGTGATATTCTAATTCTTCAGCAGATTTTTGTTTTAATTTTTGATTATGATCAAACTTATCTTCTTTACCTCTTACAAAATCGAGTAAGGTCACCTTGTTGATAAAATGACAGAGACGGTAATCTTTTAAAGGACATGATATGGCGATGAGTACGAAGTCAAGTTCGGCATCAAATTCTAGGTCCCATTTTAGTATCGTTTTGTTATTCAAAGTGAAAATTTATGCTTGTGTTCTTGACGAAAATACAAAAAAATGATGCAAATGCTGTGAATTTAATGTAAAATTTGAATTAATTGACTTCTTGTTTGTACATATTAGGAATTATTGTTATACTTGAAGAAGGTTAGTTTATAGCGAGTTACGGGTATGACTGTACCTACCTGGAAAATAATTTGACAATCTAAAAATCAATTGGATTTTTATATTTGATGAAATTTATTTTTCTTTGCACAGATTTATTAAACAATTAAACTATAAAATCATGTCAGATATCGCTTCAAGAGTAAAGGCAATTATCGTTGAAAAATTAGGTGTAGACGAAAACGAGGTAACA
Source organism: Sphingobacterium sp. UBA6320 (assembly GCF_002440335.1). Taxonomy (NCBI): domain Bacteria; kingdom Pseudomonadati; phylum Bacteroidota; class Sphingobacteriia; order Sphingobacteriales; family Sphingobacteriaceae; genus Sphingobacterium; species Sphingobacterium sp. UBA6320. The sequence continues at coordinate 128,530 of NZ_DJTA01000028.1, read as the reverse complement.
CCAGAAGCTTCTTTCACTAATGATTTAGGTGCAGATTCACTTGATACTGTAGAGTTAATCATGGAATTTGAGAAAGAATTCAACGTTGCAATACCTGATGACCAAGCTGAAACTATTGGTACAGTGGGACAAGCAATCACTTATTTAGAAAAAAACGTTAACTAACTAATTTAATTGGGCCAAATCGTATAAATGGAGCTTAAAAGAGTAGTAGTAACAGGATTAGGCGCACTTACACCAATTGGTAATACCGTTTCAGAATATTGGAATAGTTTACTAGATGGTGTAAGCGGTGCTGCTCCCATTACGCATTTTGATGCGTCAAAATTTAAAACCCAATTCGCTTGTGAAGTGAAGGGGTTCGATCCACATGAATTTATGGATCGAAAGGAAGCTCGCAAAGTAGATCCTTTTGTACAGTATGCTATTGCATCATCTGATGAAGCAATCAAGGATGCTGGTTTAATTTTTGAAAATTTAGATACAAATCGTATCGGAGTAATCTGGGGATCAGGAATTGGGGGATTGACAACTTTTACAGATGAAGTTGTCAATTTTGCAAAAGGGGATGGAACACCGCGTTTCAATCCTTTCTTTATTCCAAAGATGCTTGTCGATATTGCTCCGGGACATATTTCTATGCGTCACGGACTTCGTGGACCTAATTTTTCTGCTGTCTCTGCATGTGCTTCGGCAACCAATGCGATGATTGATGCTTTTAACTATATTCGTATGGGTAAAGCTGATGTGATTGTTACAGGTGGATCTGAAGCGACTATTAATGAAGCTGGAATCGGTGGATTTAATGCGATGCATGCATTGTCAACTAGAAATGATGATCCTAAAACAGCTTCGCGTCCTTTTGATAAAGATCGTGATGGTTTTGTTTCTGGTGAAGGGTCTGGTGCGATCATATTAGAAAGTTTAGAACACGCATTAGCGCGTGGTGCTAAAATTTATGCTGAAATTGGGGGTGGAGGTATGAGCGCTGATGCACATCATATCACAGCTTCACATCCAGAGGGTTTAGGTGCTAAACTTGCAATGACAATGGCTGTCAATGATGCGGAACTAGATTTCACAGATATTGATTATATCAATGTGCATGGCACTTCTACTCCGGTAGGGGATATTAGTGAAACTAAAGCTATTGTGGATTTGTTTGGTGAGCATGCTTATAAATTGAACATTAGTTCTACAAAATCAATGACTGGACACCTTTTAGGTGCAGCTGGCGCGATTGAAACTATTGCTTCTATTTTAGCTGTTCAAAATGATATAGTACCGCCTACTATTAATCATTTTACAGATGATCCAGAATTGGACAACAGATTAAATTTCACATTTAATAAAGCTCAAAAGCGTATTGTAAATGCTGCAATGAGTAATACTTTTGGCTTTGGTGGTCACAATGCAACTATTGTTGTGAAAAAATACAAAGCTTAATATTACTTTATTTAAGTTATTAAAATAATTGGGATACAACAGGTGCTTTATACCTGTTGTCCCATTTTTAGACTAAGATGCCTTTTTCAAGGATTTATAAATTATATTTTTCTGCTGACAAAGCTTATGTTAGAAAGCTCAAGAACCTGTTAGGTTTTGTCCCTGGAAACATACGACTTTATCAAATGGCTTTTAGGCATAAGTCTGTAGCTGTTGTGATTAAGGAAGGTTCAAAAAACAGCAATGAAAGATTGGAATTTTTGGGCGATGCAATTTTGGGTTCAGTTGTTGCTGAATTACTTTTCAAAAAGTATCCCTATAAAGACGAAGGTTTTTTGACTGAAATGAGATCTAAAATTGTTAGTCGTGTCCATCTTAATCAACTTTCCCGAAAATTGGGATTCAATGAACTGATTCAGTTTGATGCCAGAATGATCAGTTTTCCTAATAAACAAGGCTCTCTGCTAGGAGATGCTTTTGAAGCACTTATCGGTGCTGTTTATTTAGATAAAGGTTATGTTTTTACTAAAAATTTTCTGTTAAATCGCATTATTAAGCCACATGTTGATATTCATTTATTGGAACAAACGGAAACAAATTTTAAAAGCCGATTGATCGAATGGTGTCAACATAATGGCAAGGAGGTTGTTTTCAATCAAATTGAAAATCCACCAGGAGAATCGAGTAAAATGTTTTCTGTAGAGGCTATTGTCCAAGGCGAGGTATGTGGGTTGGGACAAGATTTCAATAAGAAAAGTGCCGAAAAATCTGCTGCTGAAAAAGCTTGTGAATATTTGAAAATTTTGGAACTTGACTAAGCTTTTTTCTTAGAAGCCTCAAAAAATCCTTCTTAAATATTAACTTTGCCAAATGGCAACAGTAAAACCTTCTTTAGCAAAAGGCACGCGTGATTTTTCACCAGCCGAAATGCTTAAACGTAATTATATTTTCAATACGCTTAAACGTGTTTTTATAAAATATGGTTACAGTGAAATTCAAACTCCTTCTTTTGAAAATTTACAGACACTTACTGGAAAGTACGGTGATGAGGGGGATCAGTTAATTTTTAAGATTTTGAATTCGGGAGATTATTTGAGTAAAGCTCCTGATGATCTATTTAAATCTAAATCTTCCATTAAATTAATTTCTCATATTTCTGAAAAGGCACTTCGTTATGACCTTACTGTACCGTTTGCTCGTTACGTTGTCATGCATCAAAATGATATTTCCTTACCTTTCAAGCGTTTTCAAATTCAACCTGTATGGCGTGCAGATCGTCCTCAAAGAGGTCGTTATCGTGAATTTTACCAATGTGATGTAGATGTTGTGGGCTCTGCCAGTCTACTCAATGAAGCTGAGTTTATGTTGATCTATCATGAAGCACTGAAAAATTTGGGATTGAAAGATTTTACGATTAAAATCAACAATCGTAAGATTCTTTCAGGTATTGCAGAAATTATTGGTAAGCCGGAACTTATTGTCGATATGACAGTTGCGATCGATAAATTGGATAAGATCGGTTTAGAAGGAGTCAACAAGGAATTATTAGAACGTGGTTTTACAACAACTGATTTGGAAATTTTACGCCCAATTATTTTATTGGAAGGATCAAATGAAGAGAAATTGTCGGCGCTAAAACATGTACTGTCAAATTCGGAAATTGGATTGAAGGGCGTAGCTGAAATAGAAGAAACTTTTGATTATATTTCTAAGTTGGATTCTTCAAATGAAGTTTTACAGCAGTTTGTAGAGGTGGATATTACCTTAGCTCGTGGTTTAAATTATTATACTGGATGCATTTTTGAGGTTAAGACCAATGAAGTAGCTATGGGAAGTATCGGAGGCGGAGGACGCTACGATGATTTGACAGGTATGTTTGGGTTAAAAGGGTTAACAGGCGTTGGTGTGTCTTTTGGTGCCGATCGCATCTATGATGTTCTAGAAGAGTTGAATCTTTATCCAGAGGCTAAAGGAGATTATACCAAACTGTTGATTGTGAATTTTGATAAAGAGACCGAGTCCTTTACATTGCCACTTTTAAATCGCTTACGTCAAGCAAATGTTGCTGTGGAACTTTATCCAACAGCCGCAAAATTGAAAAAACAAATGAGTTACGCGGACAGTAAAGGGATTCCATATGTTTTGTTAATCGGTGATGAGGAGGTTTCTTCTGGACAGCTTTCATTAAAAGATATGCAAACAGGTGATCAAAGAAAAATTGATGAATCAACTTTGATTGCTGAATTGAGCTAAAATCAAATTTGTTAAAAAATAGTAAAAGCCAAAAGATTATTATGTCTTTTGGCTTTTTTGTTTGTTCTTTTTTTAATTTACTAAATTAAGCCAGTCATTTATTTGCCTTTCCTGTTATGTGGTTTAAATCAAATGTCTTAGAACTGTCTAAAACGAGAAGAAAATTTGATTTTCTGACCAAAATATCACCCAAATTGATTAGATTTGTAGTCAAGATTAGTAAGAAATTCAAAACTTTGAAATGAGTTCAACACCTATAACAAAAGAGACATATTTAGAGTGGTATAGATCTATGCTACTTATGCGTAAGTTTGAAGAGAAAACAGGTCAACTTTATGGACAGCAAAAAATCCGTGGTTTCTGTCACTTGTACATTGGACAAGAGGCAGTAGTAGCAGGTACCATGTCTGTAATTAAACCTGAAGATTCTTTAATTACAGCCTACCGTGATCACGCACATGCTTTAGCAAAAGGAGTGTCTGCAAATGAATGTATGGCTGAGATGTTTGGAAAAGCAACAGGTTGTTCAAAAGGAAAAGGTGGATCTATGCACTTTTTTTCGAAAGAACATAAGATGATGGGAGGCCATGGTATTGTCGGTGGTCAGATTCCGTTAGGAGCTGGTATCGCATTTGCTGAGAAATATTTGGGCACAAATAATGTTAACGTATGTTACATGGGTGATGGTGCTGTTCGTCAAGGTGCTTTCAATGAAACTTTGAACATGGCCATGTTGTGGAAATTACCAGTAATTTTTGTTTGTGAAAACAATGGTTACGCAATGGGTACTTCTGTACAACGTACAACCAATATGCAAGATATTTATAAAATGGGCTTAGGTTTTGATATGCCTTGTGCTCCAGTAGATGGTATGGATGTAGTAGCGGTACACAACGCAATGGACGAAGCTGTTCAACGTGCTCGTGCTGGTGAAGGACCTACTTTCTTAGAAATACGTACATACCGTTACAAAGGACACTCTATGTCCGATCCTGCGAAATACCGTACGAAAGAAGAACTAGAAGAATATAAAGGGCGTGATCCATTATTAGCGACAAAGCATGCTATTGTTGAAAACAATTATGCTGATGAAGCTTGGTTTGCTGAAGTGGATGCTGAAGTGAAAAGTATTGTAGATGAGTCTGTAAAATTTGCGGAAGAATCTCCTTTCCCTACAGCTGATGAATTGTACAAAGATGTGTACGTTCAAGAGGATTATCCATTTATATTAGATTAATATAAGTTACTTTAACTAGATAAATAAAATACAATGGCTGAAGTAGTTAGAATGCCGAAAATGAGCGATACCATGACCGAAGGGGTTATCGCAAAATGGCACAAACAAGTTGGTGATAAAGTTAATTCTGGTGATTTAGTTGCTGAAATCGAAACTGATAAAGCAACTATGGATTTTGAATCATACCAAGAAGGAACGCTTTTATATATTGGTCCAAAAGAAGGTGAAGCAGTTGCGATTGATGCTGTTATCGCTATTCTTGGAGAACCAGGAGAAGATTTTCAAGCATTATTAAGTGATGCTCCTCAGACTGAAGAAGTAACAGAGAAAAAGGAAGTAGAAACTTCTAATTCATCTGAAACTGAAGCAGCTCCACAATCTAATGTGACTCCGGAATCTTTAGGTGTTACCGTAATTACTATGCCTTTGTTGAGTGATACGATGACTGAAGGTGTGATTGCACAGTGGAATTTTAAAGTTGGTGACACGATCAAATCTGATGATTCTATTGCTGATGTAGAGACTGATAAGGCGACAATGGAAGTGACAGCTTATGCTGACGGTACATTGTTGTATGTAGGTCTTGAAGCAGGTGAAGCTGCTAAAGTAAATGATATCATTGCTATTGTAGGTCCTGCTGGAACAGATGTAACACCATTGTTAAATCAAAAGCCAGCGTCTGCATCTCAAGCTGCTCCTGCAGAAGTAAAAAAAGAAGAATCCAAAGAAGAGGCTCCTGTAACTACTGAAAATAAATCTACTGATGTAGCTGATGATTCTCGAGTGAAAGCATCTCCTTTAGCCCGTAAAATTGCTAAAGATAAAGGGATCAATCTGAGTGAGATAAAAGGATCTGCTGATGGTGGTCGTATTGTTAAAAAAGATGTTGAATCTTACGTTCCAGCTGCTAAATCTGCTCCTGCTGCGTCTGCTCCAGTAGCTACCGAAACAAAAGCGATCACTTTACCAACTTTTGTAGGTGAAGAAAGATATACAGAAGTTGCTGTTTCTCAAATGCGTAAAACTATTGCGCGTCGCTTAGGTGAAAGCTTATTTACTGCTCCACATTTTTACTTGACGGTAAGTATTGATATGGAAAATGCAATGATTGCTCGTACACAAATCAATGAAGTGGCTCCAGTAAAAGTTTCTTTCAATGATATCGTTGTAAAAGCAGTTGCAGTTGCCTTGAAAAAACACCCTGCCGTAAATTCTTCATGGAAAGGTGATAAGATTCGTTTTAATGAACATACAAATATTGGTGTCGCAATGGCTGTTGAAGATGGCTTATTAGTTCCTGTTGTACGTTTTGCCGATGGAAAATCATTATCTCACATTTCTGCAGAAGTTAAAGATTTCGCTCAAAAAGCTAAAACTAAAAAATTAACTCCAGCAGATTGGGAAGGTTCAACATTTACAGTTTCTAATTTGGGTATGTTTGGTATTGATGAATTTACATCAATTATCAACTCTCCTGATGGTGCAATCCTATCTGTTGGTGCAATTCAACAAGTACCAGTTGTTAAGAATGGTGCGGTTGTTCCTGGAAATGTGATGAAGTTGACTTTAGGTTGTGACCACCGTGTAGTGGATGGTGCTACAGGTGCTCAATTCTTACAAACGTTAAAAGCATTATTAGAAAATCCAGTAAGATTATTAGCATAATCTTACTTCGAATACTTATATTGAAAAGGTCACTTTATATAAAGTGACCTTTTTTTATTGTTTTTTTCTTTTTTTAGTACTAAAATCAGCATTTTAGCATTTATACATTAGAAAAGAAATAGAATCCGTTAAATAGTGAAGTTATATATATTAAAAAGTCTAGTTGCTGTTCTTATCATAGCAACAGTATCATGTAGTTCGAAAGAAGAAAAACAAAAAAAGGCATTAGTTGAACAGGCTAAAACTGATAGTCTAAAACTCATATACCATCCATCTGAAGCAGATCCGAAAGTTGAGGCATTTATGCAAAATCTGCATAAAAGATCAGGATTTAATGGTAATGTGCTGATTGCAAGAAATGGAAAGATTTTATATCAAAATTCATTTGGTTGGGCCAATTATCTTTTAAAAGATAGTTTGAAAATTGATTCAAAATTCGAATTGGCTTCTGTTTCAAAACCCCTCACAGGTATAGGTATTTTGAAATTGGTCGAGGAGGGGAAATTGAAATTGGATCAAACCATTAATGATTTTTATCCGAATTTTCCTTATCCAGATATCACAATTAAACAATTGTTGTCTCACCGATCTGGATTGCCAAATTATGTTTATTTTTCGGAGCAGCATTGGAAGGAAAAGAAGAAGGGCATGACCAATCAAGATGTCATGAATATGCTGATAGAATTTAAGCCGAATCGATATGGAAAACCAGATGGTAAATTCTTTTATAACAACTCGAATTTCATGGTGTTAGGTGCCATTATTGAAAAGGTAACTAATCAAAGTTATGCGGAATGGATGAAGGAAAATGTTTTTAATCCGGCAGGCATGACAAATACGGCAGCATTGTCAAAGGCTATTTATGAAAAAATTCCTACAGATGTTATCGGTCACGATAAAGTATGGAGAAGATCTGTTGTTCAAAATTTTCAAGATGGGCCTCTGGGAGATAAGGGAATTTATAGTACGGTAAGGGATCTATATAAATTAGATTTAGCTTTGAATGAAGGTAGATTATTAAAGAAAGAAACATTAGATTCTGCTTATGTCGACCGTGCGAAATCTAAAAATGGAATATTTGGATATGGATTGGGATGGCGTACTTTTCATAGAAATAATGATGTAATAATCTATCATACCGGATGGTGGCACGGATTTCGCAATCTGTATGTGAGGGATCTTAAAAATAATGTCACGATTGTACTGTTATCGAATATGACTAATGGAAGTTTAGTTAAATTGGATGAATTGTATAAAATTTTAGGTATGCCTATTTTGAGGAAGGGTGTTTATAATGATGCTGGTAATGTGGCTGATGATGTTTAATTAAGGAGTTATGAAAAAAACGCTAATAATAGGAGCGAGTACTAATCCAGAAAGGTATTCGTATAAAGCTGCTCATAAATTGAAGCAATATGGACATGATATTGTGAATGTAGGTCTTAAGAAGGGTGAAGTTGCAGGTGTTGCAATAGAGTCAATGGGACCAATTCATGCGGATATTGATACGATCACGATGTATGTCGGCGAAGCAAATCAGAAGGGCTATATGGATTACATATTGGCAACAAAGCCAAAGCGAATTATCTTTAATCCTGGTGCTGAAAATCCCGAATTAGCGGTACTTGCTAATAAGTTAGGTATTGATACTGAAAATGCTTGTACACTGGTTCTTTTAAGTACAGGACAGTATTAGACTGAAATATTGTAATTATACTTTATCGGAATTTATATTCCGTATTTAACTCATAAAAAAGGGTTATATTGGTTTTAAAAAGCCAGTATAACCCTTTTTTATGCCTTCCCTTCTCAAACGATTTCGTAAGTTTCCCTTGTGTGTCTACTAAAAAAAGTACACTTTAGAGTCCAATTGAGCCCAAGTTGTGAGAAGTTCATATATTATTTTAATTCCAATCTTATGTATTATTTATCGTGCTTCTGACATCGTATAATGGAAAAATGGCTTTATATATTTCGAAAGGGGAACGGTTCATTTTTCTTCAGAAACAAAAAACATAGAAGATCCACGATTGCTAAAAGTGTGGGGAGAAACGCTTATAAAATAAATGTTGCAATAAATAGTAAGGAATTAAAGAATCAAGTGATGTATAAAATAGTAGCAAATTAAGACGATAGCAATTATGATGAAAATGAAAAAACAGATTCTCATGGTATTATGTTCTGCTTTAGGAATATGTACTGTGCAAGGCCAGTCCAGCGATCTGAAATTATCGAAAGAGTTTATCCAGCAGAATTTGAATGATGCCGCTCGACAAATTAAAGTCTTGGCAAATGAGATCCCAAACGAAAAATTTCCTAAAACTTTTGAAAATAATAAAGAAGTCTTTTCATCATCGAGCTGGTGGTGTTCTGGATTCTATCCAGGAACACTGTGGTACTTATATGAAGGAACTCAAGATCGAGGGTTACTACAAAAGGTGGAAGAGAAGTTACCTTATTTGGAGAAAGAAAAATATAATATAGGGACACATGATCTAGGTTTTATGTTGTTTTGCAGTTTTGGAAATGGCTTACGTCTAACAGGTGATTCTGTGAAATATAAAGATGTATTAGTTACTGGCGCAGCTTCGCTCGCTTCTCGTTTCAATGAGACAACAAAGACTATTCGGTCTTGGGATCACAAGCCTTGGCATTATCCTGTCATCATTGATAATATGATGAATTTGGAGTTTTTGACGCAGGTTTCAAAAATGACTGGAAATAAAAGGTATTATGATTTGGCGGTAACACATGCCGAGACAACATTGAGAAACCATTTTAGAAAAGATTATAGCTCATATCATGTTATTGATTACGATGTGAACACGGGTAAAGTTATTGCAAAAAAAACACATCAGGGTGCATTTGACGAATCTGCATGGTCTAGAGGGCAAGGTTGGGCACTCTATGGGTATACCATGATGTATCGCGAGACCAAGAAGAAGGAATTTTTAAATCAGGCTCGACATATTGCAAAGTATATATTAAATCATCCCAATTTAACGCAAGATTTAATTCCTTATTGGGATTTTGATAAGGATAAGATTGATCAATTTAGTAAAATGTATGCTAAGAAAGATCTACGTGATGTTTCAGCAGCGGCATTGTATGCATCTGCTTTACTAGAATTGGCGCAATATACAGTAGGTAAGGAGTCGACGCTTTATCTTACTAAGGCGGAGACCATGCTCACAAATTTATCTAAGGCTCCTTATAAGGCTGAGTATGGAAAGAATGGCGGTTATTTATTACAACATAGTGTAGGGGCACTACCTTTGAATTCTGAAATAGATGTACCATTGACGTATGCCGATTATTACTATGTTGAAGCATTGATTAGATACAAAAGACTTCTAGAGGGAAATGCTATTATTCAGGAGATCGCTAAATGACATTTTTTACTTCTCTAACAGTTCTTTATTATTTTGGACAATGTGAGTTGCAATTCTATATGCCAAGCGATCATGATCGAGCTGATTATAAAACTGAATTTTTTGGAGCTCTAGGATAAGTAGACTATACGGTAAGAATGGATATAGTTAGTGGAACAACCATATTGCAACCTTAATCAATTATAGCTTCACTATATGGGACTGTTGTGTAAAAACACTTTTTAAAGCTTAAATTATCCGTTTTAGGAGCTCATGTGAACCTTTCTGCAACTACTTTTTGGCTCTGAGCAATCGCTCTTTGACTAAGAGTAGTTCCTATTTTCAAAAAAGGAATCCATCCTCTGGCAAAGGAATCCAATCTTTTAAAAAGAAAATCACGTTTTCTAAAACTGTGTTCCATTGTTCATAAGAACCATCACCTTTTTGAAAATAAGTAATCGATGATTTAAAAGGATGGAACACTTTATGGATTAAGGAGTACATTGCTGGGAACAAGTGACTACTATTTCTAAACACAGGATCTGTTTTTTGGAAATAGTAGTTTAAGTTTATCAACTCAGGACAGTTTTTTTGGAAATAACGGTTCCATTGATCAACAAGCGATCACTTGTTTGGAAATAGGGATTCAAGTTTGCTAACAAAGTACTAGCCGAAGGCAAAAAGTAATCCTACTATTGCCCCATTATTACTATGTTGTACAATTAATACATAAACAATTTAGCATGCTAACTACTAACACGTTATTATTCATTTGAATCACGCTGTTCTTTAATAATAAATTCAGAAGGATTTTGTCCAAAGAGTTTTTTAAATTCTTTACTAAAGTATTTTCTGTCTGAAAATCCCACAGCATAAGCTACTTCACTTATATTGAGAGCAGAAAGCAATAGATCTTTTGCTTTATTTAGTCTATAGTTTTTAACATAGTTATTAAGAGAAAGGTTTGTAATGGCATTTAATTTACGGTAAAGTACTGGAGCACTCATTCCCATAGCACGAGAAATAAAATTGACGTCAAATGAATCTGATAGTAGGTGATGTTCGATAAGCCTGTTTAAGGATTGAATGAATTTGTTGTCTTGTTCGTTATCACTAATGGGCGCTTTTATTTGAAAGTTCTGGCTTCGCTTTTTACTTATATTTAAGAGATTTTGTACAGAATAAAAGAGTTGACTGTTATCAAATGGTTTTGTTAAATAAATGTTTGCACCACTTTGTAAAGTCTCAGTTTGTAATTGATGGTCTGTTAAAGCGGTTAATAAAATAAATGGAATATGGCTTGTAATGATACTGTTCTTGATAGCTCTGCATAACTCTATTCCATTCATATTGGGCATCATGAAGTCAGAAATAATTAGATCAGGTACTATTTTTTCCGCTTTTTTTAATGCCTCCTCGCCATTATGAGCAAGAATAATATTGAAATTATCTTTAAAAATATTGGCAATTATTTCTAATAGCTCTTTATTATCTTCAACAATGAGGATTGTCGTTTGTAATCCTACTTCTGCAATAGCGGGGAAAGCGGATAATGGAGAAATGCTTTGAACGGAATTGTCAGTCTCACTGTAATCAAGATTTGATGTTTTCGGCAAGTGCACGGTAAAAATAGTCCAATTTTCTTGTTGCTCGTGCTTGGATTGACAATGAATTTCTCCACCATGTTGTTCGATTATTTTTTTAGTTAGGGCTAATCCTATACCAGTGCCGATAGTATCATTTACTTGATCTTCTCTATAATATTCTTCGAATATTTTAAATTGGTTGGTTGATGTAATTCCGATGCCATTATCAACAATCTGAATGGTGATTCTTTTTTCATCTTGAATAACTTCTAAGTAGACTGTGCCATTTTCAGGGGTATATTTAATAGCATTGGACAGTAGGTTGAACATCACTTTATCAAATTGTATGGTATCAATTGACTGGATGCCGATGGGATCTATGTGTTTAATATAATAGTTTAAATTTTTTGTTTGGGCAAAATCATTAAATAGATAAAAAGTATCTTCGATATATTCTCTGAATGAAATTGATGTCAATTTGAGTTCTTGTTTATGATCATCAAATTTTTTAAAGTCCAATAATTCATTTACTACAGTTAGAAGTTTGTTTGCATTTTTTTTGATGCGTATTAATTTAAATTGTGTAGTTGGAAGATTGGCCACTTCTGTTATTAATTCATCAAGCGGAGCTGTGATTAAGGTAAGTGGTGTTCTAATTTCGTGTGAAATTTGAGTGAAAAAATTAATTTTATTTTCGTGTTCTTTTTCTGAATTAATTAAAATTTCACGTTCCACAATGAATTTTATTATGAAATGAATGGCTAAAGCAAATGATAGTGCATAAAAAAGATATGCCCACAAGGTGCGCCAAAATGGAGGAAGTACCGTAATATCTAAGATTAGAGGAGTTTTGCTCCAAATCATATCGTTGTTGCAAGAAAATATGGTTAATTTATGTCTTCCTTCGGGTATATTGGTGTATTTAATGTTTGCTGAATTGGTCTCTATCCAATCTTTGTCAATCCCATCTAACTTGTATCTGTATTTGTTTTTTAGTGGCTTGATGAAATTAGAGCTTGAAAAATCGATTGTTAAATAGTTTTCATGGTGTTGTAATCTTATTTGATAATGATTGTTCGTTGCTGTAGCATGAATTCGGTCGAATGGCAGTGTACTTTCATTTATATAGATATTTCTTAATAAAACTGTAGGTAAAATATGATTGAAGGCTATTTTTTTAGTATCTATGGATACTAACCCATTTAGAGTCGTCAAGAATAATTTTCCTTCTTCACCATGGAACAGTTTTGCACTTTGCAAATTTTTAACGGGTAAACCATCATTTTGATTTAAAATATTCGTGTACTTCGTTTTAGGGTTAAAGAAAATTAAGCCATTTTCACTCGTGATCCAGAGCATATTGTCGATCATGATGGGCCAACCGAGATTATTTTTATTGAACTTGACGTGAAAGGTTGCTTCACCATTTTTTTGCAGACTATAAAGTGCACTGTCAGTGGTAAACCAAAGTTGATCCAAGGGATCGATGAAAAAACCTTTTATTGAATGCGACTTTAGTTCGGGAATAACTTTAAAGATAGAGGTTTGATTTTTTACATATAATTTACTTTCTTGTAAAAGATATATTTGAGATTTGCTGTCTTCTTGAATGTCTGTAACTTCTCTGCTTCTTATCTCTTCAACTCGAACAGGAATCTGATTGTTTTCGACAGTAAATAATCCACTATTTGTTCCTAAATAGATTTTTTTAGATGGATCGACATAAATAGCGAAAATATTATTCTTAACATCGAAAGAGTCTTTATCTAGATAATAATGATTCGTTTTATGACTATGGATATCAATGACATTATATCCGCCGGCGTACTGAGCAGCATAAATCTTGTTTTCTCGGACGTAAAGGTCTTTGATGAGATTAGATTTTGTTAGATGCGGAACTGAAATGCTATTTCCGCTTGCTTTGTTGATGATATTAATTCCATTTTCCTCTGTCCCAATCCAATACTTCTCTTTTGTCTGTGCAAAACTGCTTGTTATGTCACTATTTAAACGATGCAAATTATTTGATCGCGTAGCATATATAGTAAAAGGTAGAACGTTTGGGTATATGGCATTTATTCCTCCAAAATAGGTGCCTAACCAGACAATTTTTTGATTATCTATAAAAATATCGTAGATGGAGTTTTGTGATAGCGAATAGTTGAAGGTAGTATGTTGATAATTGTTAAAATAATTTTCTTTTTCAAATACAGATAACCCCTTGAGTGTACCGATTAAAATATTTCCTTGCGGGTTTTTAGTGATTTTACGGACATTATTACTCAATAAATTGCTATTTCCTATATGAAGGTTGACCCAAGTCTTATTCTTAAATTCATATCGATAAATACCGTGAAGTTTAGTTGCTACCCATAAGTTGTCTTTGTCATATAATAGCGAACTTATAATACGTTCTTCTTGTAATGGAATCGGCAGCTGTAAGTTGGATATAATAGAAAGCTTTTTATTCTTGTATTGTATCATTTCAATGCCCTGTAGACTTGCAATGATGTACGTATCACTACTTATTTGTGTAATGGTGTGAACTTTATCTCGGGCTAATAATAATTCAAGTTTGTAAGAAGATGCTGTGGGGCTGGCACGATAAAGCCCATCTTTAGCACAAAGAAAAGTCTGCCCAGATAGCGTTTGAATGTCTAGAACGGTTATCTTTTCTTTAAAGGGTTTACTGTTTTTTTGTATATATCTGTGTCGATTAATATCATATAGATGTAAATGGGTAGAGGTAGCAATAAAAAGATCATTTTTTGCGTTAATTCCAATTTTAATAATATACTCAATATCATTTAGTGTGGTGTCAGATCTCCGTAAATTGGAGACATTTTTTGAATCATAAACAAAAAGATTGTCCGCTCCTCCAAACCAAAGCCTACCTTTTTGATCTTGTGCAATAGAGAGAACCGGTTGTTTGTCAAGAATATTCTCCTGACTTAATTGTTCAAATCGAAAATCCTGTGCATAGCAATGAGCAATCAAGAATCCCAAGGTTAAAAAACATCGTAGTAGATTTAGCTGATTATTCATTTTGGCTGGTTTATAGGTCAAATTTAAAATTTTACCCCTAAAAATTTATAAAAATCACCCTCTATTATTGTGATTATGCTTCAAATTTGAGGCATAAACCAATTAATTAATATATAAACTAAATCCAAAAATATGGCAAAGTTTTACACAGTCGGGGTATCGGCTATGATGCTATTTACGGTAGGCACGACTATGGCTCAGCAAAAGATTTCTGTGTCTGGAAGAATAACGGATAGTCAAGGTGGGGCATTATCTGGCGTAACGATCAAAGAAAAAGGAGGAACAGTAGCGACTTCGACTAACAAATCTGGAAATTTTTCCATTTCTGTCCCGAGTAATGCAACGTTGATCATTTCTAATGTAGGCTACCAAAATCAAGAAGTTTCTGTCGATGGAAAAACCACTATTACAATCACTTTAGCGGACGGAAATGCTGCTATTGATGAAGTTGTCGTCGTGGGTTATGGAACGCAGAAAAAGGCTAAATTACTGGGATCCATATCAACTATTGATGCTAAACAACTGGAAAATCGTGCAGTTACTAATGTTTCCTCTGCACTCTCGGGTTTAGCAGCAGGAGTTCAGGTAAAAGTAGGAAATGGCAAACCGGGGAGTGATGGTGCTACTATTCGAGTACGCGGGGTAGGAACTATGAATAATAATGACGCACTAGTTATCATTGATGGGATACAAGGTGTAATGGATGCGGTAAATCCAGAAGATATTGAAAGTATTTCTGTTTTGAAGGATGCATCATCTGCAGCAATATATGGTGCACGTGCTGCAAATGGGGTTATCTTGATAACAACTAAAAAAGGTAAAGCTGGACAAGGCCCGCAGATCAATTATTCAGGATTATTTTCAAGGACCTCACCCAGTGCTAAGCCTGTATTTGTTAATGATTATGTGCGCCACATGAATTTATTTAATGAAGCAGCTGCAAATATTGGTACTACTGGACAGTATACACAGTCTGCAATTGATGCATGGACTGCAGCCAATGCGGACCCAAATGGTTTAGCTCCTTCTGGGTTACCTAATTATGTTGCTTATCCTAATACCAATTGGGGGGACTGGATCTATGAAGATGGCTGGTTGAAGAATCATAATGTGAGTGTACTGGGAGGAAGTGAGAAAATTCGTTTTAATTTATCTGGAAGAATTCAAGATAATCCCGGTATCATGTACAATACAGGAATGAAGCGTTACGAAGGACGTGTTAACTTGGAAACTGATGTAACCGATTTCTTGACTGTAGGAACACAAACGTTCGTTGTTAATGAACATCGTTCATTGGCTTCTGATGCTAATCTTTACAATTTTTTGCGTCAAACAACTCCGGGTATCTACCCCAAGTATGAAGACAAGTTTGGGGGAGCCGTTTTAAATTCAGGGGAGTCTTCACAATTAAATAATGTTTTATTGTATCTGTATGATTATAAAGGGAGTAATGAGCGAACTCGATTGAATTCTACATTTTTCGCTAATCTTAAACTTTGGAAAGGTTTAACATTTGAAACCAAATTTAATTATCAGTCGCGTTTTGATGAGATTACCGGATATCAAAATCCTTCAGCTCGATATGATTTCTCTACCCTGAATATGGTGGTTACTCCAACTGTGCCTTCACAGCTGACAACAAGTCAATCCTATGGGAAAATTTATAGAAAATCTTTTGATAATGTTTTGCGCTATAATACGGAAATAGGCAAGCATACAATCGGTGCGTTAATTGGACATAACGAATTTTATTATAATGATTCGGGATTCAGTGCTTCTAAGAAAGGTTTGATTGATGAAACCATTACTAATATTGGTACAGGAACTGAAATGTCATCTATCGGAGGAGATGAATCAGATAATTCGATGCGTTCCTTCTTTGGTCGTGTGAACTATGATTATGACTCTAAATATTTGGCTGAGTTTAGTCTTCGTAGAGACGGTGCTTCGAAGTTTGGCCGTAATCGAAAATATGGAACTTTTCCTTCTTTTTCTTTGGGTTATATGCTGTCAAAAGAATCTTTTATGGCTGCTGTGAATCCTTACATACAGGATGTGAAAATTCGTGGATCATGGGGTAAATTGGGGAATGATGGGGGAGATGGTCTTAATGTATACGGTTGGCACGGTGTCTACGGATTGGTTGGTTACTCTTTCAATGGTACACAAATGAATGGTTTACAGTTGTCTCGTTTTGGCAATGATTTATTGCAGTGGGAGGAAGCTGAAAACAAAGAGATCGGATTAGAATTTGCGACCTTAAAACGCCGTGCATCTGTAGAATTGAATGTGTATGACCGTAAGACGTCTAATATTATTCGTGCTGCAGAGGTTCCAATTACTGCGGGTACGACGACTCCTCCTTTTTTTAATCAAGCTGCAATGCGTAATACAGGTGTTGAGTTTAATTTAAATTGGCGTGATCAGATTGGAGATTTCAGATATAATATAGGGGGTAATTTTTCTTATAATAAGAATAGGGTAATCAAATTTGAAGGTCAGTTGAAAGAAGGATTTGTTGATGATGGTACAGGAAAAATGACTTGGCAAACAAACTTAGGAGATGTTTCTAGCGGGGGGCTCAACCGTATTCTTGAAGGAAGTCAATTAAATGAATTTTATTTGCGTAAAGTCTATAAAGGGGATGGCTCTTATTTTAATGCGGATGGTTCTGTTAATATTCATGGAGGTCCAACTACTGGAATGATTCGTACTGAGGGAGACTATGAATGGGCAAAAGCGATGAAGGCTACTGGTTATTCCTTCTTAAACTCGAGTCAGAAAATCAGTGATGTGTACGGTAGTACTGCTTTATATTATGGAGATCTAATTTATTCGGATCTTAATCAAGATGGTGTATATGGAAATACTGCGGATCAATATTTTACCGGTACTTCTGTCAATCCAAAATATATATACGGTATTAGTCTTGGATTTTCGTATAAGGGATTGGATATGTCTATGATTTGGTCAGGAGAGTCTGGTGCGCAGTATTACTGGAATGATCATGGGTATAATAACAATGTCTTGATTTCTGGAAATCAGGTGACGACACGAATTGCTGACGATCACTACTTCTATAATCCAAATAATCCTGATGATCCGCGTACAAATCAAAATGGATATTTTCCAAGGTTGAAATATGGTACCTCTGCAGAAAATATTAATAATCAGTCTAGTGATTATTGGTTGTACGAATCAAATTTCTTTAAGTTGAGAAATCTGCAAATCGGGTATACGTTTGATAAGAAGCTCACGGAGAAATTTAAGGTTAGAAATTTAAGAATATTCTTTTCTGGAGAGAATTTGTTGATGTTTACCAATTTCCCTGGGTTAGATCCTGAAGTGGGAGCAGGTGCTGAATACCCAACAATGAAGCAGTATGCATTGGGTTTAAATTTTGGATGCTAAAAATAGACTGATCATGAAAAATAAAAATATAAAATATACATTTTGGAGTAAAAAATTAATGCTTGTTGCTAGCTTGGCGACAGCAATATCGGTATCTTCTTGCGATAATGATCTCTTGGACACGGTACCAAAAACACAGGTATTAACCAATAATATGTGGTTAACGGACAACCTAACTGATCAAGGTGTAACGGGTGTATATCAAAACTTGCGTAATGGACAGATGCTGTATGAATATGATACTTATGTTACGTTGCAGGGAAGAGATAATTCGGTTTTAATGAATGGTACTGCAACAGCGTCCTCTGGAATATTTTCTTCCGAATGGCAGAATCTTTATGAGGGGATTCATCGAGCTAATGATGCAGTCTATGGATTGACCAATATTTCTCCAACTGAGGAGGTTAAAAAATCACGGTTGCTTGCGGAAGTGAAATTTTTGCGTGCTTTTTATTACTATCGTTTAAATCAACTATACCAAGGTATTCCAATATATACGGAACCGATTGAATGGAATAAGGTAGATAAGCCTAGAAATACAGAAGATGAGGTGTGGAATTTGATTGTACAGGATTTGACTGATTGTATTAACGAAACTAATCTTCCAAATCGATATGAAGCGACAAATTCGAATTTTGGAAGAATTTCAAAATCTGCTGCTTATGCTCTCCGAGGAAAAGTGTATATGTACAGAAAAGAATGGCAAAAAGCTATAGATGATTTTCAAAAAGTGAAGGATCTTGGACATACTCTTTTCGGAAATTATGAGAATTTGTTTAAAGGTGAAAATGAGAAAAGTCCTGAAATTATATTAAGTATTCAGAATATTGCTTTACCAGGTTATGGGTCAAATTATCAATTTAGATTTGGGTCTAGATCTGCATTTGGTTCTAATTGGAATACGTTCTTGGTGCACCCTGATGCGGTGGACCGTTATCAAAAGAAGGACGGTTCACCATTTAATTGGAACGATTATATTCCGGGTTATAATGCTATGGATCCCATAAAACGTGAGGTATTTTTCTTAAGAAATAACTTAACAGCTACGGAAATAGCTAATATGACGAAAAAGGGTTTAGATATGTCTTTGTACCTTCCTACGAGCAATGAGCAACGTGTTATGGCTGCTTATGTTGATCGAGATCCTAGGCTGTCAAGTAATGTTATTTTGCCGTATTCGACTTTTGTGGGGGCTAATGGTGCAACTGATCAGGTGTTTACTTCGAGATGGCCATATCGTCAGGAGTTTGGAGGTGTATTTGATTTGCGTACGGACATTGTTCCAAATTTTTATTACTATCCTCGAAAATTTGTCTATACGGGTGCAAATCCTGGTATTCCTAACAGAGAGGCGGGAGCTTATGATTATATCGTGATTCGTTATGCCGATATATTATTGTTATGGGCAGAGGCTCTGAATGAATTGCATAAGCCTGGAGAGGCCGTTATAAAAGCCAATGAGGTGCGTACTCGTGCGAGTGTGCAGCCTATTCGTTTAGGTATCGGTGAAGATGATTTGCGTAAGGAAATTCGTGATGAGCGACGTCGTGAATTAATGTGTGAGGGTGTTATCTATTTTGATGAACTGCGTTGGAAAACTCTTAAAGCGACGTCTTTTTATGCGGGAAATGGTATTAAAGAAGTTTGGGGTAGAGTGAATTCACCATACACTTGGGGGGGAGACCATTTATTTACTTGGCCTGTACCACAGTTAGAAAGGGAGAGAAATACAAATCTTACTCAAAATCCTGGTTGGGATAATTAAGTTAAATTTTGATCATTCTGTAAAGATTTTGATATCAACCGTCTGTGCAATCGTTTGACAAGTCGGTTGATATTTTTAGGATTGCTTTTTTAATGCAAAAATATGATTTTTAGACTTTTAGGTTATTAAATAAGAACATCTAGTGCACATAGATAGATATAAAAAAAATGAAAAGAAGGTTGTTATTGAAGCTTTTAGGTGGAATTGGATTAGGGACCTTGTCGACTTCTGTACCCATGCAAGTAGAGGCTGGTCATCAAAAGGCACTGCATTGTTTTGGAAAGGAAAATGACCGTGCTTATTGGGTAGCCATATTAAGTAAGATGGCATCACCGATATTAACCAATATCAGTAAGGAGCAATGGCGAAGAAATATGCCGATGGAGGTCAGTCCGACTTTTGATAAGCGTGATCCTGGTGTGGGTTATCTAGAGGCTTTTGGTCGATTATTAGCAGGTATGGCCTCTTGGTTGGCTTTACCTGATGATGGAACGGATGAGGGGAGGGTGCGTAAAAAATTCAGAGAGCAGGCTTTATTGGGAATAAAACATGGAGTAGATCCTAGATCTCCAGATTATTTTACCTGGCGTGGTCCCTCTTCGCAAACTTTGGTTGATGCAGCTCATTTAGCTCTAGCTTTTCTGCGTGCTCCTGTTGCACTGTGGGCACCTTTAGATCCCCTTACTAAAAGTCGAGTTGTAGAAGAATTTAAACTTTTGCGTAAAATTAAACCAAATGAAAGTAATTGGCTTTTATTTGCGGCAATGACGGAAACGTTTTTATATGACATCGGGGAGGAGTGCGCAAGAGAGAAAATAGATTATGCTGTAAACAAATTTGATACAGAATGGTATGTGGGTGATGGTTGGTACAGCGATGGCGCTCACTTTAGTTTTGATCATTATAATGGTTATGTGATCCATAATATGCTGGTGGAAACCTTGCGTCATAATATAAGCGTAGATAAGAGATATAAAGAAATGTTTGATCGCGCTTATAAAAGAATGCAACGTTATGCACATCATCTGGAACGTATGATTTCTCCAGAAGGTTATTATATGGTGGTTGGTCGATCTTCAACTTATAAGAATGCAGCGTTTCAGCCTTTGGCTGCGGTGGCTCTTGAAAATAAATTGCCGGA
This sequence comes from Sphingobacterium sp. UBA6320, assembly GCF_002440335.1. Taxonomy (NCBI): domain Bacteria; kingdom Pseudomonadati; phylum Bacteroidota; class Sphingobacteriia; order Sphingobacteriales; family Sphingobacteriaceae; genus Sphingobacterium; species Sphingobacterium sp. UBA6320. The sequence continues at coordinate 107,610 of NZ_DJTA01000028.1, read as the reverse complement.
GGATATTTCTAAGGGACAAGTACGTGCAGCTTTAACAGCAGTATTGAGAAATATTTATATTGATAAGACTTTTTCACCTTCAGGATGGCTTCGTATGGGGGTGGTAGGCGATTTGCAACAGAATCTGGCAGATTACTATACGAATGCTGGTTCTATGTATGTAGCCTCTTTGTCTTTTCTTCCTCTTGGGCTACCGGCTAATGATGAATTTTGGACTTGTAATCCTGAAAAATGGACTTCGCAAAAATGCTGGGATGCCGAACAGTTTCCAAAAGATTATTATGTAAATTATTAAAAACCACAAAAATTACTTTTTAAATGAACTTGAGAAATTATTTAATCCTGTTTGGAATAATAGGATTTGCTCTTCAGGGAGCTTCGTGCCAAGGTAAAAGAAAGTTGGTGAAGGATAGGCTAACCCTTGATCAAGCTTTTGTGAATCAAAACCTGGAAGATGCAAAGAAACAGATTAGTTATCTCGCTTCTTCTGTAAAAGAAGCTGGTATTCCTACGACTTTCCAAAATGGTAAATATGTGAATTGGGGATCTAGCTGGTGGTGTTCTGGTTTTTATCCAGGTACTGTATTGTACCTTTATGAGTATTCAAAGGATCCGAAATTATTAGATGAGGCCAAAAGAAAATTGAAATATTTGGAGAAAGAAAAGAATAATAAAGGTACGCATGATCTGGGTTTTATGCTTTACTGCAGCTTTGGAAATGCACTAAGGTTGACAAATGATTCTACTTCCTATAAATATGTACTGAGTACAGGTGCTGCCTCATTGGCGACACGTTATAAGGATGCTACAAAGACTATTCGTTCATGGGATGGGGGTAAAAACTGGGATGGGCAATCTTGGACATATCCCGTTATTATAGATAATATGATGAATTTGGAGTTTTTAATGGAAGTATCTAAGATGACAGGAAATTCCAGTTATGCTGACATCGCAATTAAACATGCTGATGCAACCATGGTCAATCATTACAGAAAAGATTATAGTTCATATCATGTGGTTGATTATAATAGTATGGACGGAAGTATTATATCTAGGAAGACTGCACAAGGTGCTTTTGATGAATCAACTTGGTCCAGAGGTCAGGCTTGGGGCTTGTATGGTTATACTATGATGTTTAGGGAAACGAATGATCAAAAATATTTACAGCAGGCAAGAAATATTGCAAAGTTTTATTTGAATCATCCCAATTTACCTCAAGATCTGATTCCTTATTGGGATATGGATCAAAATAAATTGACGACTTCTAGTAAATATTACAATCAGAAAGATTTGCGTGATGTGTCAACTGCCGCAGTCATGGCTTCTGCATTGTTGGAACTTGCGCAATATACCGATGGAGGGGAGAGTCAATTATATATCGTCAAAGCGGAGCAGATGTTGCGATCATTGTCTTCTAAACCTTATAAAGCAGAATATAAGGAATCGGGAGGGTATATCTTAAAACATAGTGTAGGGTCCATTCCACATGAGACGGAGGTTGATGTTCCTTTGACGTATGCGGACTACTATTATGTAGAAGCTTTAGTTCGATATAAACGATTATTGGATGGGGAGCCTATCATAAAAATTTAAATTGACTGTATATTCTGATTAAACGACCTATACCTAGCTTTATCAACTAGGTATAGGTGTTTTTGTTATTAGGTTGTTGTAAATTGGTATTTATTATTTACTGAGTAAGCCGGTATTACGTTTGGTTTATATTTCATCGTTTGATTTTTTAAGGATAGAAAAGGTGAATTAAGTTATATGTTTATCGTATCCGTGAGTTGTCTGCTATTCGATTAATTTTTAATAATTCAATCGGTTATTTTTTTATTTTCTTGATCGGGATAAAAAAATAAAAAAATAATGCGCTAATAATTTGATACTTAGAAAATTCTTCTTACTTTTGCAGTCCCTTATTGGGAGAAATACGTCTTGAGCGAAGCCCTACTGCTTCGATGGACTTTTAATTAATTAATTTACAACATGTCAGGTATTATTGGAAAAAAAGTAGGAATGACAAGCCTGTTTGATGCAGAGGGAAAAAACATTCCTTGTACTGTTATTCAAGCTGGTCCGTGCGTGGTTACGCAGATACGTACGGAAGAGAAAGATGGCTACGCTGCTGTTCAACTTGGCTTCGATGAAGCAAGAGAAAAGAACACAACGAATTCTTTAAAAGGGCACTTTGCAAAAGCAAATACAACGCCTAAGCGTAAGCTGGTAGAGTTTAAAACTTTTCCAGATGCAAAACAACTTGGTGACGTAGTTGACGTTACACTTTTTGAAGAGGGGGAGTATGTTGACGTAGTCGGTACTTCTAAAGGTAAAGGTTTTCAAGGTGTAATGAAACGTCATGGATTTGGTGGTGTAGGTGGTGCGACTCACGGTCAGCACAACAGACTACGTGCTCCAGGTTCAATTGGTGCGGCTTCTTGGCCTTCACGTGTATTTAAAGGTATGCGTATGGCGGGTCGTATGGGTGGTGACAGAATTAAAGTTCAGAACTTACAAGTTTTGAAAGTTTATGCTGATCAAAACCTAATCGTTGTTAGTGGTTCCATCCCAGGAGCTAAAGGTTCTTATGTAGTTGTAGACAAATAGGAAATGGAAGTTAAAGTTTTAAATTTATCAGGTAAAGAAACAGGTGCCAAGGTGCAACTTCCTGAGTCGGTATTTGGGTTAGAGCCTAACGATCATGCGATCTATTTGGACGTGAAGCAATACTTAGCGAATCAACGCCAAGGAACTCACAAATCTAAACAACGTAATGAAATCGCGGGATCAACTCGTAAATTACACAAACAAAAAGGTACAGGTGGTGCTCGTGCGGGTTCTATCAAATCTCCATTGTTTAATGGTGGTGGTCGTGTATTCGGTCCTCAACCTCGTGACTATTCTTTCAAATTGAATAAAAAATTGAAACAATTGGCACGTAAATCAGCGTTAAGCTACAAAGCTGTTGACAACAATGTTTTAGTATTAGATGAAGTTAAATTTGACTCAATCGGAACTAAAAATTATGTTGCTTTAGTAAATGCTTTAAATGTAGCGAATGAGAAAACTTTATTGGTTTTACAAGCGCAAGATAACAACGTTTATTTATCAAGCAGAAACTTGAAGAAAGCAAAAGTAATTACGGTAGATCAATTGAATACATATGATGTATTGAATGCTACTAAATTATTGTTCACTACAGGTTCTCTTAAAACTTTGGAGGAGGCATTAGCTAAGTAATATGGACATTATTAAAAAACCTATCTTAACTGAGAAAGCTTCATTTTTAACGGAAAAATTAAACCGTTATGCTTTCAAAGTAGATCACAGAGCTAACAAAATTCAGATCAAAACAGCAGTTGAAGCTATGTTTGGTGTTACTGTTCTTGCGGTTAATACTGCAGTAGTAGCAGGTAAAGCAAAAAGCCGTTACACAAAAGCAGGTTTTGTTTCTGGTAGAGCTCCTAAGTATAAAAAAGCTGTCATTACAATTAAAGATGGCGAAACTATTGACTTTTACAGTACTATATAATTAGAGATGGCAGTTAAAAGATTCAAACCGGTAACCCCTGGTACTCGTTTCAGAGTAGGCGCTGACTATTCTGACGTAACAACTAATGTTCCTGAAAAATCATTAGTAGTTGGAAGCAACAAAAGATCGGGCGGTCGTAATAAATCCGGTAAAATGACTATGCGTTATATCGGTGGGGGACACAAGAAAGTATACCGATTAATAGATTTCAAACGCGATAAAAAAGATATCCCTGCAACAGTAGCTACAATTGAATACGATCCAAACCGTACAGCACGTATTGCATTATTGCATTATGCTGATGGTGAGAAACGTTATATCATCGCTCCAGCTGGTTTAAAAGTTGGAATGACTGTAGTAGCAGGAGAAAAAGTTGCCCCAGAAGTAGGTAATACAATCCCATTAGCAAACATTCCATTGGGTTCTATCATCCATAACATTGAATTGAATCCTGGTCAAGGTGGTTCAATCGCTCGTTCGGCTGGTACATATGCTCAATTGTCTGCTCGTGATGGTAAATATGCTATTATCAAATTACCTTCAAGTGAGACACGTATGATCTTATTGACTTGCGTAGCTACAATTGGTTCAGTATCTAACCATGATAGAAGAATCGAAGTGTTAGGTAAGGCTGGTCGTAACCGTTGGTTAGGACGTCGTCCAAGAGTTCGTGGTGTAGCTATGAACCCTGTCGATCACCCTATGGGTGGTGGTGAGGGTCGTACCTCAGGAGGTCAGCCTCGTTCACGCACAGGTGTTTTAGCTAAAGGCTTCAAAACACGCGACAAGAAGAAAACATCGAATCGTTACATCATTGAGAGAAGGAAAAAATAATGGCTCGTTCAATTAAAAAAGGTCCTTATATCGATCACAACTTAGAAGGAAAAGTTCTTTCTATGAATGAAACTAACAAGAAGTCAGTTATCAAAACATGGTCTCGCAGATCAATGATTTCACCTGATTTTGTTGGTCATACCTTTGCAGTGCACAACGGGAATAAATTTATCCCTGTTTATGTAACGGAAAACATGGTAGGTCACAAATTAGGCGAATTCGCTCCTACGCGTACATTCAGAGGCCACGCAGAAAAGAAAAAATAATAGGTAATGGAAGCAACAAAAAAACTTAAAAAGTCTGTTTTAATAAAACAGCGCAAAGAGCAAGAGAAAGCTCAAATAGGAGGAGCTTCTACTGCCAAATTATTAAATTGCCCTACTTCACCTCGTAAGATGCGTTTAGTAGTGGACTTAATTCGTGGCGAGAAAGTAGAGAATGCTTTATATATTTTAAAGCATACAAGCAAAGAAGCAGCAATCCGTGTAGAAAAATTATTATTATCTGCAATTAAAAACTGGGAAGCTAAAAACGAAGGTAAATCAGTTGAAGATAGTCAATTATACGTTAAAGAAGTCGAAGTAGCAGGTGGTCGTCAATTGAAAAGATTACGTCCAGCTCCACAAGGTCGCGGTTATAGAATTCGTAAGCGTTCAAACCATGTTACTTTGATCGTTGACAGTAAATCTAACGTTGAACAAAACTAATTTATTGAGAAATGGGACAAAAAGCAAATCCAATAGGTAGCAGATTAGGAATCATCAGAGGTTGGGATTCTAATTGGTTCGGAGGAAAAAACTATGCCGATAAATTAGTAGAAGACGAGAAGATTAGAAAATATCTTTCTGTTCGTATAGCAAAAGGTGGTGTAGCAAAAGTTGTTATTGAAAGAACTTTAAAACGTATCACAGTTACTATCCATACAGCAAGACCTGGTATCGTTATCGGTAAAGGTGGTCAGGAAGTTGATAAGATCAAAGAAGAGTTAAAGAAAATCACTAAAAAAGATGTTCAAATTAACATTTTTGAGATTAAACGTCCTGAGTTAGATGCTAAATTAGTAGCTGAGGGTGTCGCTAAACAATTAGAGGCGCGTATTTCATTCCGTCGTGCAATGAAAACTTCTATTGCATCGACAATGCGTATGGGTGCTGAAGGTATCAAAATTATGTGTTCTGGTCGTTTGGGTGGTGCTGAAATGGCACGCTCTGAGCAGTACAAAGAAGGAAGAACTCCTTTACATACATTGCGTGCTGATATCGACTATGCATTAGCTGAGGCACTTACTACTTACGGTAAAATCGGTATCAAAGTTTGGATCTGTAAAGGTGAGGTTTACGGTAAACGTGACTTATCTCCAAACATTGGTCAAGCTTCTGGTGTGAAAACACGTGGTGGAAACGAAGGCGGTGCTGATCGTCGTGACAACCGTAAAGGTGGTCGTGGTGGTGACCGTCGTGGCGGAAACAACAATCGTGGTGGCAACAACCGTGGTGCAAAAAGAGATTAATTAATAATAAGATTTAAAAATATCCCGTCGCTGACGGGATTAAAATAAATAACGAACATGTTACAGCCAAAAAGAACAAAGTTCAGAAAGATGCAGAAAGGACGTATGAAAGGTAACGCTTCTCGTGGAGCAGAGTTAGCTTTTGGTTCTTTCGGTATCAAGTCAATGGAGGAAGCATGGATCACAAGCCGTCAAATCGAGGCAGCTCGTATTGCAGTGACACGTTACATGAAACGTGAAGGTCAAGTTTGGATCCGTATTTTCCCTGATAAACCCGTTACTAAAAAACCTGCAGAGGTTCGTATGGGTAAAGGTAAGGGAGCTCCAGAATACTGGGTTGCCGTAGTACGCCCAGGCCGTATGTTATTTGAAGCAGAAGGTGTGTCTTTAGAAATTGCTAAAGAAGCATTACGTCTTGCAGCTCAAAAGCTTCCGGTTCAAACTAAGTTTGTTATACGTAGAGATTACGTAGAAGCATAAATCGTTGGTAATGTCATTATTTAAGCCTTAGGACCGTTACTCCTAAGGCTATATATAAACTAATGATAACCCAATATAACAACTGAAATAAAATGAAAAATTCAGAAATTTTAGAATTATCAACAGAGGATCTAGCTGCTCGTTTAGTAGAAGAGAAAGCTGCCCTTAGCAAATTGAAATTTGCACATGCTGTTTCTGCAATTGAGAACCCTAATGTAATCAAAACAGCTCGTAGAGATATCGCTCGTTTAAGTACTGAATTGAGTGCTCGTAAAGCTGCAGCTAAGAAAGAAACAGCCTCTGAGGCATAAATTGAAGTCGAAATGGAAAGACAATTAAGAAAAACAAGAATCGGCTTAGTAGTTAGCAATAAGATGGAGAAATCTATCGTAGTAAAGGTTGAGCGTAAAGTGAAACACCCTATCTATGGTAAATTCGTTAAAAAAACTACTAAATTTACAGCTCATGACGAAACTAATACCTGTGGTATCGGCGATACGGTATTAATTATGGAAACTCGTCCGCTGAGTAAGACTAAGAATTGGAGATTAGTAGAAATATTAGAAAGAGCTAAATAACATGGTACAACAGGAATCAAGACTAAATGTTGCTGATAACAGCGGAGCTAAAGAAGTTTTAGTAATCCGTGTGTTAGGTGGCACAGGTAAGCGTTATGCTTCGATAGGTGATAAAATTGTTGTTACCATCAAAAGCGCTTTACCTTCAGGAAACGTAAAAAAAGGTACTGTTTCTAAAGCTGTAGTTGTTAGAACTAAGAAAGAAATCCGTCGTAAAGATGGTTCTTATATTCGTTTTGATGACAACGCTGCAGTATTATTAAATAATAATGATGAACCACGTGGTACACGTATCTTTGGCCCAGTTGCTAGAGAGTTACGTGAGAAACAGTTCATGAAAATTGTATCACTAGCACCGGAGGTTTTATAATTATGGCATACAAAAAAACAACAACAACTACACACAAAATCAAAATCAAAAAAGGTGATTTAGTGAAAGTTATCGCTGGTAACTCTAAAGGTGTTCAAGGAAAAGTATTGCAAGTTTTAGTGGATGCTAATAGAGCTGTTGTAGAAGGCGCTAATATCATCAAAAAACACACTAAACCAAGTGCGGCTAATCCTAATGGTGGTATTATTGAAAAAGAAGCAGCTATCCATATTTCTAACTTAGCTTTAATCGATCCTAAAACAGGAGCTCCTACTCGCGTAGGTCGTAAAGTTAACGAAGATGGTAAAATTGTTCGTGTAGCAAAAAAATCAGGGGAGGAAATTAAATAATGACTTACGTACCAAGATTAAAAGTGAAATATGCGGAGGAAATCCGTACTGCACTTAAAGAAAAATTCCAGTATAAAAGTGTTATGCAGGTTCCTAAACTTGAGAAAATCGTTGTTTCACAAGGTGTAGGTGCTGCCACTTCAGATAAAAAATTAATTGATAACGCTATTGCAGAGTTAACATTAATTACTGGTCAACAAGCTGTTGCAACTAAATCGAAAAAAGATATCTCAAACTTCAAATTACGTAAAGGTATGCCTGTTGGTGCGCGTGTTACTTTGCGTGATAACAACATGTATGAGTTCTTAGATCGTTTAATCGCTGTATCACTTCCACGTATTCGTGACTTCCGTGGTATCAACGATAAAGGTTTCGACGGTAGAGGTAACTACAACTTAGGAATTACTGAGCAAATCATTTTCCCTGAGATCAACATTGATAAAATCAACAAAATTCAAGGTATGGACATTACTTTCGTGACTAGTGCAGGAAATGATGTTGAGGCTTTAGAATTGTTGAAACAATTCGGTTTACCATTTAAAAATCAAAACACTAATAACAATGGCTAAGGAAGGATTAAAAGCTCGCGAAGTAAAACGCGCTAAATTAGTAGCTAAATTTGCTGACAAACGTGCTGCGTTAAAAGCTGCTGGTGATTATGCTGCATTAGATAAATTGCCTAAGAATGCTTCTCCAGTTCGTTTACACAACCGTTGTAAATTAACAGGACGTCCTAAAGGATATATGCGTCAATTTGGTATCTCTCGTGTAACATTCCGTGAGATGGCATTAGACGGTAAAATCCCGGGGGTTAAAAAAGCTTCTTGGTAATATCAAAAAAATAAGTAATTTTGCCCCAGCAAATCTTTTTTCAGATTTGCTAGGGTTTTTTACGTTAAAATTTATTAATCGACAAAAGGTCTGCTCCAAAAGTTGGAAAGGAAACCGTTGTCACAACTTTTATATATAATGAATACAGATCCAATAGCGGATTACCTTACACGAGTAAGGAATGCCATTAAGGCCAACCACAGGGTTGTTGAAATTCCTGCATCGAACCTTAAAAAAGAAATTACTAAAGTTCTTTTTGACAAAGGTTACATTGCTAATTACAAATTTGATGAGACTGGAGTTCAAGGCACAATCAAAATTGCTTTGAAATACAATCCAATTAGCAAAATCTCGGCTATTCGTACGTTGACACGTGTGAGTAAACCTGGTTTAAGAAAATATGCAAGTGTTGAGACTATGCCTCGTGTTTTGAACGGCTTGGGTATCGCTGTTTTGTCAACTTCTAAAGGAGTTATGACAGACAAAGAAGCTCGCTTACAAAATGTTGGCGGTGAAGTTTTATGTTACGTTTATTAATCTAGGAAAATCACAAAGAAATGTCAAGAATTGGAAAAGCGCCTATCGCTATGCCTGCTGGTGTAACGGTGACTGTATCTGACAAGAATTTAGTTACAGTAAAGGGCCCTAAAGGTGAATTAACACAACAAGTTGATCGTGACATTACAGTTGCTCAAGAAGATGGAAACATCGTAGTAACTCGTGCTACAGATCAAAAAAGACACAAAGCATTACACGGATTATACCGCTCTTTATTGAGCAACATGGTTGTCGGTGTAACTGAAGGTTACAAAACTACTCAAGAATTAGTCGGTGTAGGTTACCGTGCAACATGCACAGGTAATGTATTAGAGTTAACTTTAGGTTTCTCTCACCAGATTGTATTTATGTTGCCAAAAGAAATTACAGCAACAACAACTGCTGATAAGGGTAAAAACCCTACTATCACTTTGGAATCTATCGACAAACAATTAATCGGTCAAATCGCAGCGAAAATCCGCGGCTTCCGTAAACCAGAGCCATATAAAGGTAAAGGTATTAAGTTTGTAGGTGAAGTATTAAGAAGAAAAGCAGGTAAATCAGCTAAAAAATAATAACCATGGCAGGACATAAAGCATCTCGTAGAGAGAGAATCAAAAAAGGAATCAGAAAACACCTGGCTGGATCAACAGAGCGTCCACGCTTGTCAGTTTTTAGAAGTAATAAAGGTATCTACGCTCAAATCATTGATGATGTTGCTGGAAAGACATTAGTGTCTGCTTCTAGTGCTTCAAAAGATTTTGCTGCTGCAGGCAACAAAGTTGAGCAATCAAAAGCGGTAGGTAAATTAGTTGCAGAAAAAGCAGTTGCAGCTGGAATTAGTAAAGTAGTTTTTGACCGTAATGGGTACTTATACCATGGCCGTATCAAATCTTTGGCTGAAGGTGCTCGCGAAGGCGGTTTAGACTTTTAATCATAGAACGAAATGGCATTAAGCAATATAAAAAGAGTAAAATCAAGCGAGATTGAATTAAAAGATCGCTTAGTAAGTATCCAACGTGTAGCTAAAGTTACTAAAGGTGGTCGTACTTTCAGTTTCTCTGCAATCGTGGTTGTAGGTGATGAAAACGGTATCGTTGGTTTCGGTTTAGGTAAAGCGAAAGAGGTTACTGAAGCAATTACGAAAGGAATTGACGACGCTAAGAAAAACTTAGTTAAAGTTCCTATTATCAAAGGTACTGTACCTCACTCACAATATGGTAAATATTCTGGAGGTTCAGTTTTGATTAAACCAGCAATTGCGGGTACAGGAGTTTTAGCAGGTGGCGCTATGCGTGCAGTATTAGAGTCTGCTGGTATCAAAGACGTATTAGCAAAATCATTAGGTTCATCTAACCCACATAATGTGGTAAAGGCAACTATTGATGCTTTAGCTAACATGCGTGATGCATATACAGTAGCACAGCACCGTGGTGTCGATTTAAACAAAGTATTTAACGGTTAATTATCATGGCAAAAATCAAAATCACCCAGATAAAGAGCGTTATCGACAGAAGCGAGCGCCAAAAGAAAACTATTGAGGCATTAGGTTTGAAAAGAATCAATCACTCAGTAGAAGTTGAAGCTACACCAGCTATTATTGGTATGGTGAGAAAAGTAAATCACTTAGTAGCTATCGAAACTATTTAATATGAGCATATGGAAAGAACAATATTGTTCTTTCCATTACTTTATTATAATCAATTTTTTAATCGTTAGGACCTGTTTAGTGAAAGCGAAGGCCTAACACAATTTAGTTTTAAAATGAACTTAAGTAATTTAAGACCTGCAAAAGGTTCCGTAAAAAGTAGTAAACGTATTGGTCGTGGTACAGGTTCTGGTCGCGGTGGTACTTCTACACGTGGTCATAAAGGTGCTGGTTCTCGTTCAGGTCACTCAACGAAAATCGGTTTCGAAGGTGGTCAAATGCCTTTGCAACGTCGTGTACCTAAATTTGGTTTCAAGAACTTAAACCGTGTTGAGTATAATGGTGTAAACTTAGATGCTTTACAAGAATTGGTAGAGAAACATAACTTGACAACTGTAAACTTAGAGGAATTGGTTGCACACGGTTTAGTATCTAAGAAAGACAAAGTAAAAATCTTAGGTCGTGGTGAGTTGAAAGCAAAAGTTGAAGTTACAGCGCATGCGTTCTCGGCTACTGCTCAACAAGCTATTGAAGCAGCAGGCGGTTCTATCGTTAAACTTTAATAAATGAAGAAACTAATCACAACCTTAACCAATATTTGGAAAATTGATGATCTACGCACGCGTATCTTGAATACGTTGCTATTTCTTCTAATTTACCGTATTGGATGTCATATTGTATTACCTGGAGTAAATCCCCAAGCTTTGGCCTCTGGTCAAAAAGAAGGTTTACTTGGTCTATTGGATATGTTTGCAGGAGGGTCATTCTCTCGTTCAGCTATCTTTGCGTTAGGGGTAATGCCTTATATTTCGGCATCCATTGTTGTTCAGTTATTGGGCATCGCGGTACCTTATTTCCAAAAAATGCAGAAGGAGGGTGAAAGTGGTCGTACTAAAATGAATCAAATTACGCGCTATCTAACGTTAGCGATTACTTTGCTTCAAGCGTTTGCGTATGTGAGAACTCAGATTGAGCCTTCAGCAAAAACGTTAGCAGATCCAATGTTCACTATTCTTACTGCAATAGTTTTGACAGCGGGTACTTTGTTTGTAATGTGGCTAGGAGAGAAAATTACTGATAAAGGTATTGGTAATGGTATTTCTTTGATCATTATGACGGGTATTATCGCACAATTGCCAAGTGGTATTACCGCGGAGTGGGTGTCACGTATGAGTAAAGGTGGTGGTGGACCAATTCCATTATTACTTGAATTTTTAGCTTTATTTTTTGTAGTTGTATTTACGATTTTAATCGTACAAGGTGTTCGTAAGATCCCGGTTCAATATGCAAAGAAAATTGTTGGAAATAAACAGGTAGGTGGAGTTAGACAGTATATTCCTCTTAAGGTAAATGCTGCCGGTGTAATGCCAATCATTTTTGCACAAGCTATTATGTTTGTGCCAATGAGTCTAGGTCAGTTTTTCCCTAATCTTCAATCAGATTTTTTAACGTCTTTGAGTAACTATACATCTGTTGCTTATAATGTAACTTTTGCTATTTTGATTATAGCATTTACATTCTTTTATACAGCTATTATGGTTAATCCTCAGCAAATGTCTGATGATATGAAGAAAAATGGAGGATTTGTACCGGGTATTAAACCAGGTCTAGAAACAAGTAACTTTATTGATCGTGTGATTTCAAATATCACATTCCCTGGTGCAATTTTCCTTGCGATCATTGCTATATTACCTGCTATTGCAAGTTTATTCGGTATTAATAATCAATTTGCGCATTTCTATGGAGGTACGTCTTTATTGATTTTGGTAGGTGTTGTGTTGGATACTTTGCAACAAATTGAAAGCCACTTATTAATGCGTCATTATGACGGATTAATGAAAACTGGACGCATTAAAGGAAGAACTCCTGCGGCAGTAGAAGGTGTAGATCAGTCGGCAATTTAAATTCTTTAGATGTCTAAAGTATATTATAAATCAGAGGAAGAAATTGAGCAAGTGCGATTGTCAGCAAATGTGCTTTCGCAATTGCTTGGTGAAGTTGCTCAGGTTATCAAACCTGGCATAACCACTTTATCTCTTGATAAGTTAGCTTACGAGTTTATCCATGATAATGGTGGGACGCCTGCGTTCCTTAATTATCATGGATTTCCATACTCACTATGTATTTCTGTTAACGATCAGATCGTTCATGGATTTCCTAGTGATTATATAATCAAAGATGGAGATCTTGTTTCTGTTGATGGTGGCGTAAATCTTAACGGTTTCATTAGTGATTCGGCCTACACTTTCGGTGTTGGTAATATTACTGAAGAAGCGCAGCTGTTACTTGATGTAACAAAAGAATCTATGTACAAAGGCATAGAGCAAGCTGTGGCTGGAAAACGTGTAGGTGATATCGGTGCAGCTATACAGGAGCATGTTTCTAAATACGGTTTTGGTATTGTACGAGAACTGGTTGGACATGGTGTTGGTCTTCATTTACATGAAAAACCAGAAGTTCCTAACTACGGTAAACGCGGTTCTGGTGCCAAATTAGAGTCGGGCTTAGTTATTTGTATAGAGCCAATGATCAACGCAGGAAAAGCAGGCGTGAGATTTTGGGATGATGGATGGACAGTAAGTACTGTTGATGGTAAACTGTCAGCGCACTTCGAACAAATGGTCGCTATTCGTAAAGGCGAGCCCGATGTGTTGTTGACATTTGAACATGTAGAGAAAGTTTTAGGTGAAAAATAGTTGATTTTCAATTATTTTATATATCTTTGCACTCCTGTTTGCAGGCTATTTAACAAAATAATAATCAAGAATATATGGCTAAACAAGCCTCAATTGAACAAGATGGAATAATTAGAGAGGCACTTTCTAATGCTATGTTTAGGGTAGAATTGGAAAATGGGCATGAAATTATTGCTCATATTTCTGGTAAAATGCGTATGCACTATATCAAAATTCTGCCTGGGGATAAAGTTAAATTAGAAATGTCTCCTTATGATTTGACTAAAGGACGTATCACATACCGTTATAAGTAACGGGTTGATTGTCTGATAGTGCAAGCTTTTGAAAATAATTAAGATCATGAAAGTAAGAGCATCAATAAAAAAACGTAGCGCTGATTGTAAGATCATTCGTCGCAAAGGAAAAGTTTTTGTAATCAACAAAAAGAACCCTAAGTACAAACAACGTCAGGGTTAATTAATTAAAAATAATCGCTAAACATATATGGCAAGGATAGCAGGTATTGACTTACCTAAAAACAAAAGGGGTGTTATCGGCCTTACCTACATTTTTGGTATCGGTCGTACAACAGCGGAGCTTATCTTAGATAAGGCGGGAATCAGTCAGGACATTAAGGTTCAAGATTGGAATGATGAGCAATTGGCAGCAATTCGTACATTAATTTCTGATGAAATTAAAGTTGAAGGTGCATTGCGTTCAGAAATTCAATTAAACATCAAACGTTTAATGGATATTGGATGTTACCGTGGATTACGTCATCGTAAGCATTTACCAGTTCGTGGTCAACGCACTAAAAACAACTCTCGTACTCGTAAGGGTAAACGTAAGACAGTTGCAAACAAGAAAAAGGCTACTAAATAAAAATTAAGAAATGGCTAAAAGTAAAAAAGCTGCAAAAAAACGTATTGTTGTAATTGAGCCTGTTGGTCAAGCACACATCAATGCTACGTTTAATAATATCATTGTTACTTTGACTAATAATCAAGGTCAAACTATTTCTTGGTCAAGCGCTGGGAAAATGGGTTTTAGAGGTTCTAAAAAGAATACACCGTACGCAGCGGGTCAAGCAGCAAATGACTGTGGTAAAGTTGCCTACGATTTAGGTCTACGTAAAGTAGAGGTATTCGTAAAAGGACCTGGTGCTGGACGTGAGTCGGCTATCAGAACATTACAAACTGTTGGAATTGATGTAACTACTATCAAAGATATTACACCACTTCCTCACAACGGTTGTCGTCCTCCAAAACGTAGAAGAGTTTAATTAGGTTAAAGATAAGATTCATTAGCTAAAGGCTAATAGATACTTTAAGAGAAAAAAAATGGCTAGATATACAGGACCTAAGTCCAAAATTGCCCGTAAATTTAGAGAGCCGATTTTCGGCCCAGATAAAGCGTTAGAAAAAAAGAATTATCCTCCTGGACAACATGGAGCATCTAAACGCAGAGGTAAACAATCTGAATATGCTATTCAGTTGTTAGAAAAGCAAAAAGCAAAGTACACTTACGGGGTGTTAGAGCGTCAATTCGCTAATTTGTTTGTTAAAGCTGCCTCAAAACAAGGTATTACAGGGGAGATCTTCTTGAAATTATTAGAAGCTCGTTTAGATAACACGGTTTACCGTTTAGGTATCGCTCCTACTCGTTCTGCTGCTCGTCAGTTAGTATCGCACAAACACATTACTGTTAACGGTGAATTAGTTAACATTCCATCATATAGCTTACGTCCAGGTGATGTAATCGCTGTTCGTGAGCGTTCTCAAACTCTTGAAACAATCACTGATTCAGTTGCTGGTAGAATTATCAACAAATACTCATGGTTGGAGTGGAATGCTAAAGAACTTACAGGTACTTTCTTAAGCTACCCTGAGAGATCTGACATTCCTGAGAACATCAAAGAGAACTTAATCGTAGAGTTATACTCTAAATAATAAATAAAGTAGTAATATGCATAGTCCATCATGGATTATGCATATTCTATTGTATTGCAAGTATTATTACAAAAACTTTAAAAAGAAATAAATGGCAATTTTAGCATTTCAAAGACCGGATAAAGTTATCATGCAAAAATCTACAGATTTTGATGGTACGTTCGAATTTCGTCCATTGGAGCCTGGTTTTGGTGTAACCATTGGTAATGCTTTGCGCCGTATTTTATTGTCCTCATTAGAAGGATATGCAATTACGTCGATAAGGTTTTCAGGCGTTTCGCACGAATTTTCAACTATTAAAGGTGTAGTTGAAGACGTTACTGAGATTATTTTGAATTTGAAACAAGTTCGTTTTCAAAAAACAGGTGATCAAGGTGATAGCGAAAAGATATTTGTAGTAATCAATGGTCAAGAGCAATTCTCAGCTGGTGATATCACAAAATTCTCAAACAACTTTACAGTATTAAACCCTGATTTGGTTATCTGTAACATGGATAACTCGGTTACAATTGAAGTAGAATTGAGCGTAGCTAAAGGTCGTGGTTATGTAAATGCTGATGAGAATAAAGTCGTGGATGGTCCTGTAGGATTAATCGCGATTGATTCGATCTTTACTCCGATTAAGAATGTTAAATTTACCATTGAGAACTACCGTGTAGAACAAAAAACTGACTACGAGAAATTGTTGTTAGATATTTCTACTGATGGTTCTATTCATCCAGAAGAAGCTTTAAAAGAAGCAGCTAAAATCTTAATTCAACACTTTATCTTATTTTCTGATGAGAATATGCTTCTTGAGTCTCAAACTAAGGAAGAAACTAAAGTTGTTGATGAAGAAATTTTACATATGCGTAAAATTTTGAAAATGGAATTAGTTGACTTAGATCTTTCAGTTCGTGCATTGAACTGTTTGAAAGCTGCTGATATTCGTTCATTATCTGAATTAGTTACTTATGACGTAGCAGATATGTTGAAATTCAGAAACTTCGGTAAGAAATCATTAAGCGAAATTCAAGAATTGGTTAAATCGAAAGGTTTATCATTCGGAATGAACTTGTCTAAATATAAATTAGACGAAGATTAATATATTAAAATAAGCGGCTTGTATATAATTCCCTCTGTGTAGAGACGGTATATACATTAAAATTAAATTAAAAATGAGACACGGAAAAAAAGTAAATCACTTAGGCCGTACTGACAGCCATAGAAAGGCAATGTTAGCTAACATGGCAACGTCATTAGTAAAACATAAACGTATCACAACTACTTTAGCAAAAGCTAAAGCTTTACGTAAATATGTTGAGCCTTTGATTACTAAATCTAAAAACGATACGACTCACTCTCGTCGTACTGTTTTCGCTTACTTAAAAGATAAAGAGGCTGTTACTATATTATTCCGTGAAATATCGGAAAAAGTAGCTAATCGTCCAGGTGGTTATACACGTATTATCAAAATGGAAAATCGTTTAGGTGATAACGCTGAAATGGCATTCATCGAATTGGTTGACTATAATGAAATCTACGGTGCTAAAGCTACTACTGAGAAAAAAGCAACTCGTCGTCGTGGTACTTCTAAGAAAAAAACTGAAGGAACTGAAGAAGCTCCAGCAGAAACTGATGCTACTACTACTACAGAAGAAGAAAACAAAGACTAGTTCTTTAACTTTTTTAGATATAAGGCCTATCATGAAAATGATAGGCTTTTTTATTTTTAACTGATTTTTAGGAAGACTTAGCTATATTTGCAATGCATATCGGACTTATGTTTCTCATTTAATTATTTATTCATTATCAATGGACTTATTTAACGTTTATCCAATTAATCCAATTAATATTGTAAGAGCACAGGGCTCGACGGTGTGGGATGCCGAAGGAAATGCTTACTTGGATTTATATGGTGGTCATGCTGTGATTTCAATTGGTCATACGCATCCACATTATGTTCAACGTGTGACAGAACAATTAAATCGAATTGGATTTTATTCTAATTCTGTCGAGATTCCTATTCAACGTGAACTAGCTCGATTATTAGGTGAGGTTTCAGGGAAAGAGGATTATCATTTGTTTTTATGTAATTCTGGTGCAGAAGCTAATGAAAATGCATTAAAATTGGCATCCTTCTATAATAAGCGAAAAAAGGTTATTGCTTTTTCAAAAGCTTTTCATGGACGTACTTCTTTGGCGGTTGCTTGTACAGATAATCCAAGTATTGTTGCTCCGGTCAATGAAACTGATCATGTTATATTTTTACCTTTTAACGATGAAGAAGCTTTGGTTGAGGCATTCCAATCTTATGGCGATGAAATTTCATCTGTAATTATTGAAGGAATACAAGGTGTCGGGGGTATTCGTGAGGCATCTGTAGCATTTCTTAAGTTAATTCGTTCACTTTGTGATCAATATGGTTCTGTATTTATTGCTGATGCTGTACAGTGTGGTTACGGTCGTTCTGGGCAGTTTTATGCACATGATTATGCTGGTGTTGATGCTGATATATATTCCATGGCAAAGGGAATGGGAAATGGATTTCCTATCGGTGCAATTAGTATAGCTCCCAAATTTGTGGCTACCTACGGTATGTTGGGAACGACATTTGGTGGTAATCATTTGGCTTGTGCCGCTGCAGTTGCTGTTTTGGAAGTTATTAAACAAGAAAATTTAATTCAAAATGCTGCTCAAGTTGGAGCTTATCTCATAAGCGAATTGAATAAGTTTGAACAGATCAGCGAAGTCAGAGGACGTGGATTGATGATAGGTATTGATTTGCCTAGTGAATTAGCTCATGTAAGAAAAGATTTATTAGATAGTTATAATATATTCACAGGAGAGGCTAAGCCTTCTGTTATCCGTTTATTACCTGCATTAAATACAACAAAAGAAATGGCTGATCAATTTTTAACAGCGTTTGCTGAAATTTTGAAAGGTTAATTTTGATTAAAATATAGATATGAAAAAGTTTTTTTCTGTTAAGGATGTTGCAAATGTGTCTGACGTAGTGAAAGAAGCGTTGGAGCTAAAAGCTAATCCCAATGAATTAGAATCTTTAGGAAAATATAAAACGCTGGGCTTAGTGTTCTTAAATCCGAGTTTGCGTACGCGTTTGAGTACTCAAAAAGCTGCTATGAATTTAGGAATGAATGTCATGGTCATGAATATGGATAAAGATGGTTGGGCACTAGAAACTCAAGATGGAGTTGTCATGAATGGTGCAACTGTCGAACATATTCGTGAAGCAGCTGCCGTTATGGGAGAGTATTGTGATATTTTGGGTTTACGCTCTTTTCCAAAATTAAAAGATCGAGAAGAAGATTATTCGGAAGATTTATTTAACAAGTTTATTCAATATTGTGGTGTACCCGTCATTTCTTTAGAAAGTGCAACCCGTCATCCTTTACAAAGTCTGACTGATATTATAACCATCACAGAATATAAAAAAACGGAGAAGCCTAAAGTTGTTTTAGCTTGGGCTCCTCATGTAAAAGCTTTACCGCAAGCAGTACCAAATTCATTTTCGGAATGGATGTGTCAAGCTCAATCAGAAGGTTTAGTTGATTTTACAATTGTACATCCTGATGGATATCAATTATCTGAAGAATTTACAAATGGTGCTAAGGTATCGAATAACTTGAATGATAGCCTTCAAGGGGCCGATTTTGTATATGTGAAAAATTGGTCTTCTTACGAAGAATATGGACAGGTATATCCTGTAAAGGAAAATTGGTTAATCGATAACGAAAAATTAGCGTTGACCAATGACGCAAAAATTATGCATTGCCTTCCTGTTAGAAGAGATTTGGAATTGTCATCAGAAGTTCTGGATGGTCCAAATTCTTTAGTCATTAAAGAGGCCAGTAACCGTGTTTGGGCTGCTCAAGTAGTATTAAAGCGTATGCTAGAGAGCTTAAAGAAATAAAAATAAGCTTGTAAATATATTATTTTGGAAGATTTAGAGAGAAAGATGTCAAATAGTAGCCTGAATATTATAAAGATAGGTGGCAATATCATTGATGATGAATTACTTTTAGATTCATTTTTAGAAAAGTTTGCAGCATTACCAGGCAAAAAGATTTTAGTGCATGGTGGTGGTAAAATAGCTACGCGCATGGCGAGTGATCTAGGGATTGAGGCTAAGATGGTCGAGGGACGTAGAATCACAGATGAAGCCATGTTACGTATTGTAACCATGGTTTATGCAGGGTTAACTAATAAAAATATTGTTGCAAAACTTCAAGTTTTAAAATGTGATGCGATAGGCCTGAGTGGAGCTGACGGCGGAACTATTAAAGCCATAAAACGTCCTGTTAGGGATATTGATTATGGTTTTGTTGGTGATATTTTACATGATTCTGTAAATACAGCTTCTATTAAAAAATTCTTAGAAGCGGGATTTGTTCCCATATTCTCAGCAATCACTCATAATGGTTTAGGCCAGTTATTGAATACGAATGCAGACACAATTGCTTCTGCTTTAGCTGTTGGTCTATCGTCTCTATATGATACGTCATTAGTTTACTGTTTTGAAAAGAATGGTGTATTAAGAGATGTTACAGATGATCAGTCGGTCATTAATTCAATTCATGCTGATGAGTTTCCAAAATTAAAGGAAGATGGTACAATCCATGATGGTATGGTACCAAAACTGCAAAATGCTTTTGATGCTATACAAAAAGGTGTTAGGAATGTGTATATTGGTCATGCCAATAACTTGCACTTGTTCCAACAAGGGCAATTTGGAACTTGTTTAACCTTAAAATAGAATTTTGAATCATGAAAAGAATCACCATTATCGGAACAGGAAATATTGGTTTGTCACTTGCAAAAGGTTTAGTTAAGAGTGAATTTTGTAAAGCAGAACAAATTACTTTAACAAGACGTAATATTAAAGCATTAAGTCATGAAAGCCAGTTAGGATTTGTCGTCACAGACAATAACGTACAGGCCGTTCAAGATGCTGATATTATTGTTTTTGCAATTTTACCGCAACAGTTACGGAAAGTTCTGGAAGAAATTGCCCCGATAGTGAAGGATTCTGATCAAATTTTTGTGTCTGTTGTTTCAGGAGTGAGCTGTTTGGATATTAAAGAAGTGCTAGGACAAGGTACATCGGTCGTAAGAGCAATGCCTAATACGGCAATTGCTATTGGACAATCAATGACTTGTATTGCTACGGATACTGCAGCAGCTCATATCGTTAAAGAAGTAGAGGTGATGTTTGAGACCGTTGGAGCAGTTGTTGTCATAAATGAAGATTTAATGACTTCGGCGACAGCACTGTGCGCTTGTGGAATTGCTTTTTTCTTAAGAGCTATTCGAGCGGCCTCACAAGGAGGTGTAGAAATCGGTTTTCATGCCCATGATGCACTAAAGATGGCGGTTCAAACAGCTAAGGGTGCAGCTGACTTGTTACTGCAAACACAAACGCATCCAGAAAGTGAAATTGATAAGGTAACTTCCCCTAAAGGATGTACTATTGCAGGTTTGAATGAAATGGAGCATCATGGTTTCAGCTCCGCCTTCATAAAAGGGATTAAATTATCTGCTCAAAAGGCTGGAGGTTTATATAATGAATAATCGTGTTCAATTATTTGAAGAGAGTTTAACATTACTGAAATCACTGATTAAAATTTCTTCTTTTAGTAGGGATGAGGGTGAAACAGCCGATTTAATTGCTCAATTTTTTAATAAAAAACAAATTAAGTCGTATCGTAAAGGAAATAATATTTGGGTTTATAATAAAAATTATTCCCCTCTTAAACCTACTATCTTATTAAATTCACATCATGATACAGTAAAACCCAATACTGGTTACACTAGAAATCCGTTTTCGCCCGATGAAGTAGATGGTAAGCTTTTTGGATTAGGGAGTAATGATGCTGGAGGATGTTTGGTTTCTCTAATTGCTGCATTTCTTTATTTTTACGATCGATCTGATCTTCAATATAATTTTTGTTTGGCAGCGACAGCGGAAGAGGAAGTATCTGGAAAAGGAGGGATAGAATCAATAATTTCTGATTTAGGAACTTTGGATTTTGCCATCGTCGGAGAGCCAACTTTAATGGATCTTGCTATTGCCGAAAAGGGTTTAATGGTATTGGACTGTACAGCGCACGGTATAGCTGGGCATGCAGCAAGAGATGAAGGTGAAAATGCTCTTTACAAGGCTATTCGAGACATTGAGTGGTTTAAATCTTACCAATTTGAACGAGAATCCAATAAACTGGGTCCGATCAAAATGTCTGTTACGATGATTCATTGTGGAGAACAACATAACGTTGTACCAGCGACTTGCAATTTTGTTGTTGATGTCAGGACAACGGATGCTTATAGTAATGAAGAAACATTGGCAATTATAAAACAGCACGTGTTATCGGATGTTTCAGCGCGATCGACTAGATTGAGTTCTTCTTCAATTCCAGAAGATCATCCTTTTGTTTTATCAGGCATTAGCCTTGGAAAGAAGACTTATGGATCTCCCACTATGAGTGACCAAGCGTTATTACGAATTCCTTCAGTAAAATTGGGGCCAGGTTTTTCCGGGCGTTCCCATATCGCAGATGAATTTATTTTTATAGAAGAAATACGGAATGGTATCGACGATTATATAAGCATGTTAGAAAAAATTATATAAATAAAAAAGCACAAAATATATTTTGTGCTTTTTTATTTATATAAGATTTCATAGTTTAAACTAAACTAATCTGTCTTTTTATACTTTCTTCAAGAGATATAATGGTTTCAGTACGTTGAATTCCTTGTACCGATTGAATATCTTCATTCAATACTTTACGAAGATGTACAGTATCTCTACAGATGATTTTGGCAAAGATACTATATTGACCTGTACAGTAGTGTAATTCAACAACTTCTTTAATTTCTTTTAATTGTGAAACAGCATCTGAATATTGAGATCCTTTTTCAAGATAAATACCTAAGAAAGCAGTGATATCAAAACCTACTTTTTGTGGATTTATAATGAGATTGGATCCTTTAATAATACCCAATTCTTCCATTTTTTTCATGCGAACATGGATGGTACCTCCAGATACAATTAATTTTTTTGCTATTTCTGTATAAGGAATAGACGCATCATTCATCAAAATTGATAATATCTGAATATCAAGATTGTCTAAATCGTAATTAGAATAGTTGTTTTCCATTAAATGTGCTGTTATTAATTAAGTTAATCAGTGTCGATGACATATTGTTTTTTATAATCGTCACAGATTAAAATTTTAAATTTTTCAAAAATACTAAGATTTGTTGGTTTATGTCTGTAAATTTAGTAAAAATTTTATATACATATTATTAATGTGATATTTGAATAACAATTTTTTATATCATTTTGATTATTATTGACTTTAAGTCATGAATACTAAATTTATGGAAATAGAAGACGTTAAAATTTCAAGAAAAAAACCCATTTATGCTGTGGGAGAGGGTTTACATAAATATTTACGTTTATATCAACGTGACGCAAAACTACCTATCAGTTATAAGGATCTACTCTCCTTTACTGAGACCATACCTGTCATGGACAAATACGGGAATGATACTTTTTGGGAAACGCCACTATATCCACCATATCTAATCGATCAACTTTACGATGGTTTGAAAGTAATTTACGCCAATTTAAAGGCATCTGGTAATACCCGAATTGTGCAGCATAAGTATATTGATCGTGTCGAATATTGCGCGTTTGGAAATACCAGACCATTTCGAATTAGAATTGTAAATCGATTGAATGATGTTTATGATTACTTTTATATCAAACAGGCTGATGCTTCACGTATTTACGGATTGGAATTGGAAGAGATATTGTCTCCTAACCAAGTGAACTATATGGTAGATCATGAGACATTAGTGGAAGAGCATATTGTGGGTATTCCCGGAGATATTTTTGCTAAACAAAGAATGTATACACCTGATTATAATCTTACTCGAATCTCTAAAGAGTTTGTCAAATTTAATGAACGTTGTATTATATCTTTATTAGGAGACATGCGTGCTTATAACTTCGTTGTACAAATCACTCCTGATTTTGATGATTTTCAATTTCGAATTCGTGCAATTGATTTTGACCAACAATTTTATGAAGGCAATCCTAAAGTCTATATGCCCCAGTTTTTTAAAGAGAATTTTCCTTACGTCAAGCTGTCTATGGAGCATTTAACTGATAAAACAGTATCGCAGTATCAACAAGAAGAACGATCTTCGATTGTCCATCGGGTACGTAGTGAGAGGCATCGAATTGCAGATCTGAGAGATGCATCAAAAACTCAGCAATTATCTACAGAGGAGAATATTAAGCAATTACGCGAAGCTTATGCCATCTCACATGAGAATGAGCAGTATCTGAGATGTAAAACTATGACTGATATTGTAGAATTGAATGTAAAAAATGTAATTAGACAAGTGCAGCTATAAGCTTATTTGACTCTTTTCTCATTATCTTTTACAAAAGCACTCCATCCACTGTAACTTTTACTATTACCTGTGCTCGCATTTTTTTGAAAAGAATGACAAACTGCAGCGGCCAGTCCATCAGTCGCATCTAAAAATTCTGGAGTTTCATTGAATTTTAGTAGGGACTTGAGCATCCCTGCCACCTGTTCCTTGGTGGCATTGCCACTGCCAGTAACCGATTGTTTAATTTTTCTAGGTGCATATTCAAAAATTGGTATGTCAAAATTAAGCGCTGCGGCCATAGCAACCCCTTGCGCTCTACCGAGCTTAAGCATTACTTGAATGTTTTTGCCGTAAAATGGTGCCTCTAGAGCAACACTATCAGGTTTATACTCCTCGATTAGAGCTGTCGTTTTTTTAAATATGCGTTGAAGTTTGAGCGCATGATCATCAAGGTGTCCCATTTTAACTACGCCCATTGTTATCAGACTAATGTTATTTCCCTGTTCTCGTATTACCCCATAGCCCAAAACAACTGTTCCAGGGTCAATGCCTAAAATAATTCTTTCTTTCGCTTTCTCCTTCTGCATGTGCAATATTACATTTTTTATTCGATATGGATATAAATTCAAGGACGAAAGGATACTATAATTGCCATAAAATAGCTTTAGCTTTGACTAAAATTTAGTAACATTGTTTCCAAAATTGAGAAATGCTGACAAAAGCACAAAAAAAATATAGTGGTATATTGATTAAAATTGCAGTCTTGGCTTTTGCTGGCTGGTACATTTATAAGCAATTATCAGATCCAAATAATCTGCTGAAATTTAAAACACTGATAGCTGGGATTGATCCTCATTATTTTTGGTTGACCTTCAGTCTTATTGTGTTTTTAATGTTTGTAAATTGGATGCTTGAAGTTGTTAAATGGCAGTATCTCTCGATAAGAATTGAAAGAATATCCTTAGGTAAAGCTTTCCAGTCCGTATTTAGTGGATTAACATGGGCTATCTTTACTCCAAATAGAATTGGTGAATACGGTGGAAGAGTTTTGTTTTTAAAGCCTGAAAATCGAGCTAAGGGTGCTGTCGCTATGGGTGTCGGTTTATTTGCTCAATTGGTATTGACTAGTATAGCGGGAGCATTAAGCATCGCTTGGTTTGCATGTACTTACATGGAAACCCCTTTATCTATTGGGTTTGGTATTTGGTTATTAGCAATTCTATATGCAACAGGTTTTTTAGTTCTATATTTTAATGTTCATTGGGTAGATGTTATCGTTGGAAAAATTGGTTTTCTGAAGCGTATCAAACCATTCTTCTCCATTTTGGAAGAATATACTTTTAAGGAATTGTTAGTGGTCATCTTGATCTCATTAGCTCGATTTATCATTTTTACTTCGCAATATATTATTTTAATGTTGGTTATTTTGCCAGAATTGCCAGTCATGGCAATGATTTTGATGATATTCATTTTGTTCTTCGTGCAGGCAGCATTACCTACATTGGATATTTTTGATTTTAGTGTAAGAAGTTTTGTTGCCGGTAATCTTTATAGTTATATAACGAACCAAGAGCTGGCCGTAATGGCAATCGTATCCTGTATTTGGTTTGTAAACCTAATACTTCCAGCTTTTTTAGGTTCTTTTTTTGTTTTGAAAATAAATTTTTTTGGTGATTCTAAGTCTTAGTTTTTTAACAATATTATTAGCACTGATCTATATTGCATTGGTGCTGTATATGCGTAAGGGTTGGTTTGAGATACCGACCGTTATATCCAATTACAAACCAACGAGACGAGTTTCAGTTATCATCGCCGCTCGCAATGAGGAGTCTGGGATCGCAAGGACTATCGAAGCTATTTTGCATCAAAGATTTCCTTCGGAACTGCTCGAGTTAATTGTGATAGATGATCATTCTAACGATCGTACAAGTGAAGTTGTATTGTCCTATGCGGACAGAGGAGTGCAATTGATTCAGCTCAATGAGAGTAATAAATTGAACTCATATAAGAAATTAGCTATTTCAAAAGCCATTGATTTATGTAGTGGAGATATTATCGTTACGACAGATGCTGACTGTCGTATGGATGAGAATTGGTTGTCAACGATCATTAGTTATTTTGAAACTCAAGATTTATACATGTTATCTTCGCCAGTTGTTTATTCAGAAGAAAAATCCTTTTTTGAAAGACTTCAAACACTTGAGTTTTTATATTTAATAGGTTTGGGAGCTGCTGGTATTGGAAATAAAAACCCAACAACTTGTAATGGTGCAAATTTAGCTTATCGTAAAGATGTATTCTATGAATTGGGTGGATTTTCAGGAATAGATGAGTTGGCTTCGGGTGATGACGAACTATTTTTACATAAAGTTGCTGCTAAATATCCCCATAAGATAGGTTTTTGTAAATCTACTGACGCAATTGTATATACTGATGCTAAACCCACATTGAAATCATTTATCAGCCAACGCAAGCGTTGGGCATCAAAAAGTACTAAATATAAAAACAAAGCAATCGTCTTACTAGGGATTACGATTTGGCTATTTAATTTTTGTATGCTTGCCTGTCTTTTGGCGGGTCTATTTTATCATTATACCTATCTTTTTACTTTTCTGGTCGTCCTTGTTGCTAAGATAATAGTTGAATATTTGTTTATACAACCTTTGACGCGATTTTCCAATAGAGAGGAATTAATGAAGTACTTACCGATTCTGTCTTCTCTACATATTATTTATCTCGTGTATATAGGGGTGTTGGGTAATATTGGGAAATATGATTGGAAAGGAAGGCAAGTCAAATAATTAACCATTTTTGACTCTCATACGAATTTTTTGTTCCGCTTCTAAAACTATTTCTTCTAAAGTTTTATCGGTTTTATCAATTGGATCCAATACTTCCCAACTCATTTTTACAAAAGGTGTTAGCGGAAATAAACCACTTTTAGTCATTTCATAAGAACCATTAATGGCTATTGGAACAATAAGTGCATCTGGATTTTTTTTCAATATGGTAGCGATTCCACCCACGTGAAAAGATTTCATTTTACCATTTCTTGTACGTGTCCCTTCAGGAAAAATAAAAGCAGACCAATTTTTAGTTTTCATATTATTCGCAAGTTTTAAAATCTCTCCTATGGACTGTTTTGAATCTTTACGATCAATATTCGCTGCTCCTCCATGTTTTAGATTAAAAGATATACTGGGTATGCCTTTGGCTAATTCTATTTTGGAGATGAACTTGCCATGAAATCTTCTTAAAAAATAGATCATAGCCGGTATATCAAATGTACTTTGATGATTCGCAACAAAAATTATGGGTTGCCCCGTAGGGATATTTTTATTATCAATAAAAGTTACGCTATTGAAAAGGAGACAATTGCAATAAGTAAGAAAGAAATTGAGTAGATCGACACTCTTCTTATGCATATTATATCCTCCTAATTTAAGACTTAACCATTGAATGGGATGAAAAATTAAAAGGCATAAGCCAAAAAAGAAATAAAATATAGGTGTCAGAATAAATCCAATAATCTTCTTCATGTTTCAATCTAATTATTATTTACAGCAAATATAATTATTAATATAGTTTACAAATAATTATTGCGGTTAGATGTTCTTAATATTATTCAAGTTCACTTTCGTAAAATATATTTTTGATTTAATAATGTTTATATTTAGGGAGGTCAGATTAAAACATTTTAATAAATACCGTATTTGTGAAAGTAATCTGTACTTCTTGCTATACAGATTATCACAGAAGTTGATTTGGAATATATTGAACACATTTAGTTTAGAGTAAAAGGAATTATATTGATCTATTTTATTTAAATCTATCTTCCTTTGGCAAACAGGCCAATCAAATGACTAACAGTGATCCAACTTTTCGCAATGAAGGAGATAATCTTATCGTAAATTTTTTCGCTATAACTGTATTGAATGATATGAAATTTCAAGAGAAACAAACATTTTGGAGTTGGTGGATGATCGTCTTAATGATTTTTTTGCTACTATCTACAGTAAATTATGATGTAGTCAATATATTCAAAGGTGATTTTAGTAAAATGAATTTCAATCCAGCATTTTGGATCGTAGTAGGTATCATTATTTTATTTTCTTTTATAAACTTAAAAACGACTATAAATGAAGAGGGAATAGCTATCCAGTTTTTCCCATTTCTACTAAAAACCAAATTGATTCTGTGGTCGCAACTAGATGATTTGTATGTTAAGGATTATAATCCCATCGCCGATTATGGCGGCTGGGGATATCGAAATGGTAGCCAGGGCAAAGCTTACAATACAAAAGGGTCAGTCGGTTTACAATTAATATTTAAAGATGGATCTAGACTTTTAATTGGTACTCAAAAAAAAGATGAATTAATCCGTATTGCCATCCAAGTAAATCAAGAGTTTCTTAAAAATCCCAGTGAATAACATTTTACTATATCCGGCTGCTTATTTGTTCTAGGAGAGCTTATTGCTATTCGCTCATTTGATTGTCAATATTCAGTTTAGATTCGTGGAAGATCGTATATCGACATAATAAATTTTATACCAAATTCGCTGATATTGGTGGTTTTTATTTCATACAGGTCTTGCGTTTCCCCGTCCCAGCATTTCATATTGATCGTATATTTTAATAAAGCATTATCATGGCTTGATTTTGGTATTAGTTCTGTTAGTAAAAGTAGTTTCATCTACTTTATTCATATTTTATTACAAAGAATGGTTAAAGATATAATTAGTTTATTGCTTTTATTGTTGAGTACAATAACTGTTTATTCTCAAAATTTTGCTGGAAGTTGGACAGGAATTCTAAAAGTTGGCAATTCAAATTTGAATTTTGTTATTCATTTGTCGCAAGAAGGAGGTCTATGGAAAGCTAAAGCAGATAGTCCCGATCAAGGAGCCTTTGGAATCCCTGCACAAGCTCATATAAGTGGCACTGGCATCGAAGTTATTATTCAAGGCGGTATCACGTATATTGGTAAAATGGAAAAGGATGATCTGATAGGCGGAGAATTTCAACAAGGGGCATTTCGAGCCAAATTAGATCTTTCCAAAAAAGGAAAAACCCCCACGGTTACTCAGGTAATTAAATCACAACGCGTAACACCCCCTTACGATTATGATACTGTAGATGTCAATTTTAGGAATAAATATGATGATGTGCTTCTTAGCGGTACTTTGACCTCTCCAAGGCAGAAAGGTAAGTTTGCGGCAGTTGTTTTAGTGACAGGAAGTGGTCCTCAAGATCGGAATGAGACGCTAATGGGACATGAACCATTTCGTATATTATCGGATTTTTTAACAAAAAACAATATTGTTGTACTTCGATATGATGATCGTGGTGTTGGACTTTCAAAAGGAAGTTTTATAAATGGGACCATCGAGAATTTCAGTAAAGATGCTATGGCTGCGATAGATTTTTTAAAGAAGAGACCTAATGTCGATCCCAGTAAAATTGGTATTATTGGACATAGTGAAGGAGGTTTAATAGCCGAGTTATTAGCAGGGCAAAAGCTTCCATCGCTTTCATTTATAGTTTCTTTAGCAGGACCAGCGATACCAATTGATTCGTTGATGATCTCCCAATTATATCGTATAGGCAAGGTCGCTGGTATGACAGATCTCGCTTTAGCTCATGCGCAGGAAATCAATAGAAAGAATTTTGAAATTGTTAAGAGTAAGAAACCTCACCATGAAGCGATGGCAATGATTCTTGATAACATGAAAATTGATCCCGCACAATTGAACTCCGCGAGCAAATTCGAGCTTGAGACACTTTTGTTACCATCTTATCGGTATTTCATGCGCATAGATCCGGTTCCTTTTATTAAGAAGATCACAGTACCTGTTTATGCCGCATTTGGCAGTCTTGATGTGCAAGTACCAGCTGAACAAAATTTAAAGAGTTTGAAATCGAACTTACCCGCTAATCCGAAAACTGTTTTAAAAGAGTATGAAGGTTTAAATCACTTATTTCAAAAAGCAAATACTGGCGCAGTGTCTGAATATGAACAAATCAGTGAAACGATAAATAATGAAGTTTTATTAGATATTGTAAAATGGATTCACGGTTTAGGTTAATGGACGACTGAATGTATTATTTGAGTGACATCCCATCAAATTTATTAAAAATACGATAACGTTGTAAATTGCTATTTTCGAATATAGAAGCCCCTTTATGTGGTCTCTACAATACATTTTAGTATATTTCCGCCTCTATAACTTTTCTTTGCAATTCAATTAGGTTTATATCTTTGTCTATACACTTGCTCCATATAAGATGGAAAAAGATTTAATAAAAACCTTTAATAATATATTATGAATTTCAAGGCAGTTATTACTTTAACTTTCTTAACAATTTTAGCCGCTATAGTTTCTGCAAGAGAAATCATACCTTTTAATCAGGAATGGGCTTTTAAAAAAGGTCCCTTCACTAGCGATGTATTACAATATGGGACTATTTTCTCAGGCCCTTGGCAATCTATTACCGTGCCACATACATGGAATGCAAAAGACATGCAGGTTCGCAATGATCGATTTACATCTAATGAAAAATTTTATGTGGGAGATGCTTATTATCGCAAAACTTTTGTTCCTGAATCCTCATGGGATGGAAAGCGAGTTTTTATAAAATTTGAAGGTGTCAATACCAATACCGAAGTTTATCTTAATAATTCACCATTACCCGTAAAGAAGGAGAAAGGTAATATGGTGTATGATGGTTCAGTGATTAATGGCAATTATCAAATTGTTGGTCGGCATCAAGGTGGTTATTCGGCCTTTGTGTTGGAGTTGACCAATATGCTGAAATTCGGAGTGGAGAATGAGATTCTTGTTAAAGTAAGCAATGAAGCGACTCCACAAGTAATTCCTGTTAATCATACTTTATTTCCTATGTATGGAGGTATCTATAGACCTGTACAACTCATTGTAACAGACAAAATCAATATTGCAGTTTCAGATTATGCTTCTTCCGGGATATATATCAGTCAAAAGGAAGTAAATAAGAAAAGTGCTGATATCACTTTAAAGGTTAAATTAGAAAATAAAACTCCAGAAATGCGAGATGTGCAAATCGTATCAACGATTTTTGAGCAGGGTGGAGCAGTAAAAGTAAAAGGTGTAAAAAAACATCGCTTACTTCCGCAGGGAAGACAAGAGGTCGTTCAAGATATTAGAATAACAAATCCACGTATGGCAAGGCTTAGACGATCCCTATTTGTATAAGGTAGTCACACAGATTATGGATGGAAATATTATTCTTGATGAAGTGGTTCAGCCATTGGGAATTCGCAAATTTGAACTGCGTACAGGAGAAGGCTTCTTTTTAAACGGTGTTAAATATCCGATGTATGGTGTGACACGTCATCAAGATCGATGGGGAAAGGGCTCTGCTCTATCAAATGCAGATCATGATGAAGATTTGGCTATTATAAAAGAAATGGGAGCAACCACTATTCGATTAGCTCATTATCAACAATCGGATTATTTTTATGCAAAATGCGATAGTATAGGTTTTATTGTTTGGGCAGAAATTCCATTTGTCAATCGTGTAACAACATTAGAAGAAGCAAATGCTAAGCAGCAGTTGACAGAACTTATTAGGCAAAATTATAATCATCCCTCTATTTATATCTGGGGATTACACAACGAAGTTTATACACCCAATGCTTATACCATAGAATTAACAACAAAATTGAATGACTTGGCTAAAACAGAAGATCCATATCGCTATACGGTTCAAGTGAGTGGTTATAATGTCATTAATCATGCTGTAAACAATAACGCAGATGTACAGGGTATCAACCATTATTTTGGATGGTACAATGGTGTTATCCGTGATGTAAATAAGTGGGCGGATCAAATTTCAAAAGATTTTAAAGATTATAAAATAATTTTTTCAGAATATGGAGCCGAAGCAAATCCCAACCACCAGCAAGAGGTTGTTGGAGATGTCGGTAACCAATGGGCAAATCCTGCATTTTTTCCTGAAGAATTTTCAACCAAGTTTCATGAAATACATTGGGGAACGATAAAGAGGCATCCCATCTTTCTAGCTTCCTATCTCTGGAATACATTTGATTTTGCTACACCAATAACCGCGTTAAATGTTGAACCGAGAAACTATAAAGGATTAGTTACATTCGATAGAAAATTAAAAAAAGATCCATTTTATTGGTATAAAGCTAACTGGAGCAAACAACCGGTACTTTACCTGACTCAACGTCGTGTTGTGGAAAGAGCCAATGAGGTTACACCCATAACTGTTTATTCCAATATCGGAACACCAACGCTATGGGTAAATGGTGTAGAGATCAAAAACTATGTTATGGGAGAAACAGATGTGCATTATATCTTTCAAAATGTTAAATTAAGGGAGGGAGACAATATCGTTCAAGTGAAGGCATCAAAAGGGGAGGCGCAATTGGAAGATAAAATCACATGGCATTATTTGAAGCAAAATCCTAAGGCAATTAGTAAAGACGGCCCAACTGACAATAAAAATGAACATATAGGATTATAATAAAAGGGCTTTCAAAACCCTTTTATTATTTTAAGGCGTCATTAACGACACCGGCAAAATTTTACCATTATAGTATTGGTGTCCATTTTGAGCAAACTCTGCAATATATCTGCCCATTTCAAAAGCCAGTTTTCCCGCCTCTACGCCAGGAAAAGCGGTTTCAAACATCTCTGTTTGTGCAGAACCCAATGCAAGACAATTGACTCGGATACCCATGGTCTTAAATTCTTCTGCTAGACACTCTGTTAATACCGCCAATGCCGCTTTGCTAGAAGAGTAGGCCGCCAAACCGCTGAATTTGGATGAGCCCTGAAATCCACCCATACTTCCAATATTAAGGATATGGGAACCTGCAGGCATTAAAGGAACGATGTTTTGAATCATATTGGCATGAGCCAGAACATTCGTTTGAAACATAGATGCAATATCCTTCAGTGAACTATCCATAAAAGGTTTATTGATCAATATACCTGCATTGTTGATCAGAATATCAACATGGTCAAACTTTGATTTGATAAATGGTACCAAAGTTTGGTAATCATCAAATACGATATCGAATTGAGCAGGATATAAATTGCCCCCATCAAAGTTTAAATCCGATGCAATCTCGTGCAATCGCTTTAATTTATCAGCCGATCTAGCTAGGGCGATGACATTGTTTTCTTTTTTAGCTGTAAGATCTAATACTGCTTCAAATCCAATACCACTGCTTGCGCCAGTTATTACAATATTTGCCATAATTTCTTAATTTAATCTTCACTTTGAGATTCTTCTACCTCTTTAACAGACGGCAGTTTGTCAGTTCCTAAAGCCGAGGGATGAAAAATATAATATGAACCTGTAAAGGCCATAATTGCCGATATAATATAAAACAATAAACTAATCAAAACGGCCAAATGCGAGTCGAGATGAAAGAAATTGGCTCCCCACATATATACAAGCTCCCGCATACCTAATCCTCCGACAGAGAATGGGATGATTGCTACTAAGGACGAAGCAAGAAAGAGAAACAAATAGGGCGAAAATTTGCCTTCAAAACCCAAAGCATATAAAATCATTATCGCAGACAACACCTGCATAGACTGCACACCTATTGCTTTGCAGTGCGTTTTGATAAAATTTGATTTAAAATCAGGAAAAAATTTCCCAACAATAAAATAGTAGAGTATTGTACCCGCGATAAATCCAGAAATCGTTAAATAATTAGGGATATTTAGCTGTGGCATAAAAATAACCAGTGCAGCAATAATAAGACATAACGCCCAAAGACCACTTAAACGATCAAAGAATAATGCTCCTAATAGCTTTCGGCCCTTAATATTATATTTTTTACGAAGAAAATATATTTTATAACCATCTCCTCCGACACCTCCAGGTAAAAATAGGTTGTAAAATAAGCCTAATTGATAGAGCTTGAGGTTATATCTTTCCGAAACATTTAGTCCAATTGCTTTAAGGAAACTAAGTAATCGAGAAGAAGATATTAAAATTGAAGCTCCATAGGCTAAAAATGCGAGGAGAAGAAAAATCGGATTAGAATTGACCACTGCATCCTTTAAGTCATCAATAGAAACCTTACTAAATACCCAATAAAGTGCAGCAATAGTGACAACAACTTTAAGGATATTCTTAACTATTTTCCAGAGTAATTTTTTATTCATTAGCTATGAAGTCTACGCAATGACTTTCTAAATTAGTTGTCAAAGATATTAATTTGGTTAAACTTATCGTATTATTTATATTAAGCTACTAATGGGTATATACGGGAGTATAAAAGAATTAAGTATATCAGTAGAAATATTGTACATAAAGAGAATTGCCAATTGATATCAACTCTTAAATATTTGTTTTTTAGCATGAATATAAGTAGTACGACGAAAATTATAAAAAGTAGTGCAGGCGCAACAATAGCCATTTCATTGGGAAAAGCAATATGTTTAGCATCTAAACTAGATTGAGCTCCTTTATTTGACAAGATAGGAACAGATGCAAGAGCTAAAAGCAAAACAAAGATACGTAATAGTGATTTTGCTACAATCTTACTAATGGTATGATTTTTGGATGTCTCAATCATGATTTGTTGTTATATTTACAGCAAAAATACAATAAGTAACTATAAAATTAATGAATATGAATCGAGTTCTTTTATCTATCACAACTCTTATGCTGAGTTTGTTTGTTTTTTCGGCTTGTAGTATGCAGCCAAAAGGAGCAACATCTAGTTCTTCATCAACTGCAATGTCTTCAGGTCCTAGTGCTTCAGACTGGAAAGGCGCTGTTAAAGGAACTTGGATATTAAATACTATTGACCGCGAAAATTTACCTGCTTCTTATACGATTAAAAGCGTATTTGAAGAGGCACCGGCAGAATGTTTTATCGGTAGTACATGGGTTTTACCAAGTAACGGGAAAGGAAATATTTCTTTCTCTGCAGATGGTAAATTATGTGCTCCAGGAGCTTCTAGAGATATAGTTTGGTCAATCTACAATCCCGGTAAGAATAATGGAGAACCACAATTTCAATTCAAAAAAATCTATGCTGGAGATAAAGCTAAAAATGTAGTCACTGGTTATCGTTTGGATTTATCTTATTCAGATGCAAATAAATTAGTGATGCGTATGCCAGTTACCATTTCTAGTGGTGAAGCTTACTTGGTATTCACTTTTTCTAGAGTTAATTAAAAGATTTTTTTTATATAAATTGCTAAAGCTATAGGAAACTATAGCTTTATTTGTTTGAAATAGTATATCTTATGTATTTTAATAGTAGCAATTCAAGTGAAATATCTATATTTCACGGAATTATAAGGGATGCTATTCGAATAGCCCTAGGTTTAGAAAATCGACTGTATGTATACGATTTAACATCTCATCTAAGTCTGGAGAGAATGAAGCCACATATTCATCACGATACGGAGACCAAGGATGTCGTTGCGACCGAGTCTATCATTACAGTGCGGGAATTTATTAGACTTACCTTTGCCGCATTGGGAATAGAAGTAGAATTTTGTGGTAAGGGACAGTTAGAAAAGGGTGTTGTAATTGATATCGATGAGGAACAGTTGAGTTTGTTGAAGCTGGATAAGGACAATATCAAATTTGGACACACGGTTGTTAAAGTTTATGACAGAAATGCTGAACCTTCTACTCAAAGCCCAGTAAAAAATGACATTAAAAAAGGACATTATACAATTCATGATCCCAAAAAAAACGATGTGGAAACATTGATTAAAAACTTGGTAATGATAGATTTAGAAATCATGAAGAAATAAAGATAATGGATAAATGTCATCTGTCATTTTTATGATCTTGTTATCTACCTATCGCAATAGAACATATTATTTTTTTAATAGCTACATAATTTGAAATTGGAATAATATTTGTGGTACAATGGTATCTACAGGACGATACAATAAGTCTAATAAAAAATGGAATTCAAGTGTAATGGAAACTGAATTAGTAAAGGGAAATAAACAGGAAGAAATAAAGAAAAATACCTCAAAAGTTTATTTTTTTATAATAGCAATAGCTGCGCTTATTGTTACCAACGTTTATTTCTATGTTAAGTTTAAATCTTCAGGAGAAAAAGTGTACGCACTAACCGTTGAAAAGGAAAATCTTGAGGTTGAAATTGATCGTATCGAGGCAGAGCTAGATAAAATGAAAATTGAAAATGTTCAGTTATCTCCACCTTTAATAGCAAAAGAGCAAGATGCAAGAAATAAAATTGTTGATTTACGAGCCAAATTAGCTAGAAAAGAATTATCTCAATCAGATATTGATTTTGCTCAGTCAACAATTACATCACTTAAAAGCGATGTTGCCTATTTTACATTAGATGTCAATCGCTTAATCCAAGAAAATAAGATTTTGGCAGAAAAGAACAGTTTATTGCAAAAAGAAGTTTCTGCCTCCTCGACTAAAATTACAAATCTAGAAAGTTCAAATAGCAAATTAGCCTCAAAGGTTAATGTAGCTGCTGCTCTCAAGGTTTCTAATATTTCAGTATCTGGCCTTCAAGAAAAGCGTAATAATAAAGTAGAAGTAGAAGAACGTGCAAAGAGAGTAGATAAGTTAAGCATCAATTTTACAATTGCAGACAATACGCTTGCAAAGATTGGAAATAAAGATGTTTTTGTCCGTGTTATCGATCCACAAGGAAACTTAATTGTTAATGATGAGAATAATACCTTTTTTGCCCATGGTGAGAAACTTCAATATACTTTTAAGCACAATTTAGAATTTACAAATCATGGAGAAGAATATGCGTTGTATTGGAATGATGATAAGAAGTTTGTAAAAGGAGCTTATACAGTACTCTTATATTGTGATAACGCTATCATGGGAAGGTCTACAGTGGTCTTAAAATAGGCTAAAATAAAGATACCATCTAAGGATGTACCTTGATGGTATATGGTCAGAAATAAAAGAGGAGCTCAAATACAAGAGCTCCTCTTTTGTTTCTAACCATAGCTTATCTGAACTAGGGTAATAGCGAGTGCGCATATTTACTTCCTCTTATTAGATATGCTTAAATTTAGGTATTGAAATTTGAAATGTTGTTCCATGTTCCTCTATAGATTCAAATTGAACTGTTCCCCCCATTGCCTCAATTGTTTTTTTAACAAACACCAATCCTAGTCCAGTACCAGAACTCTTGGTCGTAAAATTAATCTCAAATATTTTAGAACGCATTTCTTGAGGAATTCCTGATCCATTATCTTTTATTTTAATGATGTAATCATCCCGATCACCATCAGTAATACTAATATCAATTTTTATTTTTCTCTTACCAAAACCCGCTTCAATGGCATTTTTCAGAAGATTATTAAAAGTTCTCATCATTTGATCTCGATCTCCTTCTACAAAGAGATAGGCATCATTTGTTTGATTCATTAATCTAATTTGAGCTTGCGGATTCTGTATATAAACTCCAATTGATTTATTTATTTTTTCCAATAAATTGATCTTCTCATATTTCGTGTCTGGCAGTTTCGCAAAAGCCGAGAATTCTTTAGCAATATGTGTCAAACTATTGATTTGCTCAATGAATGATGCTGAAATACGTTTAAATCGTTCTTCAAATTTCGGATCATTGTCATAGTATGATTTGGTTAGCTGTTGAATACCAAGCTTCATAGGAGTTAGCGGATTTTTGATTTCATGAGCCACCTGTTGTGCCATTTCTCTCCAAGTAGATTCCCTTTCATTATCCTTTATTTTATTCGCATAATCCTCTAGTTTTAATATCATGAGATTATATTCTTTGATGAGAGCGCCGATTTCATCATTTCGCTGCCAAAATAAAGGTTCATTCTGTTGTCCCAAATTTGTTTGCGCCAATTTTTTACTAATTAAACTTAGTGGTTCAGTGATTTTATTAGCAACGAAAGCTGCATAAAATCCAAAACCAATAATAATCAGCGAATAAATATTGATAAGTGTATTTAAAAGAAGATTTTTATTTAAGTTATCATCCTTTTGAGCATTGAAATTTGGAATAGCCAGGTATGCAATAGTCGCATAATTTTCATCTCTAATAGTGGCATAACTGGATTCATATCTAAAGTCACCTACACCTTCTTTCTCTATCGTCTCTGATTTTTTTAAAAGTGATAATTTTCTAAATGCATTCGGATTCATGAAGGTTGATAAGATATTAAGGTCATAAATCTTGGGTTGCGAACTGTATAATAAACGACCCGATTTAGAGTACAGAGAGAAGTCTTTTGATAGCGATTCGGATAATAACTTCAAATAATAAATTAGTCGATTCTCCCTTTCTTCAGCAGAATTTGTGGTACTAATGATACTTTCTAGCCTTTTACTAATATCTGTAACCGTTTTTTCTCTTTCCAAAGTATTGTTATAGGCTAATTGCATATTAATACTGACAAACGATATGATACCAGATATCAGAATTGCCAATATAATTGAAGAAATAAATAGCGTTTGAATTCTAGAGCTATATTGTATGCTATTGACTAAATATAAATAATGATATTTAATACTTCGAATTTTAAACGACTTGTTTTTAAAAATATTTGAACCATAAGTGATCGTATTAAAGATTGAAAAAAAGATAAATATGACCAAAAATAAAAATGAAGCGGTCGCCAAATATTCCCAAGCTGTCTCTTTTGGATTGCTAACCAAAAATGTTGTATGACTATTAGGTCTATACAACACATGAAAATAGTTGTCCTTACCATCCATATTAATATATTCACCAACTTTTTTAGGATAATCATGATCATGACTTGGATAATTGTATTTTCCATATTGGGTGACTAGATTTCCATCTTTATAGAGTGCTATAGAGCTATTACTAAATGATTCGACCTCCATATTATTTAATCTCGAATCAACCAGTATTTCGGGATAAGGTAACGCATAATTAAACGACCTGTTTTTTAGATTGAGGTAGAGAGAGACTGTATTGTGAGCATCTATAGGAAGGTTTATGATTGAAAAATACTCATGTGTTCCTAACTCACTATTCAAGCGATAGAAGTTATTACTTATTTTTAATGAATTTTTTATAACCTTTTCCCTGTACTCTTCTACTTTATTATTCTTATACTGAGCAAGTTCTTTATTATTATTATAGTAGAATCCCATAAATTCATATCTTGAAAGGTATCCACCAAGATATTTTTGCTCGATATATTCATTTATGGTTTGAGTATTGGTATTAGGTAAACTGATTTTGAATAAATGTTTTAACTGTTCATCTTTCAGTATATCTTTTTCAATTTCTGTATAGAGTGATATAGCATTAATGTCATCCTCCGCTTCTAGATTACTAATAAAAAGCTTCATATTATCCACTTTTTTCATTTTAAAATAGTGACCATGATAAACGGAGCAGATGATCGATAAAAGGATGATAACGATGATATGAGTTGCTAATTTGAATTTTGATTTTAATAAGGAATTGAAAGAGCGTATCAGTATAATTACAGCAAGTAAAATATTGACCAATCCATTATTTTCTCTCAATACAGTGCCTACGATAATAAATATGATAAGGGAAATCAGATGGATATTGAGAAGTACTGTATCTGATATTTTAAGCTTTCTAATCGTAGAAATCACAATATCAATATACAGTGTTAGCGTCATCAAACTGAAACACATGATAAAAAGATCAATCCAAGTGAATGTATTTAATTCAACCAGTTTAGTAAAATCAACAGCCGTAGTGGGAGAATGTGTAACCAGGGTACCTAATGTTCTATAAAGAAGAGTAAAGAAGAAGTATATGCTCAGTATGGAAAACAAGGTAAAACATACCTTTAAAAATTTACTTTTGATATATTCAGCAAAAAGAAATTTACTTTTTATATTGTATAAAAATAAGGTAAAAAGGAAAATAAAGAAAGTTGTAACCAGTAAACCCCAGATATTGGGAAACAAATAGTTATATGCATAATTTTTTGGATTGAAAATCCCTAGATTAGCATGAATACTGAGCCAATCAGAGTTAAGATCTATAAAACGTAATGTCACCAGTGCTGTAAAGTATAAAATTACTCCAAGTATTACTTTACCATTATTAACCAGTAGATTCGCAATATTATGGATGAGCGTTATAAAGCATATGGCTGCCAGAATCCACGATAACGTTTTTAAGACACTAAATAAATTCTGAACCTGTCCCGATTTTAATTTAATGGAAAACAGATACGTTTTATCCTTGCTGTATATATTTTTAATATTTCCACTATCGTTATAATCTGCAATTTCAATATTATTACTTTTAGAAATTAAGGGTGAAAATGCTTTTGTGAAATATTCATTATTGATATTAAAATATTTCTTGATCGTCACATAAGCCAAGACGGTCGTATTGCCAATCTCCTTTTTCTTAACAATGAATGTTCGATCATTTGTTGTAATATAATTAACGGTATTTTTTAATCCACCATCTGTGAGCGGTACGAATATATTAGAACTCCACAGCAATAATTCATGATTTTTAAATATAAAGAGCGCGATCCCTTCCTCTTTATCATATTTTTCAAGGATATGGTAAGATTGTTCTGGATATTTCTCCGCATTTTTAAACGTTTTTAAAACAATAGGATCTGCAAATAAGTGTTCAATCAAATCTTCCTTTTCATGAATTTTTGATTCAAGGTTTGCTGTTTCAAAGTTTAGAATATCCTTACTCGAGATCGATTGTTGTAAAGTAATAGCAGTAACGATAAAGCTTAACGTCAGCAGTATAAGTAAAAGTCTTATTTTAGAGGATACTGGCACTATATAATCTGTAAATTGAGAATGAATGAATATATAAATATATAAAAAAAGTCCTTACAAAAAGATTTGTAAGGACTTATCTATAAAAGGATATTTTATTATCCGTGGATATCTTCCTCTCTGAAAAGTTTTGCACCCAAGTACTCACGATTCATTCGAGCAATATTTGTTAATTTGATACCTTTAGGACATTCTGCTTCACAAGCACCAGTATTAGTACAGTTACCAAAACCTTCTGCATCCATTTGATCAACCATCGCCTGAGCACGCTCATAACGTTCCGTTTGACCTTGAGGTAATAAAGCGAATTGAGATATCTTTGCTGAAACGAATAACATCGCTGATGCATTCTTACAAGCAGCAACACAAGCACCACAACCGATACAAGTCGCTGATTCGAAAGCCTCATCTGCAATACGTTTTGGAATCAAAATGTTATTAGCATCCTGTGCACCACCCGTATTTACATTGGTATAACCACCAGCTTGTTGAATACGGTCAAATGCAGTACGATCTACCGCTAAATCTTTCAATACAGGGAACGCAGCAGCTCTCCAAGGTTCAATAACAATTGTTTGTCCATCATGGAATGAACGCATGTGCAATTGACAAGTAGTGATACCATATTTCGGTCCGTGAGGACGTCCGTTGATCACTAATGAACACATTCCGCAAATCCCTTCACGACAGTCATGATCAAAGTAAATAGGATCTTCGCCTTTACGAGTCAATTCATCATTTACGATATCAAGCATTTCTAAGAATGACATATCATCGGCGATATCATTTGCTTGTACAGTTACGAATTGACCTTTTGATTTATCGTTTTTTTGACGCCAAACTTTTAGCGTTAAATTCATATGTGCACTCATAATAATAATATTGAGTCTATCATTGACTACTATAATAGTAGTCAATGATATTATTTATAACTTCTTTGTGTTAATTTAACGTTTTCGAAAACTAACTCTTCTTTATGAAGAACCTCAGGTTGATTTTCACCTTTAAATTCCCAAGCAGACACATAAGTAAACTCTTCGTCAATACGTAGAGCCTCACCCTCTTCTGTTTGCGACTCTAAACGGAAGTGACCACCACAAGATTCTCTGCGGTTTAATGCATCATCAACCATTAACTCACCCAATTCGATGAAATCAGCAACACGACCAGCTTTTTCCAGCGACATGTTTAACTCTTCATTTTCACCTAGTACCTTTGCATTTGACCAGAATTCTTTTTTCAAGTTTTGAATCAATCCTTTAGCTTTAGTTAAACCTTCAGCAGTACGGGCCATACCACAGTATTCCCACATGATCAAACCTAATTCTTTATGAAGATCATCTACAGTTTTAGTACCATTTAAGGCTAATAATGCATTGATTCGTGTTTCAACCTCTTTGCGAGTTTCTTCAAATGCAGGATGATTTTTATCAACAGGAGCAAAAGAACCTAAGTTTGCAAGATAATCTCCAACAGTATAAGGAATCACAAAGTAGCCATCCGATAATCCTTGCATTAAAGCAGAAGCACCTAAACGGTTAGCTCCGTGATCAGAGAAATTACACTCTCCTAATGCATATAATCCAGGGACAGTAGTCATTAAATTATAATCAACCCATACACCACCCATTGTATAGTGAACAGCAGGGTAGATACGCATCGGTTGTTTGTAAGGATTCTCATCTGTAATTTGATAGTACATATCAAATAAGTTACCATATTTTTCACGTACAGTATCTTCTCCCAAACGACCGATTGCTTCGGCAAAGTCTAAGAATACAGCAACACCTGTTTTACCAACACCACGTCCTTCATCAACTGCTTCTTTAGCATTACGAGAAGCAACGTCACGAGGGACTAAGTTACCAAATGATGGATACTTACGTTCTAAGAAGTAATCTCTATCTTCTTCTTTGATATCAACAGCCTTTAATTCTCCTTTTTGAAGTTTTTGTGCCAATTCAACTGTTCTAGGAACCCACACACGACCATCATTACGCAATGATTCTGACATCAACGTTAATTTGGACTGGTGATCGCCAGTAACAGGAATACATGTTGGGTGAATTTGGGTATAACATGGATTTGCAAATAAAGCACCACGTTTGTGCGCTCTCCAAGCAGCCGTTACATTACATCCCATAGCATTAGTAGAAAGGAAGAATACGTTACCGTATCCACCAGTACATAATAATACTGCATGACCTTCATGTGATTCGATTTTACCAGTAACTAAGTCACGAGTTACGATACCACGAGCCTGTCCATCAATTTTAACAAGGTCAAGCATCTCATGACGAGTGTATGATTTCACTTTACCTTTATGTATCTGACGGTTTAAAGCCGAATATGCACCTAATAATAATTGTTGTCCAGTTTGACCACGAGCGTAGAAAGTACGCGATACTTGTGCACCACCAAAGGAACGATTATCCAATAAACCACCGTATTCGCGAGCGAAAGGAACACCCTGCGCAACACATTGATCGATGATATTAGTAGATACCTCAGCTAAGCGGTACACATTTGCTTCGCGAGCACGGTAATCA
This sequence comes from Sphingobacterium sp. UBA6320, assembly GCF_002440335.1. Classification (NCBI taxonomy): domain Bacteria; kingdom Pseudomonadati; phylum Bacteroidota; class Sphingobacteriia; order Sphingobacteriales; family Sphingobacteriaceae; genus Sphingobacterium; species Sphingobacterium sp. UBA6320. Next base: position 64,562 of record NZ_DJTA01000028.1, on the reverse strand, counting down.
CCACCTTTGATCGTATCATAGAATAAACGGAAAACAGAGTCACCGTCATTCTGATAATCTTTTGCCGCATTGATACCACCTTGAGCTGCGATAGAGTGTGCGCGACGAGGTGAATCTTGATAACAGAAAGTTTTTACATTGTAACCCAATTCTGCTAAAGAGGCAGCTGCAGAAGCTCCTGCCAATCCTGTACCAACAACGATAATTGTAAATTTACGTTTGTTAGCAGGGTTAACCAGCTTCATTTCAAATTTATGTTTTGACCATTTTTGAGCCAATGGCCCCGCAGGTACTTTTGAATCTAACATATCTTATATTTTATTTATTAGATCGTGCCTTATAGCACTATCCTAAAATATTGTTAACGGAAATAGAAATATAATGGCATTGCTGCAAATAGGATTGGAATAATTACACCAAAAACCCATACACCAATAAATTGAACCAATCCAATGTATCTTTTGTGATTGAATCCAACTGTTTGGAAAGCAGATTGAAAACCGTGGATTAAGTGGAATGCTAAAGCAGCCATCGCAATGACATACAAAGCAACCAAACCAACATTCTTGAAAGCATAATCAACTTGTTTATACAAGTCACGTGCTTTCACAATTTCAACACCATTTTCAGAAACGATAGAATAATCATGAAAATCTGCAGCTTGGATTTCTTGATGTGTAGTAACACCTGTCGATAGATCTGTACGATACTCGATGTAAGGTGTTTGGTCATTATGGTATTTCCACCAAAAATTTGACATGTGCGTCGCCAAGAATACCAAAATAACAGTACCTAAAATCCCCATGTTACGTGAATTCCACTTGCTGTTTGCGCTTCCATCATAAGATGCATACCCAATCGGACGTGCAGCCTTATTTTTTAATGAAATCACGATTGCATAGATCACGTGAATGATTACTGATGCATACAATAAATAAGACACAACCTTAATAGGGGTAAAATGCGTCATGAAATAAGCGTACTTGTTGAACGCTAAACCCGCGTCATCTTTAAATAACTGCAAGTTTCCAATCAAGTGAACGATTAGGAACATACATAAAAAAAGTCCCGTTAAGCTCATGATTAGCTTCTTCCCGATTGAAGAACTTAAAACTGGCTTTGATTTACTCATTATCCTTTGTAATTTAATTTAATTAGGCAAATCTACTATTTGATATTAAATATGATACAATTTTGACAAGAAAAAGAAGTAATTTAGAACTATTCTAAATCTTTTGCAAAAAAGGCCCGCTAATTATGATAGCGAGCCCCTTATAAATTGTTTTTTAAAAGTCTATAGACTAAATAAACGATAACCTAGACCAATACTCCACATGTTGATTTTTGGATTTGCTTGACTATCGTTGACTTTATTCAATCCCATTTCATAACGTAGATCCACACGTAAACTAGAAACATCAGCACCAACACCAAAAGCCCATGCCGTATTTGTTTTTTTATAACTATTTGGATCCAGATTAGCAATTATTTTATCTTGTTTATCATCAACCTTAAAAGAAAATATAGGTCCAGTTTGGATCCTTGCACCAATGGGTCCTAAACCAAAACGTTTTCCCAATAGCACAGGGATATCAACCGAAGTAAATTTTACATCTGTTGTTTCCCCGCCATCTGTTGAGACAGTGGTGTTTTTGCCAGTAATGTAAATCTCAGGTTGTACATGGAAACCTAATACACCGACACGTCCATACAGACCCGCCTGATATCCAGCTTTGTTGTCTGAATTGAAATACTTACCATCACTTTTAAATTTAGAAAAGTTTAAGGCACCCTTTAAACCAATTTCAAATCCAGGCAACAATTGTGCATTAGCAGTAGCAACACTTCCGCAAATTAATAGTAATGCAGGTAAAATTTTCTTCATAACTGTTATTTTCTATATAAATTGTATCTTTAACTAAACTTTCATCAAGTTTCAAAAATATAAGCAAATTTTATACCTAAAAAATGACAAGGCTCAAAATAACAACATCTGATTGGAATATAGCGAAAGAAAAAATAAAAAGAAAATATAATCATCTCCATGATGCAGATTTATCCTTTGAAGAGGGAGATGAAGAAAAACTGATTAAGCACCTGATGATTCGTCTCAACAGAGATCGAGAATATATTATATTTACGCTATCCAAGTCATTAAGTAATATTGAAAGTAATCGTTTATAATGGAAGAAATATCTTGGAGTGATTTTGAAAAAGTTGATTTACGTGTAGGTACAATCCTTACCGTAGCAGATTTTCCGAAAGCTCGAAAACCAGCCTATCAATTGACCATTGATTTTGGTTCAACAATAGGTGTTAAACAAAGTAGTGCCCAAATAACCGTACATTATAGTAAAGATGAATTAATTGGAAGACAAGTAGTAGCAGTTGTTAATTTTCCAAAAAAACAAATAGCAAACTTCTATTCAGAATGTTTAGTAACAGGATTTGCTGATGAGGATGGAAATATCATTTTAACAACAGTAGAAAAGAAAGTGCCCAATGGCGCTAGATTAATGTAATATGCGATATATCGATTTTGAAGGAACTTCTGTAGACAATGCAGATGATTTTTTTATGAAACAAGCATTGAAAGAAGCACACATAGCAATGGCAGAGGGGGAGGTTCCGATTGGTGCTGTTATCGTTCATAAAGGAAATATAATAGGAAGAGGTCACAATTTGACACAACGTCTTAATGATGTAACCGCCCATGCAGAGATGCAGGCATTTACTGCAGCAGCAAATCATTTAGGAGGCAAGTATTTAGTAGATTGTACACTTTATGTAACTGTAGAGCCCTGTGTTATGTGCGCTGGTGCTGCATATTGGACACATATAACAAGAATTGTGTTTGGAGCGAAGGACGACAAAAGAGGCTACTCGCAATTTCATGATAAAATTTTGCATCCCAAAACTATTGTTGAATCAGGAAAGCTTGGTGAAGAATGTGCAGAGCTGGTTAAATCATTTTTTCGTCAAAAACGCTACTAAACATCAGATTATTTCATCCCAAAACGAAACATAAAACTATATTAAACGTTATATTTGCATATAACAATCTTTTAAATAAACACAAAAATAAATAATTATGGCATTTGTATTAGAAGCGTTACCATACGCGTCAGACGCATTAGAACCACATATTGATAAAGCTACTATGGAAATCCACCATGATAGACATCATCAAGCATATGTAGATAACTTAAATAAAGCAATTGCTGGCACAGAAGCAGAAAACTTGTCTTTAGAAGATATCATTAAAAATATTAGTAAATACCCTGCAGCAGTTCGTAATAACGGTGGTGGACATTATAATCACAAATTATTCTGGACAGTATTAGGTCCAAATGCTGGCGGTGAACCTGCAGGTGAATTAGCAACAGCTATCAATGAAACTTTCGGTTCTTTTTCAGAATTGAAAACACAATTGCAAAATGCTGGTGCTACTCGTTTTGGATCTGGCTGGTCTTGGTTAATTGTCAATGCTGAAGGTAAATTACAAGTTACTTCTACTCCAAATCAAGATAATCCATTGATGGACGTTGCTGAAGTAAAAGGTACACCTATTTTAGGAATTGATGTTTGGGAACATGCATATTATTTAAAATTTCAAAATAAACGCCCAGCTTACTTAGAAGAAATTTTCAATGTGATTAACTGGGATGCAGTAGCAAAAAATTATGCTGCGGCTAAATAATTTTTTAGCTTTTGTATAAAACATATAAGGCGGTAAAATGATCACATTTTACCGCTTTTTTAATTTGTAAACGTATGAATATCAGTAATCGTTACATCCATCTTTTTGCATTATTTGCGATTTGCAGCTTATGGTCATCATGCCAGCCCTCCGCTACAAAAAATCAAGCACTATCTTTTGACCACTTACCCGATATGCAGTCCGGAAAACTGGATACCGCTACTTTTGCAGCAGGTTGTTTTTGGTGTGTAGAGGCACAATTCAAAACACTGGAAGGAGTACAACAAGTGATTTCGGGATATACCGGAGGAAAAACAAATAACCCGACTTATGTCCAGGTAAGTACAGGAACAACTGGACATGCCGAAGCTGTCAATGTCTTATATGATCCTCAGAAAATTAAGTTTGACACCTTATTGGAAGCGTTTTTTATAGCCCATGATCCAACACAGCTAAATAGACAAGGAAATGATGTAGGAACTCAATATCGTTCAGCCATATTTGTTCATGATAAACAACAATTATCAAAAGTCAATTATTACTTACAGAAGATGAAAGAAGAACATCTTTATGAGCGTCCAATTGTAACAGAAGTCGTTCCTTACAGTACATTCTACAAAGCAGAAGATTATCATCAGGATTATTATGCAAATAACCAAGATGACCGTTATTGTCAATATGTGATTAAACCAAAATTGGAAAAGTTTAAACATATTTTTACCAGTACGGCCAAAGACTAATTGAATAATTGGAACTCGGATTAAAATCTTGTAAATTTATTCTGAATTTTGATAAACTCATTGAAATTCAGGTTTTTGAAAATATAAAATTATTACTATGATAAAAGGATTTTTTAATGTACCTACACCCACAAATGAGCCAGTTTACTCATATGCTGTTGGTACTAAAGAACGTAAATTATTAAAAGCAGCTATCGATGAAGCCCGTGCTAAGCAAATTGACGTTCCGATGTATATTGGCGGAGAAGAAGTACGTACAGAAAATAAAGTATCGATCAACCCACCACACGATCACCAACACCTTTTAGGACACTATAACCAAGGTACAAAAAATCATGTAACAGACGCTATCAATGCAGCTTTAGCAGCTAAAAGCGATTGGGAAAACTTACCATGGGAAGATCGTGCAGCTATCTTTTTGAAAGCAGCAGAATTAGCATCTACAAAATACCGTTACAAATTGAATGCAGCAACGATGTTGGCGCAATCAAAAAATCCTTATCAAGCAGAAATCGATTCGGCATGTGAGTTCACTGACTTTTTACGTTTCAACGTACAGTACATGACCGAAATCTATGCACAACAACCCCCTGTATCTGGAAAAGGAGTATGGAATCGTTTAGAACAACGTCCATTAGAGGGCTTTGTATTTGCTTTGACACCTTTTAATTTTACAGCCATTGCAGGAAACTTGCCATCATGTGTTGCTATGATGGGCAATGTGGTCGTATGGAAACCATCGAATGCACAGATTTATTCTGCCCAAGTGTTGATGGAGATCTTTATCGAAGCAGGTTTGCCAGCTGGTGTGATCAACTTAGTATATGTATCAGGACCTGATGCAGGTGAGGTAATCTTTAAACACCCAGATTTTGCAGGTATTCACTTTACTGGTTCTACAGGTGTTTTCCAAGATATTTGGAAGACAATTGGAGAAAACATTCACCGTTATAAAACATACCCTAGAATAGTTGGTGAAACAGGTGGTAAAGATTTTATCGTGGTACATCCATCAGCAGATCTACAAGTTACCAATACAGCATTAGTGCGTGGTGCATTTGAATACCAAGGACAGAAATGCTCGGCAGCTTCCCGTGCATATGTTCCAGCATCGATGTGGCCGGCATTGAAAGATGCAATGACAGCAGATGTAAATTCATTCAAAATTGGTGGAACAGAAGATTTTACAAACTTTATCAATGCAGTTATTGACGAAAAATCATTTGATAAATTAGCCAAATATATTGACCGTGCTAAAGCTTCCGATGATGCAGAAGTGGTAATCGGTGGTACATATGACAAATCTAAAGGATATTTTGTTTCACCAACAGTTATCTTAGCTAAAAAGTCAGATTATGAAACCATGTCAGAAGAATTATTCGGGCCAGTTTTGACTATTTTTGTTTATGAAGATGACAAATGGGAAGAGACGTTAGAAATTGTTGATAAAACATCTATCTATGCATTAACAGGTTCAGTTATCGCAAAAGATCGTTATGCAATAGCACAAGCAACACATGCATTGCGCAATGCAGCTGGTAACTTCTATGTCAATGACAAATGTACTGGAGCTGTAGTAGGTCAACAGCCATTCGGTGGAGCTCGTGGTTCAGGTACAAATGATAAAGCCGGTTCTATGATCAACCTATTACGTTGGGTATCTCCACGTACGATCAAAGAAACCTTTAATCCGGATACAAATTACAAATATCCATTTTTAGAAGAAGGCGAATAATCGAGTAGGACTCATAAACAAGACAAGGCGTTTNNAAACGCCTTGTCTTGTTTATGATAAAATAGAATTTTTATTTTTTGAGATGTCCCACGATATCGCCATTATCTTTGATCATTTTTATGTCCAGAGATCTTTTATCACCATGTACATCGATCACCGTTCTTTCACCTGTCTTGGGTCCACCGCCAATAAACAGTGTATAGTTATGGTCTTGGTCAGGGGGGTGATAACCATATTGGTGTGTATGACCTGTAATCATCACATCAATTTTATATTTTTGAAACAATAGATGAAAGGTGGATCGGTTATGTAATGTGCCGTGCCAATCATCAGCGTGGAAAATAGGAATGTGGCTGACCACTACCGTATGTTGAGCTGATTTTCTTTCTTTTGATTGCAATACTTGTTCTAACCAAACCGCCTGTTCTTTGCGATAATGATCATAATCTACAGTCCCACCATATACTTCATGGGTATCGGGCTTATCCTCTCCACTGTCTAGTAGAATCCAATAAATAGGTCCCAATTTGAAAGATTGATAAAATTTATTTTCGGGATAACCGAAATACTTCTTGAAAATACGCGAAAATGAGCCTCTAGTTTCATGATTTCCCCGATTCATGATAAAAGGTTTACTCGTTTCAAAAAATGAAAAGGGTTGTAGCAGTTTTTCGGTGATATCATTTTGGTTGCTTACATAATGAAAAGAATCTCCATTAAGAATCGCAAAATCATATCTATCTAGATTTTGATTAGGCACCAGATCTTTGTATGTATTCTTTGTTTCATGAACATCGTTGTATATCAAGCAACTGATTTGATCTTGGTCTTTTTTCGCTAATTTTGCAGAAAGAATATCCGATTTAATTTCCTCGCCATAAACAATTTTATAAGCCTCAAATTTAAGAACTTCCTTAGCTACAATTCTATATTTAAATCTTCTTGGAGCATCAATTATGGTAAACTTAAACAAGTCAGTATTTGCTTCCAACATACCATCTTCACTTTGATATATTTTGCTCTTGATCTGATTGTTGTCATCTAAGATTTCTAGCCAAGCAAATGCAGGTTTATTGAGAATCGAAAATACGCTTATATTATTATTGATCTGATTCTGTAAATATGCGGGGACGATAAAATCAAATTTTACGCTATTACTAGCCTCAATTTTTTTATTTGCAAAGCTTATGTTTGGTAATGTTATACCTGCAATAGTTAAGGCTTCTAAAAATTTTCTTCGGTTGATACTCATGAGCTATTATTGGGCATTAATTTCAACATACACAGGTCTGTGATCACTGGCGTAGGTTTCGGATAAAACATGATGATTTTTAAATTTAAATTGATTTCCTTTATTTATCATGATAAAATCAATTTCACGATCAGGATTTACTTCAGGTATTGTAAATCCGTTTTTGATTTCACTTCGTGTAAATACTTTTTCTAAGTTGCGGATAGGTTGCTCTTCAGGTCGTGCATTGAGATCTCCAACTAAAATAACAAGTTCCTGATCATTTTTAAATTTATCGATGATAAAAGCCGTTTGTGCTAGTCGATTTTCTTTTTTCAGATCAAGGTGTGTATTCGCAAATTTGATTGTCCTTCCATTTAATTTAATATGGATGATGCCTAAACTTCTCTTTTCACTTTCAATTGGTGATGGAAGTTCGAAACGTTCACTTTTCACAATAGGATATTTTGAGAGGATGACAGTTCCATATTCACCATGATCAAGATTGATACCTTTGGAGAAAAAGTAGTGCATGCCCGTAAGTTCGGCTAATTTTTTCGCTTGATCCGTATTTTGGGAACGGTTCAAGTTAACATCGATTTCTTGTAAGCCCACTAGATCAGCATCTGTTTTTTTGATAATGGAAGCGATGGTATCTAGGTTAGTAACGCTAGCATGCTCACTGGGAGGATTGGCATGATGAATGTTATAAGTCAATATTTTTAATTGTTGTGCCGAAAGTCCGAGTGCACTGCAACATAAAATTGAAAGAATAAAATAACAAAGAATATGATTTTTCATTGGCAAAGGTTTTAAAAATAAATATAGCCATTCTTTTGGGAATGGCTATACCTAAATTATTTATGTAATATAAAATTAATCTTCTTCTAAAACAAGATTAGGATCTACACCTGAAACTTCCGCTCTGATCTTAGCTTCCAACTCATCTGCTAGATCTGGATTATCATGCAATAAGTTTTTTACAGCATCACGACCTTGACCTAATTTCGTTTCTCCATAGCTAAACCATGAACCCGCTTTTTTGATGATATTATATTCAACACCTAGATCGATGATTTCACCAACTTTAGAAATACCTTCTCCAAACATGATATCAAATTCTGCAATACGAAACGGAGGAGCTACTTTGTTTTTAACAATTTTTACTTTCACACGATTACCCGATACTTCATCCGAATCTTTGATTTGAGAAGTACGACGAATATCTAAACGAACAGATGCATAAAATTTCAACGCGTTACCACCAGTCGTTGTTTCAGGATTACCAAACATAACACCGATTTTTTCACGAAGTTGGTTAATAAAAATACAACAGCAGTTTGTTTTCGAAATCGTACCCGTTAATTTACGTAAAGCTTGAGACATCAAACGTGCCTGAAGACCCATTTTTGAATCACCCATTTCACCTTCAATCTCCGCTTTTGGTACTAAAGCCGCAACAGAGTCAATTACAATAATGTCAATAGCTCCCGAACGGATTAAGTTATCTGCAATCTCTAAAGCTTGTTCACCATTATCAGGCTGGGCAATTAATAGATTTTCTACGTCAACACCTAATTTTTGTGCATAGTATTTATCAAAAGCATGTTCCGCATCGATAAATGCAGCAATGCCACCTGCTTTTTGAGCTTCAGCAACGATATGTGTCGCTAGAGTTGTTTTACCTGAAGATTCTGGACCGTATATTTCAATAATACGACCTTTAGGAACACCTCCGATACCTAATGCAATATCAAGACCTAAAGAACCTGTAGAGATGGATTCGATAGCATCAACAGCTGCATCTCCTAACTTCATAATGGCACCTTTGCCATATGATTTTTCTAATTTATCTAATGTAAGCTGTAACGCTTTTAATTTATCTGGGTTGCTCATATTTTTAGTATTGTTGATTCAAAAGTACACAATAGTTTTTAATTCACAAAATATTTTTACTAAAAAAGTTAGTCTATATTTTTTCAGTTATGCTTTCTTTGATTTCCTTTACTTGATGCGTCTTTTCAAAGTATTTACACATAAAAGTAATCGGGCATTTATCACATTGGGGCTTTCGAGCCAAGCAAATGTATCGTCCATGTAGAATTAACCAATGGTGAGCAATTGCTATAGTATGTTCAGGTAGATATTTTACCAATTGCTTCTCTACTGCAAGAGGTGTCGTAGCACGGCTCGTTAATCCGAGCCGGTTGCTCACGCGAAACACATGCGTATCAACAGCCATAGCAGGTTTATTATAAACAACAGATGAGATTACATTTGCTGTTTTCCTGCCCACACCAGGCAGTTTGATCAGATCCTCTATTTTTTCGGGGACGACAGAGTCAAAAACATTGACAAGCATATTTGCCATGCCAACCAAATGTTTTGCTTTATTATTGGGATAGCTCACCGAGCGGATATATGAAAATACTTCATCCACGCTACTATTCGCTAAAGCTTCTGCATTGGGAAATTGTTGAAAAAGTTTAGGTGTCACCAGATTGATTCGTTTATCTGTGCATTGTGCAGATAAGATAACAGCGACTAATAATTCATACGGATTACTATAGTTCAATTCTGTTTGCGCATCTGGACTATTTTTAGAAAAGTATTCTACAAAAGCTTTATATCTATCTTTTTTCAACATATCTACCAAAGATAGTCAAGTTTTTAAAAAATAAAAAAGGCTTAATCTCCCGACTAAGCCTTTTTAGTAACTACCGATTTTGAATAATTCAAAATATGTTCAATGCATGAATCACTTGGATTCATCATCATATTCGGTAGCTGAAGTTTTAATTGTTGCTCCACATCTTCATCAGAAAATTTTGCTTCTGTTTCGATGTTCTTAACTTCATGTTCAGTTGTAAAGTTTTCGACCATACGCAATCCTTGTTGTTATCGTTAAATTTATAAGTAAAACGTAAAACAAGATGCAAATATTATGTCAATATTTTATTTTTTCTTTTTTGTGATATAATCATTTGCTTTTTCCACTGCCGTATATGCATTTACAATACCACCAGAAAGGGATATATCAGATAAATTTACGGTCTTAAAAGATCCATCTTCCAATTTAATACGTACGGTATCTTCTAGTTTTGTAACAGAATTCATGATAATTTCTTTAGTTTCCAAAGCCGTTAATTGTGGATAGTAAGATCGCAGCATGGCAGCTAGTCCCGCTACAACGGGAGCGGCCATACTTGTACCTTGTTCCTCTTTATACTCCGAGTGCGGTGCAGTCGAATTGATGTATAGCCCAGGAGCAAACACATCCACCGACGTCTTGCCGTAATTAGAAAAACTAGCTAGAAGTTCCTCATCTTTACGAGGACCAGTTGCACCGACGGTGATCCAAGCATCAGCAACTCCAGTTATTGCGCCAAGACTATCCGTGAAAAACTTATTGGGATAGTTAGGTGATAAATCATTATTCTCACTATCATTACCAGCAGCATGCACGAGCAAAACATCTTTTGACATTGCGTATTGTACAGCCTGATCAACTGTTTTTTTATTATATATATAGCTCTTGCCAAAACTCATATTAATTACTTTTGCACCATTATCCACCGCATAACGAATACCATTAGCAACATCCTTATCACGTTCATCACCATCAGGAACAAGACGTACGGATAAAATCTTGACATTATCGGCCACGCCTTTAATACCAATACTATTTGTACGATCGGCAGCAATGATACCAGCAACATGAGTACCGTGTAGTGCATCGGGTCCAGTTACATCTGGATTGCCATAGTGATATTCACTAGTATCATCATAGTTGTCGCCAACAATAGAACGAGAATCATAATCTTTGTTCAAATGATAAGCAATTTGATTACCAAAATAATCAGCCCCTTCCTTTAAATCCTGATAAAATTTAGCAAATCCCCCAGCTTTTTCGATCTCTTCTTTAGCAATTCGAATTGCTATTTTTTGACGATTGCCAGCAGGATTAAGGCTGTCCAGATCTGCTGTGGTGATTTGTGACTTATCTTTGTTGATACCTTTTACCAGATTATCTATATTCTCTTTAAGCGCGACATAGTTCATCGCGCCATACTTTGCATCATCTAATTTTTCATTATAGGTTTCGACCATTTTCAGGTAGGCATTGTAAGCTCGTTTCTCCTGGTCCGTTAATACGGTAGCGGCAGTTACCCCACTATATTTCGGCGCATTCTTACGAATTAATCTGGTTAGCTCTAAATTATCGAACTGTACATTTTCACCTTTTGCATTACCAATAAAATTCCACCCATATCGATCATTGATAAATCCATTGTTGTCGTTATCAATTCCATTAGATAAGCTATCCTTAACATTGATCCACACCACATTTTTCAGATCTTCATGATTGACATCGACCCCTCCATCCAGCACCGCAACAATAACCGGTGTTGATTTTTTGCCTTTTAAAAGGCTTTCATAAGTCCTCTCTGTACTGATGCCTAGAACACCATCTTTCTCATAATCTAAATTAAACCAATTTTCAGGCACGCTTTTATTATCTTGAGTATATCCCAAAACTGGTATTAGTCCTATAGCAAATACATAAAGTAATCTTCTTAAATTCATCTGTTGATATTTTGATCTTATTACGATCTGCAAATATAATGCTAGGAAGGGGCTTAAAATGTTAATTTTTATTAAATAATGCGAATACATCCTTATTTTTACTTTTTATATAATTCTGATTTTTTTTAATTATTCAGGATTATCTCATCTGTAAAAGTATATTAGGTATGATTATTTTAAATAGCATTATAGGAGCAGTTTCAGCAGAACAGTCCGAAGCAAAAGAATCAAAAAAAGAGTCGTTATCCTCCCCTATAGCGCCGGTCAAACCGCACATAAGAGATATTCATCATGATCAGACAGTCGATGAATATTATTGGATGAATGATTTTTTTAAGAAAGGACCAGATGCAGAATTGGTCATTGACTATTTAAAAAAAGAGAATGATTATACAGATGCAGTGCTAGAACCGACTACAGGATTGCAAAAGCAGCTGTTTCAGGAGATGAAAGCGCGCATTCAGGAAAAAGATGAATCAGTTCCATATCTTAAAAATGGATATTATTATTATACTCGTACAGAAGAAGGTAAGCAATATTTTAAGTTTTGTAGAAAAAAAGATCAGCCTGGTGCCAGAGAAGAGATTCTGCTGGATATAGATGCCATGGCAGAGGGGTATGCGTATTATTCTGCTACTGGATTCTCGATAAGCCCTGACAACAGTCTGATGTCTTTTGGTGTCGATACTGTATCACGAAGAGAGTATACCATATACATTAAAAATCTAATTACAGGGGAGATCTATCAAGATGAACTACATAGAACATCGGGGAGTTCCATCTGGGCAAAGGATAATAAAACGCTATTTTATACATCAAAAAATCCGGTGACACTCTTAAGTGAAAAAATTAAGAGGCATACATTGGGAAGCCAGACAGATGATGACGTCACTGTATACACTGAAATAGATAATACCAATTACATCGGTGTCAGCAAATCCAAGAATGGTGAATATATATTTATTCAATCAGAAGGAACACTTTCATCAGAGGTTTTATACCTAAAGTCTGATCATCCAGATGGAGATTTTCAAGTATTTCAACCCCGCATAAAAGATGTACTTTATCAAGTTACGGCTTTAGAAGACCGTTTTCTGATCGTGACAAATGATGATGCCATAAATTTTAAAGTTATGCAATGCCCACTCGAAAATACAAGTAAAGCACAGTGGACAACATTTATTCCTCACCGCGAAGACGTACTGGTAACTGATGTCGATGAATTCAAAAACTATTTGGTCATTTCCGAACGAAAAGATGGGTTATCTCATATTGCTGTACATCATTTGACAAGCAAAGAGCAGCATTATCTTGATTTTGGAGAAGTTGCCTACACTGTCTACCCAAGTACCAATGTTGAATATCATACCGATAAATTGCGTTACGGCTATACTTCATTGGTAACACCCTCCTCGACCTATGAATATCATCTAGAAACTAAGGAAAAAATCTTATTGAAGCAACAAGAAGTAGTTGGAGGTTATGATGTAAGTGCGTATACAACAGAACGCCTATATGCAATATCAAAAGATGGTGTACGTATTCCTATTTCACTTGTCTATAAAAATAGCACCAAGAAAGATGGCTCAGCACCGTTACTATTATATGCGTATGGTTCTTATGGATATGCCATTGACCCGACATTCAGCAGCGCTAGATTAAGCCTATTAGATCGTGGTTTTATCTATGCCATCGCTCACATCCGCGGAGGAGAGGAAATGGGACGGAAATGGTATGAGGAAGGAAAAATGATGAATAAGATCAATACATTTACCGATTTTATTGCCTGTGGTCATTATTTGATTGATCAAAAATTGACCAGCATAGGGCACCTTTATGCCCAAGGAGGAAGTGCCGGAGGACTTTTGATGGGAGCTGTGGCCAATATGGAACCCCAACTTTGGAATGGCATCATTGCACAAGTTCCTTTTGTGGATGTAGTCAACACCATGCTCGATGAAGGTATCCCCCTGACGACTAATGAATACGATGAATGGGGAAATCCAAATGATAAAGAAGCTTATCAATATATGAAGAGCTATTCTCCCTATGAAAATATAGAAGAAAAAGAATATCCAAACATGCTAGTCACTACTGGGTTACACGATAGTCAAGTGCAATACTTTGAACCAGCAAAATGGGTAGCAAAGTTGAGAAAGATGAAAACCGATAATCATGTATTATTGCTGAAAACAGATATGGAATATGGTCATGGGGGAGCATCAGGACGATTTGATTATCTCAAGGATATTGCGCTTAACTATGCATTTTTGTTTGCCTTGGAGCATATGGATAGTTTAAACCATAAAT
>NZ_DJTA01000028.1:0-50198 GCF_002440335.1 Sphingobacterium sp. UBA6320 | reverse complement strand
ATTTATGGTTTAAACTATCCATTTTTTCATCATGTTCTATTTGTCTAGAATCAATTTGATGCTGTTGATAATTATCGATCGCCACTTTACTCGCTTTTTGCGATACATATATAGCAAGGACAGCGATTACAGTAATAAGTGCTATTCCCCAAGCATACTTTTGTTTATCTTGTTTAACTAACCAATACATAAAAATAAAGTACGGTATACCAAAAATGCAATAGAAAATGATACTAGGTGTGCTCATATGACGTTGTGTACTAATGGTAAACTTTATATATTCACCGATGAAGTACAAAATTATCTAATTTTAATGAGAATACTAAAAGTTTCTATTTCTTTATTTTTTTAAAACATTGATGGTAAGTTATTAAAGAATATTCATTTTTATTAGAATAATGGTTTTTTTATTTATCCGATATTCATTGTAGTAAATTGATTTAAGTAGTTGATTTATAGCTTTTATGTCCAATATTTTCTTCTTTTTATTGTTTTTTGTCATTTTATAAAAAATGAGCAGTATTATTGCCGAAAAGAAAAAAATTATTTTATACATTTGCAGCGTCACATAGGAAGACAATAACTAGAAAATGAAGAATAACAATATATATAAGTTCTCTCAGCTGCATGCTTTTGAAAAGTTTGCCGTAAGGGGATATTGTTCTTTTATTTTTATGGAGATTCCGGTTCTTCGCTTTCGACGACCCATACTACCTCGGGCTTGATATGAGGTAGTGATCTTTCTTTTTAGTAATATCATCAGGTCCGATGATGGCGCTCCACGATTTTATTAATTGTTTTTTCATAGCAAAACGCAATTTCGATTGTTCGTTTTATTATTTGGGTCGTAAGTCAATGACTATTTCAGAATTTTTAATTATTCCAGCAAAGCCTGAGCATGTTGCATATGCTGAGCAGATTTGCAATGAAATGTTCGAGTCTGCAAAAGCTCGGGGGACTGGTATTGCTCGTCGCAAACCAGAGTATGTTGCCAATAAAATGGTTGAAGGTAAAGCTGTTATTGCTTTACATAAAGATGGTCGATGGGCGGGGTTTGTCTATATCGAGACCTGGGGACATGGCGACTATGTTGCCAATTCCGGATTAATTGTCAATCCCGAATTTCGAAAAGTAGGTTTGGCAAAAGCGATTAAAAAAAGAGTTTTCGAATTATCTAGAGAAAAATATCCACATGCTAAGATATTCGGTTTAACAACAGGTCTGGCGGTGATGAAAATCAATTCAGAACTTGGTTACGAGCCGGTGACCTATTCCGAATTGACACAAGATGAGGAGTTTTGGAAAGGCTGCCAAAGCTGCGTAAATTACGATATTTTATTGAGTAAGGACCGTAAGAACTGCATGTGTACAGCGATGCTTTGGGATCCTGTTGATAAAGAACGTGAGTTGAAAGAAAAAATTCAGCGAAAGGCAGAAGCAAAAGAAAGATTAGAGCGTATTACGCAAAAACAATCCCTATTGAAGCGGATAGAAGCAAAATTATGGAAATCAGCAAAAAAGTTCGTTGCGGTCAATTTCCATAAGAGTAAAAAAGTAGTTAAGGAGTTTTAAGTTTTTTATATTTTTGATTTAGCCTCTGTGTGAGGTTGATCAACGAATTAATCCAAAAAGATGAAAAAAGTAGTTTTAGCATTTAGTGGCGGGTTAGATACATCATTTTGCTGTATTTATTTGACACAAGATTTAGGTTTAGAAGTTCACTCAGTAGTAGTTAACACAGGTGGTTTCTCAGAGGAGGAATTAAAACAAATTGAAGCGAGAGCTTATGCTTTAGGTGTAAAATCGCACACAGCTATTGATGAAACGCAAGACTATTACCGCGAAACTATTAAATATTTAATTTTTGGTAATGTATTGAAAAACGCAACTTATCCATTATCCGTTTCAGCAGAACGTGTTTGTCAGGCCACAGCTATTGCCAATTATGCAAAGAAAATTGGAGCCGAATGCGTAGCACACGGTTCTACAGGAGCAGGTAACGATCAAGTACGTTTTGATATGATCTTCCATACATTAATTCCAGGAGTCGAGATCATAACACCGATACGTGACTTACAATTATCACGTGAAGATGAAATCGAATATTTGAATAAACATGGAGTTGAATATTCTGCTGAAAAAGCCAAATATTCCATTAACAAAGGTCTTTGGGGAACTTCAGTAGGAGGGGCAGAAACATTGACTTCTAATCAATATTTACCAGAGTCTGCTTGGCCAACACCTGTTACCGCGACAGAACCTCAACAGATCACTATTGATTTTGTAAAAGGTGAACCAACAGCCTTGAACGGCAAAACATTAGATGCAGTAAGTGTTATTCAAGAATTGCAAGCATTGGCTCAGCCTTATGGTATCGGCCGTGATATCCATGTAGGAGATACCATTATTGGTATCAAAGGTCGTGTAGGATTTGAGGCTGCTGCTTCAGTAGTATTGATCAAAGCACATCATGCTTTAGAAAAGCATACCTTGACAAAATGGCAACTATCTTGGAAAGACCAGATTGCAGGATTCTATGGCAATTATATGCACGAAGGACAGATGCATGATCCCGTTATGCGTGATATCGAAGCATTCCTAACATCAACACAAGAAGCAGTTACAGGAAAAGTAATTGTCGAGTTGCATCCATATCGTTTTATTATGATCGGTATTGAATCGGAACATGATTTGATGTCTAATAAATTTGGAACATATGGAGAGATGAATGCTGGGTATACTGGAGATGATGTAAAAGGATTCTCTAAAATATTTGGTAATCAAACCATTATTTGGCATAAAGTCAACGGAAAATAAAGATATATAGATACAATGTATTCGAAGTCATTAATTTTCTATTAAAAAAAGTAATGGATCCCAAACTCATCATTTGAGATAGGGATCCATTTTTAACATCCATTGGTTTCACTGATAGATCATGGAATGAAAGCAGATATTAGGTACATGCATGGCCTAGTCCAATTAATAATCTAAATACTAAAAAATGATAAAAGTAGGAATAGTAGGATCAGCGGGGTATACAGGAGGTGAGTTATTACGGATATTGATATACCATCCAGAAGTTGAAATTGTATTTGCAAATAGCGCTTCCAATGCAGGAAATAAAATTTATGAAGTGCACAATGACCTATTTGGCGATACCGAATTAACTTTTTCTTCAGATTTTCATTCCAATATTGACGTGTTATTTTTGTGTGTAGGTCATGGCGACGCAAAGAAATTTTTAGACGCAAATCCAGTAGATGCATCGGTAAAAATTATTGATTTATCTCAGGATTTTCGCTTAAAAGCGAATACTTCTTATCAAGGTCAACAATTTGTTTATGGATTGCCAGAATTAAATAGAGAAGTGATCAAATCGGCACAATATGTTGCCAATCCAGGTTGCTTTGCCACCAATATTCAATTAGCGCTTCTACCATTGGCATACAAAGGATTATTACCAGAGCAGATCCATATCAATGCAACAACAGGATCGACAGGAGCGGGTCAGAAACCTGGACCAACTACACACTTCTCATGGAGAAATAATAATCTATCAGCCTATAAATCATTTGAACACCAACATTTACAGGAAATATCAGAATCTTTAGCACAGTTGCAAGATGGATTCCTTCCTCAGTCCGATCAAACATTATTAGAGCGTGCGGCAGCGAAAATCAACTTTGTCCCACAACGAGGTGATTTTACAAGAGGAATATTTTCAGTGATATATGTCGATTCAGACTTATCTGAAGAACAAGCTTATGAGTTGTATGAGACTTATTATGAAGAACATTCATTCACACATGTGAGCCGAGAAAATATCGATCTGAAACAAGTTGTCAATACAAATAAAAGTATTATTCATTTAGAAAAACACGGCAACAAATTATTAATCTTAAATGCAACTGATAATTTGTTAAAAGGAGCATCAGGCCAAGCGGTACAAAATATGAACTTAATGTTTGGTTTAAACGAAAGAATGGGCTTAAATTTAAAAAGTGTAGGGTTTTAAATCTATTCCAAAATATTATATAATTGAAAAGCGAAGACCATCATGGGCTTCGCTTTTTTTTGTTGCATAAGCAATTAAATAATAATCTTATTCATTTAATTACGATTATTAATCAAGACTTCCTCACTTTGTTCCCGCAGTAGTTAGATCTTGTGTAGTAATTATCTTGCTGATGCATTATTCTCTACAAAGTTATTTAATCAGTGTCCATATACTATTTGCACGAACGACTGATTTTTATATTCGTTTGATTATAAAAGTCTTGAATCAAGATAGTTGCAAAAATCTATTAAATCGACCTTTAATTCATATTCAGATAATATGAAGTGCTAATTTTAAGCATAAATCAGTTATGTTATACATAATTTTTCTGCAATCGATTGTGTAGATTGCGCAAACGATTTCGTTGTTGTGTGCTATAAACTTATGTTAATTATTATCCTATTATTGTAAAGCAAATAATTATTAATGTTTTAATAATCAAAGAGTAATAGCTGCTATCCTAACCAATAGTGTTATTTCTTAAATTTTTTTTAAACCTAGCCTTTTACTAGTACTGACATATTATAGAATTTTTAGCGCGGGTAGAATTTCAAAAACTCTATTTCATTTAACAACGTTTTCGAACAGTTTTTGAAGTTTAATAAATGTAGTTTGCTGTGCCAAAAAAATTAATTTCATATCAAATACTACGGTGATTCTTGTTGTGTTAATTCAATTTAGGTCAGTTTTACAAGTTTAGGGTGAAATATGCGCATCAGTATTAATGAATAAACTTAAATTAAATTAAAATAATGGTTAAAATTTACACAAGCGTTTCATGTGCTTTGTTTTTATCTATTGTTGGGACTCAATCTTTATACGCAAAAAAAAGCCCATTTAAACTCCCCGTTCAAATTGGCTCATATACTTTGCTGGATACTATAAAAAATGAGGATTCCGATTATAATGTGAAAACTGACACAATTGGCCAAATGGTGCAGGCCATGCAGAAATTTAAATCTGTTAGAGATACGATCAATATGCGCTCTGCAACCCCCGTACCTAATTTATCTATTCAACAGATAATCAAAGGAAATCTTGCAGGAGTTTATGTACAAAAGCCAAATGGCGAACCGGGTACGGAGCAAAGCATCATTGTACAAGGTGCTTCTGGAATCTTATTTTCTAAAAGAGATGTTTACGCATTACAGCCTGCTATTTATGTAAATGGTGTTCCTATAGTTGCTGAGAATCCTTTTGCATTCGATGTTCAGAAGTATGATTATAACCGGATTGGTCCTTCTACAAATTTATTGTCGCAAATTGATGTAAGTAATATTCAATCTATTTCTGTTATTAAAGATCCTTACGAATTAACTAAGTTGGGACCAAATGCTGCAAATGGTGCAATTTATATCATCACAAAAAATGCAAAATCGGGCCAAAAAGATATTAGTATCAATTCTTACTTTGGTTTTGCACCAGCGCCTAAGGTAAATACAGTAAATGGTGTTTATGAGAATATCTTCAGAAGACCTTTTTATGAAAAGTATGGTAATCAAGAAAGATTTGATGCTTATGCGCCTTATTTAAGAGATTCTACAAATACGGCTTATTTTGGCCCTTCAAATTGGAGTGACTCATATTACAAAAATACACCTACTTATTCAGCTGATATGGGTATAACTGGTGGAAATGATCGTGCAAATTTTAGATTTTTTGGTTCAGGAACTAAAAATGCTGGTAATGCAGATGACACAAATTTGAACCGTTATAATGTTTTTTTTGGAATTAATATGGCACCATTTAGCTGGCTGACTGTATCTAGTAACGTAAACGCAACACGCTTAGACCGCAAAAGAAACAAAAGCTTAAGAGATCGGTTTGCGGAGCAACGCTATATTCCAGATTTATCCACGCCATTATCTCCCAACAAAGAAATCTACAATGGTTTCTTAGATGAAAACAAGAAAAATGTTGACAATAATCGTGTGACAACATTAGGTGGTAACTTGACACTAAGTGCAAACATCAATAAATTGATTTTGTCTAGTTCTCTTATGTTTGATTACAATGAAGGCACTCGTGATTATTTTACTCCCTCTACGTTATTGGATGGTGTAAGTTATATATCTAGTTACTTTGGGTATAATCAACGACTGATCCTTAACAATTCAGCATCATATGAATTTGATTTTTCTGATGATAGTCAGTTAGCACTAGAGGCTGGACAGATCTTTCAAGGCGATACCTATAAATACAATTATGCTCGTGCTTATAATGGACCAAATGATTATGTGAAATTGAATAAAGTAAATCTTTCCGATCTGAATGCAACTGAGTTTTATGTGTTTAGATATATTGATAAAGAGGTACATAATATGCTCTCCTTCTATGGTTCGGCGAAATATAAATACAAAAACATACTTGATATTGGTGCTATCGTGAGAAGAGATGGATCATCAAATGGTCAGCCAGATAGCAGATGGGTAACCACACCAGCCTTTAATATCAATTATAATTTGAAAAATCAGTTTTTAGCGGATTATTCTTACATCGATAAATTAAATATTGTAGGAGGTTGGGGTAAGACTGTAAGTCCATTTTTGGATGACCGTTACGCAGCTGGACCACAATATCGGTCGGAAAATGGTTGGTATGAAGAGCCTACTATCCCAGGGTATGGCCCGGTGTTAGGTATCAATAGACCTTATGACAGTGGTTTTATTGGTTACAATATTAAGATGCCAATTGCAGAACGCGCAAGCGTTTCATTAGATGGAACTTTTTTTAATAATCGTATCAATGCTTCAATCTCTGCCTATAACAGAAATAATAAAAATCAAGTTGTTGGAGTACCAGTACCGACAGAAACAGGCTATAGTTTAAATTATAAATCAGGATTAAATATTAATAACAAAGGTCTAGAGTTCACTCTTAATGGAGCTATTATTGCAAATAAAGACGGTTTTAATTGGAATTCTGCAATTAATGTGAGTTACAATAAAAATAAAGTAACGTCTTTACCTCAAGGTTATACGGAGTTAATTAACGGGGATAATAGATTGGAAGTTGGTAAGTCCGTTGGGAGTTACTGGTTGTATAATAATGAAGGTATTTATAATTCTGAATCTGAGATCCCTGTTGGCTTGACATTTAATGGTATTCCTATAAAAGTAGGTGATCCAATTTGGAAAGATCATAATAAGGATAATCGTATTGACAACAATGATAAAGTCCAAATGGAAGATCGTCTCCCAAGTTTTGTCGGAGGTTGGAATAATAACTTAGCATACAAAAATTTTGATTTGAATTTTAATTTCATTTTTGCAGCGGGTCATAAAGCAATCAATCAATATGAGGCTAAACGATATGGATTTATTAACCGAGAAGCGGGTAATGACATCAACTCGGTACGCGAAGTGTCTTCATGGCAAAGTTTTAATAATGAAAAGAATTATCCGATCTATAACCCTTGGAGTGATGTAGATCCTTACCGTGTGGATCAAGATCTCTTTTTAGAGAATGCATCTTATTTGAAGTTACGATCTGTAACACTAGGATATGACTTGACTAAGGCTACAATTTTTAAAAAATCTGATCAACCGATCAGACGATTATATCTTTATGTCACAGCAATGAATCTTTTGACTATAACAAAATTTACAGGAACTGACCCGGAGTTAATTAATTTCAATGGTTATTATGATGGCGCTAATTTAAGTATTCCGAAAACTGTTGTTGTAGGATTTAAATTGGATTTATAAACGAGAGGATTATTAGACATGAATAAGGTAATAATAAAAATAAAATTATGGACAGGTAAATTGTCTCTAGCTCTTTTAACTATAATATTAGTTGCTAGCACATATTCTTGTAATAAAATAAATGATGTTTCTTCGAATAGGTTGGCTTCAGAAGAAACAAATTGGAAATCGCTGGAGGATGCCAAAGCCAATTTAATGTCTGTATACGGTTTGATGCGTTCTGCTACTGTTTCTGATAATGGCCACTGGCTAATGGGCGACCTTAGACAGGGGGATTTTACGATTACCAATCGTAGTGATCTAAAAGCAATTGTTAATGGTCAGCTCAATGCATCTTATCCCATTATAAGTAGAATAACGAATTGGAGAAGATTTTATGCCGTCATCAGTGCCGCGAGTCTTTTTATTGAGCGATCTTCAGAAATTATGAATGAGGATGTACGATACACTAAAACCAATAATAATGTGGATGTCGCACAAGCAAGAATTTTACGCGCTTTTGCCTATTTCTATATGACACGTATATGGGGTGATGTACCTTTACTGACCTCTTCTCATGATGGTAGTTTTGAGGCTAAAAATAGAACATCGCAAAATAAAGTTCTTGAATTTGCAACCAAAGAATTATTGACCGCAGCTCAGGTGGTTCCATTTCGATATGGTGGTACCGATCCGATCTTACCTGGAGATTATTATAACGAAGGATGGGCTTCTTGGAATGGTAACATATTTACACGTCTTTCCGTATATGGTATTTTAGCGCATATTGCCGCATGGCAAGGTAATTATGTAGATGTTGCAGCATATACGAAGTTTATACTTGATAACCACACGAAATTGAATGGCGATGGTTCTTTTGGTACTACTTATCTAAATATGGCTCATCTGACAGAAAACGATAATGGTTACAGTCCATTCGCTTTTAAACGCGCAACAGTATTAATTGGATTTCCTTTTGAATCAGGAAATGGATTAGCAACCAATAATGGGCATATTGAGGGTTTGACTCTTGCGTTACCATTTATTCCGAAATCAAAACCTGAGATGTTTGTCAATAAAGATAGTATCATGAATATCTTTACTGATCCTAAAGATCTTCGTTTTGGAATTGACCCAAAAACCAAACGATATCGTACCAATTACTTCTATAATTTTGAATCAGAAATGCCTGTTTTTAATAAGATTAAGGTCATTTCGCCGGAAAGTACTTCAGGTAACCTTACTTTATTTAGTTCGACACTTTTATTTAGTCGTTTGGAGGAGATCAGTTTATTGCATGCAGAAGCTTTGGCAGTACTAGGAGATACAAATGGAGCTTTTGAATCTTTAAATAAAGCCGCTGATTTGAGAGGAATTACTTTTTCATCCGTTAAAAACCCAGATATCATAGATGCTATTTTTCAAGAACGTAGACGTGAATTAATGGCGGAAGGTTGGAAATGGTATGATCTCGTGCGTTACAATAGGATTAAAAAACAAAAGACAATTTTTGCCAATAAAGATGGTAAATCAATGACCTTTCGCGAGTTTGAAGAGGCTGGAGGTATTTATTGGCCAATCTCTCAAGACGTCATAACCGCAAATCCAGGTATTACCCAGAACCCGTATTGGAAATAATAGATATAGCAACATGAAAAGTATAAAAAAAAATAATAGCATACGCTTTTTCTTAATGCTTGTCTCACTAGGGATGTTTGCATGTACTAAAAGTGAGTCACCTTATTACAATTATGAAAACAAGGTGCAATCCTTCAATGGGTCTGCATTGGGATATCTCCAAGCACAACCGCAGGGTACCTTCGATTCCCTATTAGTCGTATTGGGCCGTTTTCCAGATTTAAAAGACTCATTGACTAATCAACAAATAACACTGTTTGCACCAGTTAATAAAAACTTTGAAACAGCCATTAAGTATTTGAATATTAAGCGTGAGTTGGAAGGAAATGATGCTTTATTCTTGAGAGATTTAGATCTTGAAGGATTAGAAGAGATTATATGTAAATACATCATTCGTGGTAATAGAACGACAGATGCGTATATTAATAGTTCGGATGGCATCATTGCACAATCTATTTTATTTGATTACCCCATGCATATTAAATATTCGAAAGAGAGTTCTTCTGGTTATATCGGTGGTGGAGCAAGTACCTTAAATTTTAGTAATCCTTTTGGATCTGTTTTTACCCAAGATTGGGGTAAAACAAAAGCGACTACGGTAAATATCAAAACCAACAATGCTACAATTAATATTTTGGAATCCATTCATAACTTCGGCTTTAAGGAGTTTACGGAAAGACTAAACAATTAAGACTTAATTATGAAAAGAATAAAAAATATAGTTAAAATAGGTCTGCCTGTATTTTTAGGTATAGCTATCTTCTCTTCTTGTAAAAAAAATCTACCTGAAGAGACCTTGTCTATCGCTTATAATTCTAAATATACACAGACGCTTTACCAGCCTGTATTAGGCCGAAATACCTTATTTACTAATATATTTCAATATGGAAATTCATCATTACCTCTTGATTTTAAGATATTGAATATGAGGAGGTTCAATGGGGATCCCGCACCAGAACTGACACAGCTTTATCCTGTCCTTGTATGGCAAGGTATTTATGATGGTACTGAAAAATCGCTAGCGGAAATTGAAGCGAAACGTAAAATAGAGAATCATCCTTTATTTGAAATTCGACCTCGTTCAGGTGATTTCATTATGTGGTCTGCAGCGAACTCTAATATGGTGGTTGCTCAACCGGACTCGGGTTACGTTTTTGACGTAGAAATGTCCAATTCTGGTGGCAGACGGTATTTTCAGGGTATGCGCTTAACTCCATTTAGAGAAAGACCTTATGAGCCTTCTAATTTGGATCCGATTACTGGACAAGGAACAAACATATCTGTCAATCCTTCAGGTACGAATATCATTGGTGAACGAGGACAGCCCCTTAATACGAGCTCTGATATACAAGTATTATTCAAAAAAACAGGTAACGGTAATAGTTTGACCTTTAAGTTTGTGGATTCACTATCTAACCCAATAGATCCCAATAAGTTCGCAGATACGGATTGGAATAATTTGGTGCACGGTTTTAATATGACTAAGGATAATTTTCAGGTGAAATATGATGTTGCTTATCCAATTCCTTTAAGTGCATATCCTACAAAATATACAACTTCCTCAGGAGGACAAGCTCGAGTTGCATTCAAATTTCATCGTATGGCTTTTGGAAATATACTTCAAAATAATTACCTAAATTTTAATTTTAATATTTACCAAAAAGGTGATTGGGAGTTGACTTTTTGGTTTAAACGAGATCAACCGAAATTCACCAACGATTAATAAATCAATTTAAACTTAAATTAAAAGTATTTCAAATGAAGTATATATATACGATAGGTATCATATTGGCTTTAGGTTCGCATAGTCTTGTTTATGCTCAAAAGCAGATCAAGGTGACGGGAGTCGTGACGAGTGGCTCTTCGAGTTCTAATGAGACAATATCGGGAGTAAGTATTTCCTTAGGAGGAAAAGCCATAGGAAGTTCTGATCGATATGGTAAGTTTACAATCACCGTGCCTGATAATGGAGAGATTACATTTAAATCTCTGGGTTATAAAACGGTTGCAGTGGCTGTTAATAACAAAACCTATATCGCAGTGACTTTACAGGCAACAACTCAAATGTTGAATGAAGCGAAAGTTACATCAGGTTATCAAACTAAAAATAGAGCTTTAAGTACGGGATCTGCTGTTACAATTTCAGGGAAAGATATCCAAGGTGTACCTGCATCGGATATCATGAGTTTACTGCAAGGTAAAGTAGCTGGTCTTAATATTCAGAATACTTCTGGTGCACCAGGTGTGCGAGGGAGTGTGACGATTCGTGGTATTTCTAATATTAGTGTATCAGGTGATGGTAATGCGGCTTTCCTGACGCCGACATCACCTTTATATGTGATCGATGGGGTGCCTGTGGATGATAATGCTAATTTTTCATATGGATTTCAACAAGCGGGGCCTGGCGTTTCGCCAGCATCACAGATTCCTCCGGAGGATGTTGAGAACATTACTGTATTAAAGGATGCAGCAGCAACAGCACTGTACGGTTCTAGAGGTGCCTATGGCGTTATACTAATTGCGACAAAACGTGGTAATTCGAAAGTTCCGGTTGTTCGTTATAATGGGTCAGCATTCCTATCCACAGTCCCACAATTACGAACTGTAATAGGAGGGAAGGATGAAAGATTGTTACGTATTGATCAAATTATGAAATACGATACTTCTTATTATCATGCGTTGGATATGATCGCCAATACACCATTTTTGTCCGATCGCTATAACCCTTATTATAATAATTCCACTGATTGGCAATCGTACTTTTACAAACCTACATATAATCAAACACACAATCTGAACGTATCGGGGGGTGATGTTAAATTTAATTATAAAGTAGCATTAGGGATTTATGATGAAACAGGTGTTCAAAAAAATACAGGCTATAGTCGGTATAATTTGAACATGAATATGATCTATAATCCAAATCCACGGTTTAAATTGGAAGCGCAATTAAACAATTCGATCCAACAGCAACGTATGGGTAGTGGTAATGGATTGTTTAATACAGGTGTTGCAGCAGCGGCAGATGCTTCTTCTTTGTTGCCTGCTCCAACGCTATTTTCTTCTGTGAACAGTGCTTTAAGTGCTTTGAAAACGGAAGATGATAATAAAGTATTGATTACAACAGCAACTGTTAATTTAAGTTATGATTTCTTTAAAAACTTTAAAGCATCATCGTATTTGAATTATAATGGTCAGTCAGGTACGAAAGATAATTTTACACCGGCGGCATTGAATAATAATCAAGCATTGTATTATACCTATAATGACCGTGCGACAACTATTTACAATAGAAATCAATTATCTTATGTCTTTTCTTTTAAAGAGCATGGTGAAGATGCCCATAATTTTTCATTGTTTGCATTCTCAGAATTAAGAGCCTCAGCTTTTAAGTCGGATGCGATGAAAAATGATCGCGTTGTGAACGATCAATTGCAAGGTCCAATTGTCAAGCAGACAGGTTATGCAAGTTCCAAAGGAGGAACGCTTGAGTATAATGATCTACGTACGGTGGCTTTTGCTGGGCAGTTTTCATATAACTATAAACAGCGGTATGTATTAGACTTAAACTATCGTGCGGATGGTTTGTCGACCAATGGTCCTAATGCTGGTTATATCAAAAATCCTGCTATTGCAATCAAATGGAATATTGAAAAAGAACGTTTTATGGAAGACGCTACTTGGTTGGATTATGGCTCTGTACGTTTAAGTTATGGTTCTAATATTTCGCCAAATGGTAATATCTATTACACTTATGGTAAATACTATGGTTCTGATCGCTACAATAATAACCCAACTGTGGTAACTGATCTAAATTATTTGCCGAATTTATCATTAGAGCCGTCAAAGGCGACCACTTATAATGCTGGGATAGACTTCTCAC
This sequence comes from Sphingobacterium sp. UBA6320, assembly GCF_002440335.1. NCBI lineage: Bacteria > Pseudomonadati > Bacteroidota > Sphingobacteriia > Sphingobacteriales > Sphingobacteriaceae > Sphingobacterium > Sphingobacterium sp. UBA6320. Next base: position 36,931 of record NZ_DJTA01000028.1, on the reverse strand, counting down.
TATTTAGCAATAGATTTACATTATCGATGGATAGTTATTACAAGCAAAATGATAATATCTTCCAAGATAAAGTCATTTCATCAACCAATTCTTTTAACAAAATTGCATCAACTGAGATCAGTAATGTGAATTATGGATGGGAGTTTCAAGTTACAGGACGTCCGTTAGCACCTACAAGTCCATTTAAGTGGACCATGTCCGGAAGTTTTGCTATCAATAGAGAGATTTTGGCAGCATTACCAGATGGTTTACGTGAAAAAATAATTTCTACGGGCAGTGATGGTCAAGATATTTATCAAAGACTGGGGATTAATTCATTGTCTAATTTCTTGTTCAATACGAAGGGAGTTTACGCAACCAATGGACAAGTACCTGTGGATCCTGTTACTGGGTTACCTTACCGGGTGGGCGGAAATGATCCCTTAAATTATTTTAAAGGAGGCGATCCTATATTCACAGATTTGGATGGTAACTATGTGTTGGACAATAATGACCGTGTTATAGCAGGTAATTCGCAACCGGCAATAACAGGGGGATTATTTTCTCTTTTACAATATAAAAAGTGGAGTGTAGAGGTGAATGCTTCGTTTACATTAAAACGGGACGTTCTGAATAATACTTTAGCTTACCAATTCTCGCGCTTCGGAAATCCGACTACTATGGGTAGTATCGTTCCTTTATCAATGATTGATTATTGGAAGCAGGATGGTGATGTTGCAACCTATGGCAATCCGATGGATTTTGTGCGTAATGGTCGTATTAATCCATTCCGTTACAATCAAACTCTATTCCAAGAGGATGGATCATACTTAAAGCTCAATTCCATAAAAGTCTATTATAACTTCGATCAAAACTTGACAAGAAGATATGGCATGAATAGAATGAGCATGAATTTTTCAGCAGCAAATTTAGGATATATTACACGATATTCTGGAGCTAATCCGGAAACTGTAAGTGCACTAGGACGTGACTTTGGGGGCAACTATCCTTTGCCTAAATTATTTTCTTTGGGTTTAAATATCGAGTTTTAATACGTTTGAGATCATGAAATTTAAAAAAATAACCTATTTATTGATAGCATCAACATTGTTGCTGTCAATGTCAAGCTGTGAAAAGTTTCTAAATGTAACACCCATTGACGCTTTGTCGGGTAATAACTTTTGGAAAACTAAAAAAGATGTTGAAGGCTATACGAATGGTATATACCTGAAATTGAAAAATAAGTTTGGAGGAACTATGTTAATTCCGTCATTGGATATGCGCGGTAATTATGTTAAGGTGGTTGAAAATCTGGATAGTGATGGTAGTGGTCCAGTTAATAGTTTGATCTCCAATAATATGACTTCTGTAATGAATGGCTCGACAACTTATCATAATAGAATAAAAGATAATATGAATTGGAAAGCTTGGTATGATGTCATTGCGGCAAGTAATATTTTGTATTACGAAACGGGCCGTTTAGATGCTCCGGGATTTTCAGAAACAGACAGAAAGCAATATCAGGCCGAAGCTGTATTTACAAGAAATTTAAGCTACCTATTTTTATGTCGCATGTTTGGAGATGTTATATATTACACTGATGCATATAATAGCAAAGCGCTTCCACGTGAAGATCAAGTTGTAGTGATGAAAAAATGTATTGCTGATATGCAGGCCGTAAAAGATGATTTGCCGATTAGACAGAGTTCCTCCAATATGATTGGTGTTCGTCCGACTCGCGCAAGTGCAGTCGCTTTATTGATGCATTTGAATATGTGGGCAGCAGCTTGGGACACGCAAAGCAAAGAGGGGTATTATACTGCTGTACTTTCACTTGCGGAAGAGATGGCGACCTATCAGGATTATTCGCTGTTGACTATTTCAACGGAGAATACGAAACGTATCTTTAAAGGTCGTTCTGCTGAAAATCTTTTCGGCTTGTTGCAGGACTTTAATTATGGAGAGACATTCTCTGATTATGCAAATTATTCTTTTTTCTTCTCACATTACCCTTATCGAGGAAAAGAAGATAAGACCAAAAGCTTTTTAACCTACGATAAGAAATACATTGATAAATTATTTCCGGAATCAAACGCTGATCTTCGACGCTCGACTTGGTTTGAGAATATGAGTACAGAAAGTAGTGCTTTTCAATTTAAGAAATTCATCAATACCTACTCGAAGGGTTCAGGAACTAATATTACGATGTATAGTGATGATAGTGCCATTATTTTTAGGTTGCCAGACGCTTTGTTGCTCGCAGCAGAAGCGGCTGCAGAATTGAATAATGAGGCAACAGCACATAGATATTTGAATCAGGTCAGGCAAGCAGCGGGTGCTCCAGATATTCTGAGTACTGGTTTAGCTTTAAAGAATGATATTTTCGCTGAAAGATGTCGTGAACTCATTGGGGAAGGTCATTATTATTTCGATTTGGTTAGAACAAAACGAGTGATAGATACAGAGTTTGCGAAAACCGTGATGTCCGTTGGAGATTTCAACCGTGGGGCATGGACATGGCCATTAATTATCACGGCGGAAGAGCGTGGAGCAAACCCTAATTTAACCAGTAATACTTTTTGGAACTAATTATGATAAACGTTAAAAATAAAATATCCCTATTGATTGTTGCGATAGTCGTGTTATTATCTTCGAGCTGTAAAAAATATTATTACGATTCAGGTATTCATGATCCAAAATTTAATGGGACCACGATCGAATTTCTGAAGTCAGAGGGTCCTGTATTTGATAGTACATTGACCATTATTAAATTGGCAGGTTTAGAAGATGTTCTTCAAAATGAGAATGTTACTTTTTTTGTTCCGCCAGGGGGTTCTGTAAATAAAGCAATTATGCGTCTTAATAAAACTTTGCGATTTAATGGTAAGGATACGGTATCGCAATTGACACAGATTAAACCAACGGTATGGCGTACTGTATTATCTCAATATATTTTTAAAGGAACAAATCTTTTAAAGGATTATCCACAACGAGATACGTTAGCCTATACCACTTTTCCAGGTCAAAATTACACCAGTTTTGATGGACGGCTGATGAATGTCGGTGTTATTTACAATAATGCTGGAGGTATGCAGTATGCGGGTTATAGGCAGTTATTTTTGGCTTACATACCAGACTTATCAAATCCACAGGTTCGTTTAGTTAATGTACCGGTATCGATGTCAGATGTTCAAACGAACAATGGCGCTGTTCACGTTCTTAATCGCGTGAAGCATACCCTAGGGTTTGATACGGAGAGCTTTATAGATCTGGTTATCTCTGGAGGCATTTCTCCGGCCACTCCTTAATGAATTTGCTAATTTATAAATCATTTAAGAAATGTTACATAAAATAAAATATAGAATAGGTTTATTGCTGGTCGTTGGGCTGGGGTTTTCCTGCATAACAAATTCGTGTTCTAAGAGTAAGGACTTAGCAGAAGATCCTTATGCAGGTGGCAAACAGGTTTTAGATATCCAATTTATTTCAAAGACAACAGATCCAGATATTGTAAATGCAGGAGCATCCTTAGAATTGAAAGTTAATGGATTGCTGAAATATAAAGATCAGTTTAAGGTCTTCGTCAACGAACTTGAGGCGGAGGTATTAACTTACACGGATTCCACCTTGAATTTTGTTGTCCCCGCAATGGCAAGTACGGGATCAGTATGGGTTACAGCAAACGAACAGTCTTTCTTTGGCCCAGTAATCAAAATTGGAGGCAAGGTATCAGTCGATGTATCATTTAAAGCAATTAATGGTACTAGCAAATTGGGGACTGGTGGAGATGCAAGTATTTATGATATTATTCAATTACCAAATAGTAAATTTTGGCTAGGTGGGGCTTTTGATAGTTTTGAATTGAAAGCAACGGAAGAGAAACCCAAAGCGGGTATTGTGCAAATGGGTCCAGAGGGGGGATATGATGATGATTATATGAGGTTTGGGATTGGTGCATTTGGTGCAAGCAAGACAATATATTCAATCAACAGAATTAATACTGGATCTTACAATGGTAAATTTATTGTATCGGGTAATTTTTCGGCGTATGATTCGAAAAGACCAACCCGACAAACGATAAATAATATTACAAGACTGAATGATAATGGATCTTTGGACACGATACGCACTTTAGATATAGTGAATCCTACCCCAGAAAAAGTATGGAAAAATGCAGATACTATTCCAGCCTTTAATGGAGGTGTTGACGGTGTCGTACGCAAGACTTTCATCTTTGGTGAAAAACTGTATGTCATAGGAAATTTCCAAAACTATAAACGTATTTATTATCCTAATTCATCCTATGATGATAAAGTTTATGATGTGACACGTATGTTGCAAATAGCTAAATTAAATTTAGATGGTTCGATGGATTCTACTTTTCATTATAATCCTGCTACAGGACAAAGTGAGACAGCTGGGAATGGTTCGATCAACGATGCAATGATGCAGAGTGATGGTAAATTAATTTTGGTCGGTAATTTTACAAGTTTCAATGGAATCACAGCTAATCGTATTGTTCGATTAAATTTGAATGGTTCAGTCGACCAGTCGTTTAATGTTGGTCAAGGATCCGATGGGGATATCAATTCAATCCGTTATAATGAAGTAACAAAAAAGATTGTTTTAAGCGGTTTGTTTACCTCATTTAACGGTAAATCTGCTAATGCTGTTATTGTATTAAATAGCGATGGTACCGTAGATGATACTTTTATCAGTGAAAAAATAAGCGGTGGTGCAGTGACTTTCGCAGCACAGTTGAACAGTGGGAAAATTATTGTATCAGGAACCTTTAATCGCTATGGGGATTATCTGAGGCAAGGTTTTATGATTTTAGACGCTAATGGGAAGTTAGCTACTGGATATAATAATACAGGTGGCTTCAAAGGGCGCATATATGACATGATTGAAACGGAAATGTCAAACGAATCGAAGGTGATCTTGGTGGGAAGTATTTCACGATTTAATTCGACGTTACCAGGTAATATTTTACGTTTACTGATCAAAAAATAAGACCCAAATTTAAAAGATATGAAAAGAAATAAGAAATCAAGAGTCGGCATAAGGGTATTGGGTTGTATCCTTTTTATGGGAGCATTGTTCATGAATGGGGCATGTAATAAAGATTTTATCAATAGTTTACCTGACTCATCTAAAAACGATACGCTCGGAGTAGGAGATGGCTCTAAGCGTGTATTATACTTAATTCTAGATGGAGTGAAAGGCTCGGTGATTCAAGAGTTGGCTCCCAAAAATTTGACACAAATTACCCTTCGGTCCATATATACGTATGATGGTGTTGCGGACTATAATTATCATCCTTATACACAAGCCGCTGCGTGGACTACTATGTTGACTGGTGTTGATTACACAAAACATCAGGTTACTTCGAGTAGTTTTGAAGAATTCAATAATGCGGCAACACCAACAATCTTCACTCGTATCAAAGATGAATTGAAAAATGCGCGAACGGTTTCGTTTACTAGCAATTCGGAGATAAATGTTAATTTGGCAAAAGACGCTACGGAGACGAAAACATTAGCGAATGACGCTGATGTCAAAAAAGCAGTTGTACAGGAGTTGACGACAGGTAATGCATCCCTTTTAGTTGGTCAGTTTGATGCCGCAGCTCTTGCTGGCGGATCTGATTTTTCAGCGTCTAATTCTGCTTATGTCGCAGCCATTCAAACGTTAGATAATTATATAGGAGAAATTTTGGAAGCTTTAAAAGCCCGTAAAACCTATGAAGGTGAGAATTGGATGATTGTTATCGCCTCTAGTCGCGGTGGAGGTCTATCTGGAGGAGAATCTGGATCCAATATCTATGCGGATGGATCAAGAAATGCCTTTTATGCATTCTATAACCCCAAATTTACGTCCAATAAGTATGATAAGCCCCAGATGGATGCTTTGCCTTATGTCGGTACAACGCAACGCTATCAAGGAGCAAATTCAAGAGCTGAACAACGTAATGCCGATTTAGCAAATTTTGGAGCTGATCAAGATGCAACGATTCGTTTTAATATCAGATGGGATCAGGGTAGTACGATTTATCCCGCTTTTGTATCAAAACGAGCAAGTTTTAGTGGAGGAGTAGTTGGTTGGCTTTTCTTTATGGAATCTGGAGGTACAGTAGGTATCAATCTAAGTCAAGTTGGTCAAGTTAATACGCAGCGGGTACATACGCGAAATATTGCCGATGGTATTTGGCATAATATTACAGCGAAATTTTGGAAAAATGGCACTACTCGTTATTTGACTTTGTTTATCGATGGGATTCCCGCACCAGGAGGTGATCTGAATATTACGAATCTTGGAAACCTGAATACATCGAGCCCGCTACGATTGGGTTCTATCGGGGATGGGAATGTCAATTGTTTGATTAGTGACTTTGCAATTTATAACATGGCTCTTCCTAATGACGTAATAATTGCGAAAAGTAAGACAACTCCGTTGAATGAAGAAAATGATGCTTATTACAATAAATTAACGGGTTATTGGAAATGTAATGAAGGTGAAGGAGAGGTATTGAATGACGTTACAGGTAAATCAACACCCTTTTATATTCAAAATAAAATTAATTGGGTTAACTTCAGTGATTTTTCGCCAAATATTACACCAACTATTTCACAATCAATTTTTAAGGTAGTGCCAAACGGTGTCGATATTCCAGTCATGATTTATAATTGGATGAACATCTCGGTACCTAAAAACTGGGGACTAATGGGGAAATTTTATAATCCTTCTTTTAATTTACCAAGAGACTAAGTGATGAAAAATAATCAAATCATAACAATAATATGTAGCCTGGCGTTGTTAATCAGCGCTGTATCATGCAAGAAATATGGGTATAATATTTCAGATGGTTATCCTGATGATTCTAAAAATGTAGCAGATGGGGAGATCGATACAAATATGCGAAATATTGATAAATCTATGTATGCTAAAGCAAGGGTTTTTCCAGGCTTAGTTGATCAGAAAGAACCTCGTGTAGTAGATGCTAAATTTACATTAGATCTTAATTTTACAAATCAAACAACTCAAAATTTACGCATATCTGTAGCCCCTCAGCCACAATATAGTACGGGCTTTTATGCCGCTCCAGGAGAGCTTGTTAAAATCGTCGTACCTGAAGGAATTGAAGGGCTTACTGTCCAAATAGGTGGACATACGGATAATTTAAGTGGTAAATATCCATTATTGCGAGATCCAGTTATTTTTATGCGGCAACGCCTATATGCTGGCGCAAACTACGTTCGTAACTTATATGGCGGAACCATTTATATTCAGCCTAATAGAGCATATGAAAAACCTGTTGAATTTACGATTACTAATGCTTGTGTATCGCCGGATTTTGTTCTGGGTGAAATGAGCAATGACGAATGGATCGCTAAAGTGAAAGCATCCAATGTACCTTGGTTAGAGTTTAGGACAAAACGTGTTGTTTTTTTAATTCCAAGAGATCGTGTTATAAAATCTTTCAGTTCATCTGAGCCAATTAATGATCCGACAAAAGTAATGACGCTTTGGAATGATGTCTTTGAAAAAGACTTTAATGGTTGGATGGGACTTTCAGACGATGCACTAAACGAGAAGGATCGTAGTCCTCAAGGTGCATGGAGAGGAGTATTGGATATTCAGTTAACTGCTGGTTATGGTCACAACGGTTTTCCATTTGTGGGCTATAATGATTCCGAATGGTTTAGAGGAATGACAAGCTTAAAAGAGATTAGCACAAGCGAAGGGATGTGGGGTTCATATCATGAATTTGGACACAACTGTCAACAGGGAAGCATTTGGAGCTGGAGTACCTTAGGTGAAACTACAAACAATTTGTTTAATTTCAAAGTAGCGAATCGTATAGGTGCTAATTATTCTAAGTTGCATCCTGGTGTAACTGGAGGTTTTCCTGAAGCAATTAAATATGCGAGTAATCCCAGTGTTACTGCGACTGCTAAAAATTTTGATAAGGATGCCGCAATGGATGATCCATTTAAAAGAATGACACCTTTTGTACAGATTTTTGAAGTATATGGATATGATGCGATGGCACATCTTTATACAGAAGCTCGTCGGGCAAGTCGAACCAACCCCACTGATATCACTAAACATAACTGGGTTTATGAAAAATTATCAGAATATACTAAAACAGATTTAGCACCATTTTTTGATGCGTGGGGAATTGACTATAGTCCGAATGTAGCAGCAGCTGTATCAGCTAGATTTCCACTGCTAACAAAGCAGATATGGACGTATAATCCATTGACTAAAACAGGTGGGACAAGTCCAATAGTATATAAGACAACGGTTGATTATGTGAGTTGTCCTGCACAGGAGGGATCTATAGCAAATTTGGTTGACGGCGATCTAAATACCTTCTATCATTCTAAATATTCAGGTATTCAAGCAGGCGAATCTTATCCATTCACGTTCGTTTTAAATGCTGGTGCCACCCAGTCAATTAAGGGAATGTATTTTTATAACAGACCTGGTGGCAATAGAGCGGGAGATGGTAAAAATATTGAGGTTTATTACAGCCGAGATAATGTAAACTATGAAAAAGTCGGTAATGCAGTTTTACCAAATAGTAACAGTAAATTCGAATACATATTTCCCAATGGAAATATAAGTGCTAAATATTTTAAAGTTATTGTAAAGGATGGATATACAACGAACCCATACGTTGTGTTTGGTGAATTGAACTTAATTAAGCCATAATTGATAAAATTAAAATAGCTATTCATATGAAATTAAATTTTAAATTATATACAACTCTTACCTTGCTCTTGATTGGTGTTTCGATTATTGCAGGATGTAAAAAATACGATAATCCACCACCTGTATTTGAAGAAATTAAGGATTTGAGTACGGCTCAGCGTAAAGTCTTGGTCATAACTATTGATGGCCTTCCCGGCGCGGAATTACAGAAATCATTGCCAGCAAATATGGCGATGATGAAAAAGAATGCAAAGTATACCTTTAATACTTTGGCAACATCTACTAGCACTTCAGGATGGGTGTCGATGCTGACGGGCACATCTTTAATGAAACATCACATTAGCGATGATAGTTTTGAACGTACAGAAGATGATAATAATGAAGATCATGGTGACGTGGTCAATTATAGAAATGTGCTTGATTATGTTACTCAATATAAAACAGTTACGACTGCTATGGTTACTACGTCAGATAATTTAAGGGATTATATTCGTAATGCGGATGATGCTCCAATAGTTACTACAGATTTAGCGGTGAAGGATAGTGCTGTGTCGATTTTGAGCCAGAATAGTTTAGGAACCATTGTAGTAGATTTTAAAGCAGTACAGGAAGCTGGAATTAAGGATGGTTTTAATACGAGTAATCCTGCTTTCGTTACGGCGCTTAATCAAACGGATACTTATATTGGAAATCTATTAGATGCCGTGAAAGCGAGAAAGAATTATGATCAAGAAGATTGGTTAATTATCGTAACCACTAATCATGGAGGAGGAAAAAGTGATAGTCAAAATGGTTTTATTATGCTATACAATCCAGCATTTCAGGAGTATGAATTGAAGAAATCTGGTTTTAATGTTGTTCTTTTTGCAGAGAAAACTTCAAAAGCAATCATTCCAGATGATAAAGGTTTGTTTGATGCGGGTCAAACTAAAAGCTTTACGGTGCAGATGGATGTTAAATTTAATGCTGTTCCTGGTGGTTATTCTTCTTTTTTCGGCCATAGTACCAATCTAAATGGTGGTAATATAACAGGTTGGCAATGGGCGTATTATCCAGGTGGGGGATGGGTAGTGACTGTAGGCGGAACATTAAACGGGGGTGTAGGTAAATCGGATATAACTGCGGATGATAAACCAGGTACAGATTGGCATACGTTAACGATGACAGTCGATTACCTAGATGCGAACACCCGTACTTTAAAGATCTACATGGACGGTAAGTTACAATCTAAGAGTATGAATATCAGCAGAAATAAAAGTCTAAGTACTACCGAAGCCCTTAGAATAGGACACCGTGCAGGTGATAATGACGTTCCTACATCTTTTCATGGAGCAAACCTTACATATTTTAATACTGCCTTAAGTGACGAAACGGTTAAGAATACATTTAGACTCACAGATATCACTAAGCATCCAAATTATTCTAATGTAATCGGTTATTGGCCAATGGACGAGGGACTTGAGGATAAATTCTTTACTAAACTTCCGGGAGGGAGTAATATTCCAATTACTGGCTCTTACAAGTGGGTAAGTTTTGGAGATGATTTTCCGCCAAGCTCGAAGCCTGATGCAAAAGTTGAAAAATATTCCATTATATCGACCGCTTATGACGTTTCTGCTTTAACACTGTATTGGATGAATATCCCCATTTTGAAGGATTTTGGTTTTGATGGTATTCCTTATCTGAACAAGTTTGAAGTTGAATTTTTAAAGAAATAATATAGATTGCTAATAACTAATCTTCCTTTATATTTATTTAAAAAATGTTGATATTTTAAAGATTAGGTTGAAGTAATGCTGTATTAAGTTCTTAGCGGTTAAAATATTTAATCTAAGTGGACTTATTATATTTTTTGCAATATTAGCTTATTATGATTGGTGTAATAATCTAGTATTTAACACTTTATAAGTATAATTTTGAGAGTTAAAATTACAATATCCCTTTGACTATTTAGTTATTTGAAGTATTCGTTGATGGCAAGATCAATTACAGAGGTATAATTATGAAAATCTTAATAATTGTGTGGATACTTATGATTTTAAGAGAACAAGCTATCTAGTTGCTAATTAAAGAATAAATATCAAAGGAAGATATATCATGAAGTTGTAAGTAATCCATCTGATTTTTTTTCAACTAACTATTTTAAAATTAGATTATAAAAAACAGCTTAAAAACAAAAAAAGCTTCGAAATATTTCGAAGCTTTTTAATTTTATTGGATAGAGTCTATTGCGCTAACAATTTGATATCTCTTTCTATTGAAACATTATCTCCCGTGATGGCATTACCATCTTTATCAACTAAAGACAATTTTATTTTCGCATCGCCAAGAGGCAAACCTTTGATTTCGTAAGGACCCCATTTATCCAATGTAAATTGTTTTCCATTTACATCCGCTAGTACCTTGTTTCCATCAGCAGCTAAAGTCGTATTAACTAAGAAAAAATCTAGCAATAATACTTTTGTATCCTCACCTTTATATTCACCTTTTGGACGGCTGTAGAATAGCGAAGGAGCCGTAACTGCAGCATCCTGCACCACTTTACCATCTTTATCAACCTTAAATTTGACCAACTTAGATGCCTCAGTTGTTTTAATCGACTCATGATAAGAGCGAGATAAGAATGACATCAGATAGTGCTCAGAATTCAATGCTACAGTCACCGTATGTTCAGGTTTATATAGAGCAGCATATGGCTTATTGTCCAAAATAAAGTGAATATGCTGACCATCATGTGAATTAGCCATATGATGATCATGAGCCGTTTGCTCCGTTAGTTTAAAATTACTAACCGTGTATTTTACCATTACTTTTGCCGAATCTGTTCCCACTTTTTCAGAAGTAATTGATGCAACTTTTAGATCTGCTCCAGGGAATGCTTTTGAGTCCGCGACAGGTGTAACTGTAATTTCTGTATGAGCAGTAGTATCATGCGATACAATAGAATCTTGTCCCGTAGTTGTTTTAGTTGCGGTATTTTGACATGAAGCTAGTGTTCCCGTGATAGCTAAAACAGCTACAGCAGACTTTAAGATATTTTTTTTCATAATTATTATGTATTGATCTTACAATAAATATAAACAGTTAAATCATGAAAAAGTTTACAATTATCCAAAAACTAAATCCAAAGCAGCGAAAATATGTTCCTTAGCAGTAGCTAAATCAGCATCCGTATGCGCATGAGAAATAAAGCCAACCTCATAACCTGAAGGACCAAAATAGATACCACGGTTTAATAATTCTCGGTGCATTTTTTTGTAAAAATCCATCGAATTAGGGTCGATTTCACTCGCCTTTAGGATGGCATCTTGATCCGTAAAAGCAAACCAAAAAATAGAAGCTATCGTAAAGATTTTTACTTCATATTTTTTCTCCTCGATGTAGTTACGAATATCCGAAACAAAAGAAGCAGTTGTTGCATTCAGGTTTTTATAAAAATCAGGCTGTGTTAAGATTTTGCATGTTGCTATTCCAGCAGCCATAGCAACAGGATTGCCAGAAAGAGTACCCGCTTGATATACGGCACCATCTGGAGATATACAACTCATCAGTTCCTGAGAGGCACCATAGGCACCTACCGGCATACCACCACCGATAATTTTACCATAAGTGATGATGTCAGGTTTCACCTCATAATAAGCTGCGGCGCCCTCAAAACCTAAACGAAACCCAGTAATAACCTCATCAAAGATGAGCAAAGCCCCATTTTGTTTGGTGATCTCTCTTAAATAATGAATGTATTCTTTTGTTTGAAGTAAAAGACCATTATTGGCAGGGACTCCCTCAATAATAACAGCAGCAATCTGATATTTAAATTGCTCAAAAACAGCTGCCAAAGCCTCCTCATCATTTAATGCTATCACAATAGTTTCATCCGCAAATGCTTTAGGTACACCAGCAGAAGAAGTCTCACCAAAAGTAACCAATCCAGATCCAGCTTTTACCAAAAGAGAATCCGAGTGACCATGATAGCAACCTTCAAATTTTACGATTTTATCACGTTTAGTATAGCCTCTAGCCAAACGTATTGCCGACATAACAGCTTCTGTTCCCGAACTTACAAAACGAATTTTCTCGATAAATCTATTATTGGAAATAATCAATTCTGCCAATTCATTTTCCAAAGCAGTAGGCGCTCCAAAACTTAAGCCTTTGCTCAACTGTGCCGTTACAGCCTCACGAATTTGATCATTGTTGTGGCCTAGAATAAGAGGACCCCAAGAACAACAAAAATCGATAAACTCATTTTCATCCGCATCCCAGATATGAGCTTTATCTCCTCTTTCAATAAATAAAGGAGTACCATATACAGATTTGAAAGCACGGACAGGAGAATTTACTCCACCAGGAAAATATTGTTTCGCTTTTTCAAAAAGTTGAGCAGACTTTTCTCTAGAAATATCAGCAGTTTTCGTGTGAGCGCTATTTTGTTGTGTCATATTGATTCATTTTTACACTACAAAAGTATCCAATTATTTACTAAAATCTCTCATTTCAGTGTAAGGAATAGCATAATAATAAACACGATATAGGTCATTATAATCCGCTATGCTTATATAACAAATAAAGCCCAAGAGCATTGCACTTGGGCTTTATTTGTTATATCTAAAGTTGCTTATTTAATCCAACCTTTTTCTATTGCTTCTTTGGCATGGTAGGTTAAAATTGCTGTAGCACCTGCACGGCGGAAACTCATTAACGTTTCCAGTATAGCCGTCTCTTGCAGCCAGCCGTTACCGATAGCGGCTTTGATCATCGCATATTCGCCAGAAACATTATAAGCGGCAATGGGTAGATCAAAGTTATCATGCAGTGATTTAATGATATCCAGATAAGGCAAACCAGGTTTTACCATTAAAAAGTCTGCACCTTCCTCCAGATCAAGTTGAGCTTCGATCAATGCCTCTCTACTGTTAGCATAGTTCATTTGATAGCTCTTTTTGTCTCCCTTTTTAGGAGCAGAACCCAAGGCATCACGAAATGGCCCATAAAATGATGAAGCATATTTTGCCGTATAGGACATCAAGGACACATTTGTAAATCCATTTTCATCCAAGATATTACGGATATAGCCAATGCGGCCATCCATCATGTCAGAGGGAGCAATAATATCTGCACCAGCGTGTGCATGAGCCAAAGCCATTTTTCCTAAAACAACTAATGTTTCGTCATTTAAGATTTCACCATTTTCGACGATACCATCGTGACCGTCCGAACTGTAAGGATCCATCGCAACATCAGTAATCACACAAGCTTCAGGAAAGTTTTTCTTAACCTCTTCAATGGCTTGAAGATATAAAGTACCCTTTCTATAACTTTCAGTGGCGAACTTATCTTTCAAAGACTCCTCAACAGCAGGAAACAGATCAAATGAATTTAATCCCAGTTTCATGCAACTTTCAATTTCACGCAATAAGTTATCAATCGAATAGCGATAGATACCAGGCATAGATGAAATTGCTGTTTTTTGATTTTGCCCTTCTACAATAAAGAGTGGAAAGATTAAATTACCCGTACTTAGACGGTTTTCTTGAATCATATCGCGAATCACAGCAGATTTACGATTTCTTCTCGGACGTTGTAACATGATATATGTATTTAAAGAAGATTGGAAGAACATCAAGTTCTTCCAATCGTATTATGAAGAATAATCTAATCCAAATATAGCCTCCGCCAATCCGATCTCATCGGGTGAGTAAGGAAGTGTATAGGAAAGTCCCATTTCATCAAATATCGCAGCAGTAGAGCGGCCGATACAAATGACTTGTTGTTCAGGTTCAATTAAATTGTCGACAAAATAGGCCTCAGCATTGCTCGGACTTGTAAATATTAAGACCTCAGCGCTTGTAGCATTGACATTGTCCTCAAGTACAGTTTCATACACAGGCATATTGATCACCTTAGTTTCTGGACTAAGCGCTTTCTGAATTGTTTCTAAAGATCCTTTAGCACGAGGAATTAAAACGGTACCACCATTTGCCACTGCAGCAAAATTAGCACCGATTTCCTCCATATTAATCCCGAACTGTTCACCCGAAAAATCAGCTACACGATCAAATTTGCGCAATGTTTCTTCCGAACCACGACCAACAACAGCAATTTTTGTCTTTTTACTTAAGCGAGGTTCTAAGCTAAAAAAATGCTCGATACCATTTTTACTTCCGAAAAAGATCCAATCTACATGCTTTAGGATATATGGATCCAATTTATTGATAATGGGGAATATTTTAATTAAAGAACGTGCATCTGCCTGAATATTATGTTTAGCAAAGAAACGAGATAGATAAGAGTTTTCATCCAAATCGCGACTAATGAAAACCGAACTTGGAAGCTTTCTGTCTTTAGCGTACTTAGAAAATATAATTTCAGGCAATAGTGCAGGGTCATTTCCTTTCACGTAAAAACGATCAGGAAAATCATCACTCGTATCAGCGATGGAAGTCCAAGCTTCGTATGTATCACCAACCTTACGACAATAAGCTCCCAATGGAGCGTGACAACCTGCATCAAAGAGATTTAAAACTTTACGTTCAACCGCAATTGTTCTTTGAACTTCTTCATTATTGATAGGTTGCAATGCCTGAAATAATTCCACATCTAGTTCACGAATTTGAACAGCCAATACACCTTGAGCAGGAGCAGGGACCAATTCTACAGGAGGTATCTCTTCAATATGAAAATCTGAAATATCCATATCAATACGAGAAATACCAGCTTTTGCTAACATGATAGCATCATATTGCTCATCTCTCAATTTCTGCATCCGCGTCTGTAAGTTTCCACGTAGATCAGCAAATTCAAGGTCAGGTCTTATAGCAGAAAGTTGTGCTTTACGTCTGTTAGAAGAAGTGCCAACCGTAGCATTATGTTTTAATGAAAGACGTTTCTTAATGTCAACACAATCTTTATGAATGATTAATAATTCAGCAGGATTTTCGCGATCAGAAACGGCTGCAATAATCAATCCTGGAGGATTGACTGTAGGTAAATCTTTATGAGAGTGAACAGCTAAATCAATAGTTCCCTGAAGTAATTCTTCTTCTAATTCTTTAGTAAAAAAACCTTTACCTTCCAGTTTATCTAAACGAAGATGTTGAATGATATCACCTTGAGTTTTGATGATTTTTAATTCAGATTCTATGCCAATTTCAGCGAGACGATCTTTGATGAAGTTTGCTTGCCATAACGCAAGTGCACTTCCACGAGTACCAATGATAAGTTTTCTATTCACAATCTATATACTTTACCTTATTTTATTAATTAAGATAAGCAAAAATAAATAAATAGTATCGATTAGATGACACGTAACTGTCAGAATAAATCCGAAAGTAATGAAAAAAAGAGCCTTAAGAGTAAAGAGAAGTTAATTTACACCATTCTCATTGACCTTGACTAATATCTCTTTAGCCATGACCATGGGAACCTTGATGTATTTTTTTTCCATGTAATTAATAATCTTTTCAAGTACATCACGTGCCTCTGGATCTAAGGCCTGAACCTCAGAAGCAAAAACTTCATTTAATGCAACAGATTTGATTTCTTTAATTTTTTGTGGAACTTGACGCATGGCGACTTCAACACGTCTTTGTTTGATGATCGGTAAAAATTCTTGAATATTATCCGCTATGATTTTTTCAGCATTGGACAGTTCACTATAACGATCCTCAATATTTTTATTTGCAATAGCTTGCAGTGAACTTACTTCAATATAATGAACAGCATTTTTAGCCAAAACTTCAGCATCGATATCATTTGGAATAGCGAGATCTATAATGATCTTCTTATCGACTTCTCCATTTAATAATGATTGATACAAGGTATTGTCAATAATGGCTGTTGTAGCGCCAGTACAAGTAATCAAGATATCAAATCCACCTTTATAGTTGATCAGTTCTGATAATGGGAAAGCTTGCGCATTTAATTCAGTAGCTAATTTTTCAGCATTTTCAACCGTGCGATTGAAAATTACAAAATTGCTGGACTGTTTCTTTTGAAAATACTTCGCTAAATTTTGATTTGTTTCGCCAGAACCAATAATCAAGATCCTTGGATTTTCAACAGATTTTATTTCCTTTAATTTGCGGTAAGCCAAAGAAACAACAGAAATAGGGTTTCTAGAAATTTTTGTATGCGTATAAACTTCTTTCGCAGTTTTCACGAGGCGATCCATCAATAAACGAAGAAAATCACCTGTAAAACCAGCTTCTTTACAACGTTCATAAGCGCGACGTACTTGCGCTAGAATTTCTTTTTCACCAACGACTAGGCTTTCTAGTGAACAAGACATACGAAGAAGATGGTTTAAAGCATCCATGCCCTCATATTTGTTAACTTGACCTAAATAGCATTGCAATCTCTCTTGGGGTACACAGAAATTGAGTTTTTCCATAAACTGTGCAATGAATTCATTTGTCAGGTCATGAGCACCATAAAACACAAATTCAACACGATTACAAGTACCAATATAAAAAACCTCAGGAATATCTAAGTTATGTTTTAGATTCATTAGTCTACTCTCTAATTCCTCATTACAAATAACTAGATTACCTAAGTCTTTAAGTTCTACGTGTTTGTGTGTGAATGCTAATACCTTAAGATTCTTCAAAGCAATACCCTCGATTAATTTTAACTCTGCAAATGTAGTTTAAAAGCTTTTGCTATATGTCAAAAATCTGTCAAACAGCTGAATTTAGAACGATTACAAATAGTGTTAAATTAATGTTAAACATCTGATTTTTATTCACTTATAAGGATAGCTCAAAAATTATGTGATGAATATCATATTTAACCTCTGCATATATGCGCAAGATCACACAATAAAAACGGTATAGGCAGCATCAGATTAGAGGTCTGTGTAAGGTATCTTCGCTTTTTTCAGTCGAAATTATCTAAGTAGGATGAAAATACAATGGAATAAATGAGAAGTTGATCTTAGGCTTGACATGATAGCAGGGATAGGCAATGTGATGATGTCTTTAACACATTAATTTTTAGCAAATAAATATTAAAACTGAACGAGCAGATGATTATTTTTGCTGATATTAATTTGTATATTATGATTATTATAAGGAAAAACCTAGCATTATCAGGTTTGATATTGTGTCTTTTAGCAGGAATGCTACCCATGCTGAAAGTCCCTATTAAAGGAAATTGGAATCTCTATCAGACCGATGCCGCCTTGTTTTTTATTACCTATATGCTGATAGGAGTGACGGGTTTGCTTTTTTTTGTAAGGCAGTTAGTAGCGTACAGTTGGATGACACGTGTCTTAGGCATTTGGTACTTGATCAGTATATCCGCAGTATATTTTAAAATCAATAATTACTTCGGATGGGGATTTGCAGATCGTTTACTATCCAAATCTTTGCACATGCGTTGGGGATGGATTGTTTATTTAGTCGGCATTATCCTCTTATTGCTTAGTATTAAGAAGCTCAAGCAAATGGAGGAATAAAAAAATAAGCTTGGAAATTTTCCAAGCTTATTTTTTATTCGGACGATGCGAAATAAAATGAGATTTTAATTTATCTAGACCTAGATCCTCCTCTTCTTTATCAAGTTCGTAGATCCATACTTTTTCACCCAGAATATTGTTGACCTCCTTGGGGTTGGTCAGATCAACCGGGCGAACACGTTGTTCTTTCACAATAGGATTCTGTATGGATTGTAACGTATTGCTGTGCTTGATGATTTGAAAACGAAATGTAGGCCATTTACCAACAGTAGCAAAATTTCCAGAATAAAATTGGACAGAATCATGTTTGCTAACCTTCTCGGCAAATATGCCCTTAGCTTTATTGATATTCGTATCGGTAATACTCACCAACAGTTCGTAAGATGTTTCATTGATGATGTGCAGTTTCGCTAAACCATCTTTGTGATCACCGGAGATAGCCAATAGTATACCCTTTTCAATAAATTTTGAGGGAACTTCCTCTGCATGCTCAGCAAGTTCGTCATCATCACGACGCATGTTGCCATGTACCAATGTCAATTTACTTGCCAGTACAGGTATTTCAAACCCCGTATCATCTGTTACACCAATCAGGTCATTGGATTGAAAGGATGTAATATGACCTTCAATTGGTTCATCTACAAACCGGACTAAATCTCCTATTTTGAAACCCATGTTATTTTAAAATTTTAGTGTCAATAATTTTTAATAATTTTTCTAAATCAGACTCATCATTGTAGAGATGAAAACCGATTCTAATGCCATTGCCTCGTGGGAAACATTTGATTTGATGTTCCATTAACATATTAAAATGTCCCTGATCGATCTGTAAATTAAAGATGGTGCTCGTCTCAGCTCTGTTTATGACAGTTTGGCTCAGTATCCCTCTTTTGCTCAATTCGTCCTTCGCCAGCTGTACCAATCGATGCGTATAAGCAGCTGTATTTTCCAGGCCTAGTTCAGTAAGAAATTGCAATCCCTTCTGTAAGGTTCCCTGTGCAAGTGTATCGATATGTCCAGGCTCAAAATACAGCTGATCGATATTTTTACCCACCCACATGCTGTCGATTTCAATGTTCTCTGTTGATAGCTCCGGAAAAAGAATGTGTTTTGCGTAGTCACTAGCAAGAATAAAACCATTTCCATATCCCCCTAGTAGCCATTTATAGCCACTAGCCCCCACTATATCAAATCCAGATTGGGAAAAGTCAAACACTTCAGTGCCGAAATACTGCGTGCCATCACCAATAATAAGCAATTCAGGAAATTGAGTTTTCAACTGTTTAATAAATTCAAGATTGATTTTAATACCTGAAATATATTGTACGATGCTGAAGATAAATATGCTAGGTTGATGTTTTTTTATTGCTGCAATGATATTATCCTCCAATTGTTCGTCAATTTGAGCAGTAACATATTCAAAACCTCTCAAGATGACGGAGAAATTGACCGAAGGATAATCACCTTCCAGTAGCAGCACTTTTGCCTGTTGCGGGAGTCTTCCCAGTAAAGCATTAAAACCTGTCGAGAAGTTAGACGTGTTATAAACATGGTCAGGTGCAATGGTGAAAAAATCGCCAATGCTCTTTTTTACAGCTTGATTAAATTCACCTTGTTTTTCCCGTAAATCGGTCATCGCACTGAAAAATTCAGCATCTCTTTCTTTTCGCCAATCTTTGGAAGCTGTCGGTAATAGACCTGATCCTGGCGTCGTTAAATAGCAAACATCATCCGGAATATCAAAATATGATTTATAATTTACTTGCATGCTGTTCAGTTAAAATAGACAAATATTCTTGTTGAGAAATGCTTGTTCCTCCCATAGAAGCTAAATGCGGCGTATGGAATTGACAATCTACAAATTTCAATTTAAAATGAGTGAGTAAATAAATAAGAGCTGCCTTTGAAGCATCAGATACGATAGAAAACATACTTTCGCCACAGAAAACTTCGTTGATATAAACACCATAAAGTCCACCGACCAATTCATTGCTTTGCCAGACCTCTATCGAATGAGCGTAATTGATTTTATTCAATTCGCTATACGCATGGATCATATCTGCTGTGATCCAGGTTCCATCTTGATCTTTGCGGTTTATTTTAGCGCAATTTTCGATAACCTCCCCAAAAGCTTGGTCAACAGTAATATTAAATTTATTACTTCTCAAGGTCTGACGCATGCTCTTACTGATCTTAAGGTTTTCAGGAAAGATGACAAATCGTTCATGCGGCGCATACCACATAATTGGACTATCATCACTAAACCAAGGAAATATGCCATTTTCATAAGCTAAGATTAAGCGATCCACACTTAAGTCTCCCCCAATTGCAAGCAAGCCATCCTCATCAGCTAGCTTTGGATGAGGAAAGCTAACACGGCTACTGTCAAAATCTAAATTGAAAACCATTTTTAAAAATAGACAAAAAAACCAGATTGTTTAATCTGGTTGTCTTGTTTCTTTGCTGATTTCATCAAATATTTTGTCCATATGCTCTACATACTCATTGGTATCATCCAAGAAGAAATCCAGTTGTGGCACGATACGAACCTGATTTTTAATTTTAGAACCCAATTTGTATCGAATCTCTGTTGTTTTAGTGCGAATGGCTTTTAAATCCTCAGGAGCCGTTTTGGTATTGAAAAAACTTAAATATACTCGCGCTATAGCTAAGTCTGGCGTTACGCGTACACGTGTTACCGTAATAAATGCACCAGGAGCCCAACTGTTGCCTTCACGTTGGAGTAATTCGGCCAAGTCCTGTTGCAATACTCCAGCAAAACGTTGTTGTCTTTTACTTTCTGTTCCCATCGTATTAGTTTTTGTTTAGTGAAAATTCACACTATTATGGTACAAAGATAAATATAAAAAAGAATAAAGGCATACCTTGGATGGATATGCCTATATAATTTTGGTTTATAATTAGTTAAGGTTAAATTTCTTAAAGTTTAAAGACTTTTATGGTCTATCATAGTTTGGTTTTTGTGCGGTTTTAAAAGTAAGTGTTTGCTAACTTTAAAACTTATATTTTTATCTTTCACTCTCCCTTATGATACAAACATATAAAAATTAAATTGTTGCTACAATGGGTAAACAAAAAACAAAGTAACTACTTACTCACTATCGCGGTTTGAAGAGTTTTAACAAACATTTAACATAAAAATATTTTTTATTTCCACGTTTTCACCTACTCATCTATCAAATGAATGTCTACAATCTACACATCAAACACTGCGATATGCACGATGATCCGAAGTTCAATTGTTTTATTTGTTTGCAAATGGTATTTTTGTCATGCACTTAAATAGCGTATTGAAAAAATGAAAATCTGGCAAAAAAATATAGATGTTGATTCATTTGTCGAATCATTTACTGTAGGTAATGATCGCGTGATGGATTTACAATTAGCAGCAGCAGACGTATTAGGTTCTTTGGCCCATACTCGTATGTTAAATAGTATCGCACTGATGACCGATGAAGATCTTGCTGTTGTACAAAAAGAATTGAAAAACATCTATCAAGAAATAAGTGCTGGAAAGTTTGAGATCGAAGATTCTGTAGAAGATGTCCATTCTCAAGTAGAAATGCTGTTGACCCAACGCATTGGAGAAGCAGGAAAGAAAATTCATTCAGGACGTTCTAGAAATGATCAGGTATTGGTCGATTTAAAATTGTATTTCAGAACCGAGATTCAAAATATGGTTGGCAACACAGAGGTGTTTTTTCAACAATTGATCTCCCTAAGCGAGCAATATAAAGATATTCTTATTCCCGGATATACCCATTTGCAGATTGCGATGCCTTCCTCATTTGGATTATGGTTTGGAGCATATGCCGAAAGCTTAGTAGATGATTTAGAATTGATGAAAGCAGCATGGAAGGTCTGCAATAAAAATCCATTAGGTTCAGCAGCAGGTTACGGCTCTTCTTTTCCATTAAATCGGACTATGACCACCAACCTACTAGGATTCGATGACTTAAATTACAATGTTGTTTATGCGCAAATGGGGAGAGGGAAGACCGAACGTATTTTAGCACAAGCGATGAGTTCTATCGCGGCAACATTGGCAAAGTTTGCGATGGATGTAACGCTATATATCAATCAAAATTTTGGTTTTATCTCATTTCCTGCACATTTGACAACAGGATCAAGTATTATGCCTCATAAAAAGAATCCTGATGTTTTCGAATTGATCCGATCTCGTTGTAATAAAATTCAGGCATTGCCCAATGAAATTGCATTGATGACAACAAATCTTCCATCAGGGTATCATCGTGATTTGCAACTGCTCAAAGAGAATCTTTTTCCAGCATTCAAGTCATTAAACGATTGCTTAGAAATAGCAACTTTTATGCTCGAGCATATATCAGTAAAAAAAGATGTTTTAGACGACCCTAAATACGATTATTTATTCTCCGTAGAAGTTGTCAATAATGAAGTGCTAAAAGGTGTCCCTTTCCGTGAAGCCTATAAAAATATTGGAATTGCTATTGACGCTGGCGAATTTCAACCATCCAAAGAAGTAAACCATACCCACGAAGGAAGTATCGGCAACTTGGGTAATGACCAGATCCAGCGCATGTTTGAAGAAGTAAAATCTGCATTTGGATTTGAAAAAGTAGAAAATGCTTTAAGCCAGTTGGTGAAATCGTAGATAGTTAATCGGTTAGAAAGTTAGTAAGCAAACAAGTGATCTAACTTTCTAACCAAATTAATACTATTTTTCGATAGAAAATTTGAAATGTGTCTCCGATGTAAATTCTGATCCCGCTTTTAGCAAGGTGGATGGGAACTCAGGCTGATTTGGACTATCCGGAAAATGCTGTGTTTCCAAACAAAAACCAGCATAAGGAAGATAAGCTGTTCCCGATTTTCCAATATCATTTCCAGTCATCCAATTTCCAGTATACAACTGTACACCCGGTTCTGTCGTAAAAACATCTAAACGAATACCCGATTTCGGTGAATAGGCAGTTGCACAAGCCATAGAGATGGGGTTATTGTTGATAAAACAATGGTCATAACCCTTCGCTCCAATCAGTTGTTCATCATCGGCAATGATATCCTGAGCTATTGATTTAAATTCTTTAAAATCGAATGGTGTTCCCTCTACAGGAATAGTCGCTATCGGAATTTGATTTTCATCGACAGCAAGGTAAGCATCAGCATCTATTTTTAACTGATGACTCAATATGTCACCCGAACCTTCACCATTTAAATTAAAATAAGTATGATTCGTGAGATTGATCACCGTATCCTGATCACTATCCGCTCGGTATTTTATGATGATTTCATTATCATTTGTTAAGGTATACGTGACAGATACGTTCAGGTTGCCAGGAAATCCCTCTTCACCGTCTTTCGAGACCAGGTAAAATTCTGCCTCAGATTCATAACCCACACGACGGTCCCATATTTTGGTGTGAAATCCATTCGGACCACCATGTAAACAGTTGATTCCATTATTTATAGGAAGATGATAAACCTGTCCATTTAACTCAAACTTTCCATGAGCGATCCGATTCGCAAATCGACCAGCTGTCACGCCGTGAAATTGCTCGTCAGCCCGATAATAAAGTCCTATATTGCTAAATCCCAAAGCAACATCTCTAAGTTTGCCTGTGTTATCAGGAACAAGAATACTGACAATTCGAGCACCATAATCGCTCAAAGCAACTTGCATGCCCCTTGTATTTTTCAAAATAATGAGATGGGTGTTTTTTTCGTTTAAAGTACTGGTGAAATTATGGATTGAAGGCAAATGATAATGACTCATGATGGTGATTGTTTTTGATTCCTTGTTAAAGATAAAGATTATTAACTTTTTAAAAAACGATTCTGGATATTTATAAAAAATCAATTTGCAAAAACCCACAGCAGTTAGAAAATCAAAAAATGTATATTTGCAATATGTCTGTAAATACAAGTATGAATTGGAAACAATTACTATCCGCAAAACGTTGGGGTTATGAGCATCGTGTTAGCGATAGTCATTTAATAGCACGGTCAGAATTTCAACGTGATTACGATAGATTGATTTTTTCTTCACCATTTAGAAGATTGCAGAATAAAACACAAGTTTTTCCTTTACCAGGCGCTGTATTTGTACACAATAGATTGACCCATAGTTTAGAAGTAGCCAGTGTCGGTCGATCTCTGGGGCGTCTGTTCTATACCAAGATGAAAGATGCAGATCCTGAAATCGATGAACACTATCCCTACCTTCAAGAAGTCGGAAATATGGTCTCTGCAGCATGTCTCTCACATGATTTGGGCAACCCCGCATTTGGACACTCGGGAGAAGCGGCTATTTCAACTTATTTTACAGAGGGGGACGGTCGTAAGTATCAAGAGCAAGTAACCAAAGAAGAGTGGGCAGATTTGACACACTTCGAAGGTAATGCCAATGCATTGCGGATATTGACCCATCCTTTTAATGGCAAAGATGATAAAGGATTCGCTTTAACATATACCTCATTAGCATCTATTGTGAAATATCCATGCGCCGCGATTGATGGACACATTAAAAAAAATCATCATCGTAAAAAATATGGTTACTTTGCATCCGAGCGGGAAACATTTGAAACAATAGCAGCAGAGTTAGGACTATTGGAAGATCCGACCAATACCAAAGGCTACTTACGCCATCCTTTAGTCTATTTGGTAGAGGCTGCAGATGATATTTGTTATAATATCATTGATCTGGAAGATGCACATCATTTGAAAATATTATCATATCCCGAGGTCGAAGATTTATTACTCCCCCTTTGTGGAGGAGAAGATCTACGAGCTCGTTTGGATTCGCTTTACGACACCGCTAGCCGAGTAGCGCTTTTGAGAGCAAAAGCAATCAATACTTTAACTAGAGCATGTGTTGAAGTATTTTATAATGAGCAAGATCAATTATTAAAAGGAACTTTTCCTAGTGCCTTGATGGATGCGTTAGATGCAGAAGTTGTAGCACATCTTAAAAAGATTAATAAAATATCAGTAGCGAAGATTTACAATGCGCCTACAGTGGTACAGATTGAGGTCGCAGGTTATAAAGTCATGAATGCTTTGTTGTCTGAATTTGTTCCAGCTTATCTCAAAAAAAATAAAAACAGTTATGATGAAAAATTAGTCGCACTAATCCCTCATCAATTTTATACAGACCAAGAGGATTCTTATTCTAAAATTAGATCCGTTTTGGATTTTGTGTCAGGAATGACAGATGTCTATGCGATAGATTTATATCGTAAGATAACAGGAATCATTATTCCTTCCATAGACTAAGCTTAATACAATACAATATTAAAAATAGCAGGATTGTAAAAACATCTGTTTTTGCAATCTTGTTTTTTATCTAAACATAAAATATGAAAGTCGTTATTGCCGAAAAACCATCCGTTGCACGAGATTTGGCCCGAGTTATGGGAGCAAAAGAAACCAATGATGGTTATATTTCAGGAAATGGTTATGCTTTCACCTATGCTTTTGGACATCTGGTGCAATTATGCACACCACAAGCTTATGGATTTCATAATTGGTCAATCGCTAACTTGCCTATTATTCCAACAGAATTTAAATTGGAATCTAAAAAGCTAAAACGCGATGGTAAGCAAATCGATGATGCCGGTGCATTAAAACAGCTGAATACCATTAAATATTTGTTAGATAAAGCAGAAGAAGTGATCGTAGCAACCGATGCTGGACGAGAAGGAGAATTGATTTTCCGGAATATTTACTATTACCTCGGAGCAACAGTTCCCTTTAAGCGCTTATGGATTTCCTCGCAGACGGACAAAGCAATTAAAGAAGGGTTCGCAAATCTGAAGGAAGGAACAGAATATGATAGTTTGTATATGTCGGCGCGTTCCCGTTCAGAATCAGATTGGCTTATTGGTATCAATGCCACCCAGGCTATCACGCTTGCTGCCGGAAATCGCGGCTTACTTTCTCTAGGTCGAGTGCAGACGCCGACATTGGCCATGATCTGTTCCCGCTATTTAGAAAATAAAGATTTTAAACCTCAAACATTTTATAAAATTCAAGCTGGCTTTGAAAAAGAGAATATCAAGTTCAAAGCCACTTCCGAAAAAATAGATAAAAAAGAGCTAGCAGAAGAATCGATTGCTAAAATTACAGTTGGCTCAGAAGCCTTAGTAACTAAAGTTGAAGCAAAAGAAACCAAAGAACAACCACCGTTACTATTTGATTTAACATCCTTACAGCAGGACGCCAATAAAAAGTATGGATATTCTGCAGATCAAACTTTGAATATAGCACAGGCACTTTATGAGAAAAAAGTAATTACTTATCCACGTACTGGATCACGTTATATAGGAGAAGATGTGTTCGAACAGATTGAAGAATTATTCCAGCATTTAGCCGATACAGCGGAAGAGGGTATCGCAACGATTTCGCGAAATCTCATTGGAGCAAAGTTGAATAAAAGATCCGTAGATGAAAAGAAAGTAACCGATCACCATGCCCTTTTGGTAACAGACGAAAAACCAGGGGCTTTAGTACAAGAACAGCGGAATATCTACAATATGATCGCTAAGCGTATGGTTGAAAGTTTTTCTGATGTATGCTTAAAAGATATTACCACAGTTGTGATCAACGCAGCAGGGGTCGAATTGATTGCAAAAGGAACTGTAATCAAGCAGTACGGATGGAGGCTCTCCGCAGATCAGGTTGAATTGCCGGACGAAGATAAAAACACCGAAGATCAAGATAATGAAAACGCGCAATTGCCCAAATTGATAGCCAATGAGCTATTGGAAATCTTATCGCTGGAATTATCCGAAAGATTTACCAAAGCAAAACCCATACATACGGAAGCATCGTTGCTAAAAGCAATGGAAACTTCAGGTAAAGAAATTGATGACGATGAGATGCGTCAAGCCATGAAAGATTGTGGATTGGGTACACCAGCTACACGTGCAGCAACAATCGAAACCTTATTTCAAAGAGACTACATTAAACGCGATAAAAAGAAACTCATCCCCACAGATAAGGGATTGACCGTTTACAATTTGGTCAAAGATCGTTCCATTGCCAAAGTAACCTTAACAGGTAAATGGGAACAGAAATTAGAAGAAATGCGTGCTAATAAGGTTTCATACGAAGTCTTTATGAAGCATATAAAAGACTATACCGAACGCATCACAAAAGAATTACTCCAACTGCGCATCTCTATCGCACATGAAGAGATCAAGCCCCTGCAAAAAGGAAAGATAAAATGTCCAAAATGTGCAGCAGGACAAATTCAATTATTTGACAAAGTTGCGCAATGTGACCATTATGCTAGAGGCTGTGATTTTAAAATATGGCGTACGTTAAATGGTGTTTTATTGGAAGAAAAGGAGATGAAAAATCTACTTGAAAAAGGTAAAACATCAACATTAAAAGGCATTAAGACCAAAGAAGGAAATACTGTTGAAGGAACCTTAATCTTTGAAAATTTCAAAGTTGGAGTACAGTAGGTCAATTTATATCAAATCATTTTTTCATAATTTGAATTTTTATTTTGTGATGACTTAACTTTTTATAAAACCTGTACCTTTGTCCACTATATGTCAACATCACTATACAATCCATTTAAAACATTTAAGTTTGATAATAAAACCTGTTTTTTGACAGGGCAGGAGCTTTCCTCTTTAGACGAACAAATTCAGGTTTTCCCTGTATGGATGATGCGTGCTTTTGATCTCGAGGAAAAACCTTTTAAGATGTTGGACGAATCCATCGTTACTTATAAAAGTTTAAAGTTTCCTTGTTCAGTAGATGCCGCATTAGCCATTGAAAAAATGGAATCTGAAGTAGAGCGTGCTTTTGCAGCAGGCTACGATGCCGTGCGTGCATTACCTCAAATTACCTTATTTCAGTGGATGTCGAAAATATTGTACGGCGTAGTTTTCAATGAAATTCAAACCGGTATTCGTCAACAAACCTTGACGGGAGAGGAAATGAATTTTTCACAAGTTCTAGCTCAAAAATTCAAAAACCTACATGCCATGTTGCAATCGCTATTGCAACCCATGGAATTTGAAGGAACATATCCATTTTCGATCTTCATCAGCAAAGTCGACAATCCGCTAGAGACCTTCAATTATCGCGATGAAATCAACACCTTGATATTCTCGTTGAGAATGAAGGATTTTGGAATCGTGGCTTGTTTGCAAGACAATGCGACCAATAATATCTATCACGAAGATGTATTAAGATTGGTCGATAATCAAACATTGCATCCCATTCAATTTGAAGAACTGGCAGCGCGCTATTTTTATTCTGTTTATTTATTTAATCGCCTTCCCGAATATACCTATTTGAATACACCAAAGATGATTTATGTCGAACCGATGCCCCTGGCCGATATGTCGATGAAACCAATCTTCGATCATTGGCAGGTAAAGGTTTATGGACAAGTATTAGAGAATTTTTGGAAACCTTGGGGATTTCTTTTATTTGAAATCATTAAGAACCCAGATGAACCCATGAGTTTTATTACGGATGAAAATGGAAATTTCGTTCCACGTGAAGCAATTGAACTCCCATTAGGATAAAAAGAAAAAGCCCTTAAAGATTATTTACGGGCTTTTTTCTTTTTTTGTACTGGAAAGCTTCTTTTTTTAGCTTCTTCCAGATCTGCTTCTTTTTTCTTCTTATTGACCATTAAGATCAGGCCAAAAGGGCCAAGTATGGGAACACATAATCCCAATATAGATAAGATAACAAATCCTCCAGTTACATCCTTGAGTCTAAATAATCGGAATAATGCAATGGCCATTAAAGCAAAATGAATAATAGTCACCAATTGAACCAAAGCTAATCTACCTGCATCCATATGTTATATTGATAATAAACGCAAATGTAAAGAGATTCATTGAATATGGCGAAGCTTTATACAGAAGAACCTGTTATAAGATGCGATTCATAATCGCAATGGCTGCATCAATTTCCTCCATAAGGATATTGAGATGTGGTCTAAAACGAATAGAAAGCTTTCCACACCTCAATAAGATCAGTTTTTCTGCAAATGCATCTTTAATAAATTGATCTCTTACCTGTTCATTTTCAAAATCGAAAGCAATAAATAAACCTTGTCCCCTAATATTACTGATCTGCGGATGATGAATCGCTAACGTTTCGAGCTGTTGCATAAAATAGGCTCCCTTCTGCGTGATAAGTTCAATTAAGTTTTCCTGCTCTATGACTTCTAATATCAGTTTAAAACGCATCATATCCGTAAAGTCCCCTCCAAATGTTGAATTGATGCGCGAAGATTCTTGAAAAACATGTTTTTCTACTCGATCAAACTTGTCCTTGTTAGCAAGCAATCCACAGACCTGAGTTTTCTTGCCAAATGCAACTAAATCGGGAACAACTCCAATATGCTGATAAGCCCACATCGAACCGGTCAAACCAATCCCTGTTTGGACTTCATCAAAAATCAATAGAATATCATGCTCATCACAAATATCGCGTAAGGACTGAAAAAATTCTTTTCTAAAATGATTATCACCACCTTCCGCTTGGATCGGCTCGATAATAATACAGGCGATATCATTCGGATATTGAGCAAGTGCATTTCTGATTTCTCGAATGGCCATTTTTTCTTTTTCAATGACTCCTTGTAATACTGTTTCCGTAACCGGAAATGTCAATTTTGGATTGGTAATCCTTGGCCAGTTAAATTTTGGAAAATACATGTATTTTCTTGGGTCTTTCGTATTGGTCAACGAAAGGGTATAACCCGATCTGCCATGAAATGCTTCTTTAAAGTGAATAACCTGAGAAGCCTCCTTTTCGATACCTTGCGCCAAATTTAATCTTGTTTTCCAATCAAATGCAGCTTTTAACGTGTTTTCTACAGCCAAAGTTCCTCCAGCAATAAAAAAGCAATACTGTAATTCTTTGGGCATAGCCACACGTTCGAAGACTTCCATAAAATCAGCGAACTCTTTAGGATAGATATCGGATAATGCAGGTTTATTAATCGCCATTTTACCTAAAAATTCCTTTTGTGCTAAGAGATGAGGATGGTTATAACCAATGGCGACCGAAGCAAACATGCTAAATAAGTCGAGATATTCATCTCCTTTTTGATCAACTAAATAAGAGCCGTGTGATTTTTCCATATCCATGACAATTGGAAAGCCATCGGCTAGTAAATGTTTGGATAATATTTCGTGAACTGTACTCATACTGTTATCAATTAAAAAGTCAATATTAAAGATTAAACGTAATCCCTTGTGCTAAGGGGAGCTCCGTGCTATAATTAATGGTGTTGGTCTGTCTGCGCATATATGCTTTCCAAGCATCTGAACCCGACTCCCGTCCACCTCCAGTGTCTTTTTCACCACCAAAAGCACCACCAATCTCAGCTCCAGAAGTTCCGATATTGACATTCGCAATACCGCAATCCGAACCCTGCGCACTTAAAAACAGCTCAGCTTCTCGCAGATTGTTGGTCATAATGGCTGAGGATAGCCCTTGTTTGACATCATTTTGAATGGCGATAGCATCCAAAACATCCCCTTTATATTTGATTAAATAAAGAATAGGAGCAAAAGTTTCTTTTTGGACGATTTCATAATGATTTTCGACCTCTGCAATAGCAGGTTTAACATAACAGCCACTTTCAAAACCTTTGCCTGTTAACAC
Organism: Sphingobacterium sp. UBA6320; assembly: GCF_002440335.1. NCBI lineage: Bacteria > Pseudomonadati > Bacteroidota > Sphingobacteriia > Sphingobacteriales > Sphingobacteriaceae > Sphingobacterium > Sphingobacterium sp. UBA6320. The sequence continues at coordinate 6,129 of NZ_DJTA01000028.1, read as the reverse complement.
TCCGCCTGCAACAATAAGTTTACCGCCCTGTTTCTCGATTTCCGAAAGTGCATCTAAATAATGTTCAACCGCCATCTTATCAATCAGTGGACCGACATGATTTTCGGGAAGTAGTGGATCCCCAATATTAAGTTGAGCGTAGGCCTTTACCAATGAAGCTTTCACCTGTTCATAGACATGTTCATGAATAATGAGTCTACGGGTAGAAGTACAGCGCTGGCCTGCTGTACCAACGGCGCCAAACAGAGCTCCAATGGTGGTCATATTCAGATCCGCATCAGGCGTAATGATAATGGCATTGTTGCCGCCGAGTTCTAAAATAGTTTTTCCTAACCTTCCAGCAACCTGTTGAGCAACTATTTTACCCATTCGCGTAGAGCCAGTAGCCGATATTAAGGGGATATGGCGATCATTGACCATCCATTCTCCGACGACCTTATCACCAATTACTAAATTCGAAATACCTTCTGGTAAATTTTTATGTTTGAGCACATCCGCTAGAATCCGTTGGCACGCGATTGCACATAAAGGTGTTTTTTCACTGGGTTTCCAAATCACGACATCTCCACAAATTAAGGCTAGAGCCGTATTCCATGCCCAAACAGCCACAGGGAAGTTGAAAGCAGAAATAATACCCACAATCCCTAAAGGATGGTATTGATCATACATCCGATGAGAGGGGCGCTCCGAATGAATCGTTGAACCGTAGAGCTGACGCGATAAACCAACAGCAAAATCACAGATGTCAATCATTTCCTGTACCTCACCCATACCTTCTTGCAGGGATTTACCCATTTCATAAGAAACAAGTTTACCAAGAGCAGGCTTTAACGCTCTCAATTTCTCGCCAAATAACCGGATCACTTCTCCTCTCTGTGGAGCAGGTACTAATCGCCAAGTGGCATACGCTTGTTGTGCTTGTGCACATATTTGATTATAATCATCATGAGAAGAACAAGTCACTGTAGCAATTGCCTGCGCATCGACAGGAGAACTGGAAATAATATTTTGACCAGTTGCAAACCAATTTTGGCCTGTAGACGAACCCAAATTGGTCGATAGGATGCCCAATTCTTTTAATTCTTGTATTATCATATTGGTTTATATTGTTCGTTAATATTTTAAATATAGTGAATTATATTCGAAATATTGGCTATATTTAGATATTAAATTATGATTAGTATGAACTTAACATGCGATTATTTCAATATAGATGAGCTCTTATCAGACGAAAACAAGCTCATTCGCCAGTCCATTCGCGATTTCGTCAGCACGGAAATAAAACCAGTCATAAACGATGCGGCTCAACATCATCATGATATTCCCAATTTGATGTTGAAACTTGGAGCTATTGGAGCATTAGGACCATATATTCCAGAACAATACGGTGGAGCAGGTTTAGATCAGATAGCTTATGGAATCATCATGCAGGAATTGGAGGCAGGTGATTCAGCCATCCGATCGGCAGCATCTGTACAATCATCATTAGTCATGTATCCTATCTTTACATTTGGAAGTGAAGCACAAAAGCAAAACTATCTCCCAAAACTAGCCAGCGGAACCTACATCGGTAGCTTCGGCTTGACTGAGCCCAATCACGGATCAGACCCTGCAGCGATGGAAACGCGATTGCTCAAAAAGGATGGAAAATATATCCTCAATGGCGCCAAGATGTGGATTACAAATGCCCCAATATGTGATATCGCGATCGTATGGGCAAGAGACGAACAGGATAAAATAAGAGGATGTATCGTCGAGCGCAATATGGAAGGATTCACGACTCCTGAAACAGCTAATAAATGGTCGCTACGTGCATCGAAGACAGGCGAGTTGATTTTTCAAAACGTAGAAATACCTTTAGAAAATATCTTACCCGAAGTAAATTCACTCCGTGGTCCATTTTCCTGTTTAAACTCTGCGCGTTACGGCATTTCATGGGGAGTCATTGGAGCAGCAATTGATTGTTATCAAACCGCAGTAAAATATGCTTTGGAAAGAGAACAGTTTGGCAAGCCAATAGCCTCTTATCAATTACAGCAAAAAAAACTCGCAGAATTTCTGACAGAAATAACAAAAGCCCAATTATTAGCATGGCGCTTGGGCGTACTGAAAAATGAAGGAAAAGCTACGCCGGCACAGATCTCAATGGCAAAACGCAATAATGTACATATGGCGCTAGAAATCGCTAGAGAATCAAGACAGATACTAGGAGCGATGGGGATTGTCGGTGATTTTCCGATGATGCGGCACATGATGAATTTAGAATCTGTCATTACTTATGAAGGAACACACGATATCCACTTATTGATCACCGGCAATGATATCACGGGATTAAGTGCTTTTTAAGTTGGATTTAATAATAGGATTAAGATTGTAATACCACGCCTAATGAGCGATGATAAGGCGAATGTATCGAAATGTGTTAATCCAAATTAGTTTGTAGGGTTAAAGTACTTCGATGCCACCTTATAGTGGATGATCTATCCACATTGAATGATATCTTGAAACAAAGAGAAATAAGCTTTAGACATTTTCTCCCAGCTATAATGTTGTAATGAATACGCTTGAAATTCTTTGCTTCTATTCTGTAGAAGCAAAGGATCATCAAGGGCATCTCTGATTTCCGAAATCCAGCGATCAGCCTCCCCCGTAGGAAGTAGAAATCCATTTTTCTGATGAACAATAGCATCAGAGATACCTTCAAGATCCGAAGCAAATACGGTCGCCCCGCAGATACTTGCCTCCAGACATACTAAACCAAAACCTTCCATATCGCCATCAACTTTGATATTAGGCATGATAAAAAGTCCAGAATGACAAAGCAAAGACTGTACATCTACAAGGGGAATTTTTCCGATGTGCTGTAATCGATCTTCATAATCAGGATTTCTTAAATATTGACGTATGACCTTCTGGTCTGATGGAAATCCCAGGAATAAAAATACAAGATGTCGCACAGGCTGTGGCAAGGCATATAGTAATTTCTCTTTCCAAGTTGCGGTCATGGCAAAAGGACCGATTAAAATAAGTTTATAGCCGGCAGGTAATTGTGGAAGAACATGTTTTATAAACCAAGAAATGCCTTTCCGTTTTACAGGTCTTCCAAGTGCAATGATCAATTTATTAGCATCCTTGTCAATTTTATATTTCTTTAAAATAACATCAATCGCAACGTGAGGATCCATAACGAGATGATGGTCCACACCATTTGCAATAACATCAATTTTGTTTGGGTCAATTCCCCGATCAATAGCAGCTTGTTTTGTCGCTTGACTGACAGCAATAATTTTATCAAAACGATTGAACTGAGGAATAATTTTCTTCTGGAAATGCCTCAAAGGAAACACTACATCAAGACCATGAATCGTCACAACTTTTTTTAAGTGATCATACCCTCGGTGCCGTAAAGACAAGCTCGCAACTAAGCTATCATTAAAGTGTATAAGTCGGACGTTCGGATGTCTATCCAAGACTGCTAAAATTCGTTTATTCAGTAGAAAAAAGAATCGAAGAATAGATTCATTCCCTTGATAAACGATTTGATGAACTGGAGTGAGAGAGCTCATCCCATTAATGAGCTCAAAGCTCTGTTTTTCCATACCTCCGATAGCTGGTGGAAACTTGTGACTGATGAAGAGAATTTCCATTTTAGGATGTCGACAACCTTTTTTTAAGTCCGAGATAAGCAAAAAAACCAAAAATGATCCAAAAAACTTGTCGTGAACGCCTGATTAAAGCGATGATCAACCATACTTGAATCGTATAAATACCGGCACTAGTCAATAGTAACCTATTGCCAAATTCCTCAATACCGATCTGAGCTGGAATAAAAGCACCAAAACTTTTGATAATCACAATACCCATGTCCATAAATTGACTCAGTACAATCGGAATCGTAATGCCAGAAAAATATAGAATAAGGAAAAGCTCAAAAGCTCCAACAACCCAGTGCAGAAAAAAATAAAGATAAGCCCGATAACATTTATACGGTTGACTTTGATGAAATACCAAAACTGCATTGAGCACGTGCTGAAGGCGTATACTGAGCCTTCTGAAAAATTTGCATGATAATGCCGATGCAACCTGTAGTTTTTTAGACCTTTTGAGTAGAAAAAAGATAATCAGAGGAATTGAAAAGAGTGCGATGACCAATATCCATAAGATCACAAGCGTTTGGTCAGGTATATTTTTATTAAAAGAGCTGGTTAAGAACCAAAAACCGGTAATGCCAAATAATGAAAATTGTGTTGTAATGGCTAAAAAGCGGGATATGAGCACAGAATTGACAATCTCTTGTGGAGAGGTACCCGTAGGTTTTAGGAGAACGGTTTTAATATAATCACCACCTATTATACTGGTTGGATTGAATAAGCCTATCGTTTCACCAATGTGCCGAATACAAAATAGCTGCCATAAAGATAATCTTTTTGGTTTTTCAATAAAGCAGTTTTGCCATCCAGCAGTTCCAAAAAGATAAGCCAGACCAGTAATAACGATAATCCAAACTAGGTTCCAACCCATATGAGCAACTTCCTTTAATACTGCTCCCAGATCGATATGGCTAATGAAAACAGATAAAGAAGTAATAAGGAGCAGAACAAGTATTGATTTTAAAATTTTTATCCGTATCAACCTGCCTGAAATTTAATCATGGAATCTGCCGCATCCATACTCATTTGTTCGAGTTCCTCAAAATATACAGCTGCTAATGAATTCCAATCCATTGATTTACTAAATCGCAATCCAGCATTTCCAATGTCATTTCTAAGTTGTTTATCTTTTAAAAATTGTATTATGCGTTCGACAAACATCGCGGCATCTTTAGGTTTACACTTAAAACCGTTAACACCTTCAGTTACGAGGTCTGCAGAACCACCGCCATCTGCAATAACACAAGGAAGAGCCGATGCCATAGCCTCAATCACAACATTGCCGTAAGTTTCCGAATGAGAAGGAAAAACAAATAAAGTTGAGGAAGCATATAACTTCGCGAGATCATCATGATTTAGTTTACCTAAAAAAAGTGCATCGGGCATACTTTGACGACATGCATCCATCGCCGAACCATCACCCGCAACAATAAAATTTAAGGGAATAGATTGTTGCTTTAATAAGCTGTAGATGTCGATCAGTGTTTTTAAGTTCTTTTCCCATACAAGACGACTGGCAAATAGTATTGTTGGATAATTGTTTCCCGTTATTTCTGCCATCCAATTTTCATCTTTTTTGTTCGGTGAAAACAAGTTGTTGTCAATTCCTCGTTTCCAGATCTGCATCAAGGTCGGGTTGATACCCATTTTTGTGAGTTCAGATACAATACTAGTTGTAGGTACATAGACCTTGTCACAGTTATTATAGAATTTATTCTGTGTTTGAATAATCTTTTTCTTTGTTGGTCCGACTAAGAAAGAAAAATGTTTAAGATAATAATCAATATAGCTTACGAAGTGTGTGTGGTAAATACTGATCACCGGTTTTTGGTTTTTTAGAGCATAGCGCTGTGCATAAAATCCTAAAAGTGAAGGTGTGGCGATATGAATAATGTCAGGATTGAAATCTTGTAGTCTTTTCCGAATACGTTGGTCTACCAAGGCTGGAATAGCCATAGTATAGTTTTGCTGTATGGGAATACTTAAAGACGGTATTTTCATACATTCAAAATCTTGTATTTGATCTGGTCCTGTGCCATAAATAAACAAAAACTCAAATCTATTTTTATCGATGCGGTCGACAAGCTGAAAAATTGTACGTGCAGCTCCATCAAAATCTGGAATCATGATTTCGGCAAAAAAAGCAACTCTTATCATGGTGAATTATTTATTCAAAGTAAAGAGCTCTATGTTTCCTTATGAATAAGCCTAGATGAACAAATGATGGTTTTTATATTATCCCGATATTATCACAAGATCAGTTGAATGTTGATTTACATACCGATTTCATTTTTGTCCATCCTTATTTTTCATTTAATAGCAATATGATGATGCATCTTGCTGTATTCACCCTGGCCTCATTTCTGTAGAACCAGGTGTGAGTTGTTTAATAGTATGTTTTTTATATCGATCATATTTCAATGAAAATTTGATACGCTATATAAGAGTCAATGTACCTTGTCCCTTCCTGAAAAAGGTT
>NZ_DJTA01000001.1:54042-81067 GCF_002440335.1 Sphingobacterium sp. UBA6320 | reverse complement strand
TTATTTCAGGACGGGACAGATTTAAAAACAAAAGCTCTGCACGATGTGTTGTCATGCAGAGCTTTCATTTCTGTATTTATTTTTCAACTATTTAGTCGGTGTAACAATGCTAAAGAATTTCAATTCCTCTTTTTTAAATCGATTATTCAATTCAATCAATACATCATTTTTAAAATCTCCACCATTGGCCGGATTATCGATCCAACAACCTATACTCAAATAAATCATCTCTTCACTGATATCCTGAACACTAATACCTACCCCCAACTCAGGTTTACTATGGCTACTATGCCCAACAGCTTCTTTAATCCACAATTTCATTGTTTCCAAATCAGCTGAGCGGTCTACCTGAACGACAAAACTCGTCCTAGCATCATCGTTTGATAACGTCCAATTGACTACCCGGCCAGATAGTAGATCACCATTAGGGATGATCACTTCTGCTCCATCCCCCGTATTCAAAATACTTGCACGAATACCAATTTCCTTTACGCGCCCTTTTTTATCAGCCAATTCAATACGATCACCTACCCGAAAAGGTTTATCAAAAGCTAAAATGATTCCAGACACAAAATTATTAATGATATTTTGCATCCCTAAACCGATACCAACACTTAAAGCCCCTACAATGACTGTTAGCTTATCCAAACTAACACCTAGAGCAGATATCGCTATAAAAAATCCAATAACGATGATGATCAACCTAAATAAAGGAAAAAGCGTCATTTTATGATCGTAATCTTTGCTTAAAGCGCCATTCTCTCCCCCGATCAAAAGTAAATTCAAGTTCTTCTGAAACCAATTAGCAGCAGCTAATATAAAGAAGGCCAGCACTAGATTACCAAAATTAAAATTGATACCTCCGAGTTGGTGATTATTACTTAAAAACTTAGAAACAGATGTTGCCAATGAAGCTGCAAATTGCAAGTTATTTGCCAGTACAATAATCGCTAATAGAAGACACAAAAATTTCAGGGCATCGCCTGTAGCTTTCAATGCTCGTTCTTCATTGAATCGCAACCAAAAACCTTTTTTCACTCGATTTCTGGCGAATTGATTTTTGACATCGTCCTTGATCATATGGATAAAAAACGTCAACGTAAAAGACTGGGCAAGCCCAACAGCGCCAGCAATACTAAAACTGCGAGAATGATCGACATATCCTAAAATATTCAAAAAGATAGCACCACCATTTAAAATAGCAAATATGATAAAAACAGGTAATTGAATATATCCAGCTGCAGCAGGATCTTTAATGTGTTTCTTTAAATAAAAACCAATATAAAGAGCCACGATATTAAATATAATACAGACAATCCGCATGATAAGATCTTCACTTACAACAGAATTTACAAATACATCACAGATGTAAAACAACAATAGAAAACCAACAATTTTACCGTGTTTTAGCGTAAAGTTTTTCCGAAGTAAAATCCCAAAAAATACCATTAGCAGCAGCTGTGTTGCCTGAATGACTAATGTTGGGGTTACGATCGAGACAATGGGTAATAAGGTCAAAAATAAAATAATAGCTTTGCCAATAAGAGACCATATATTAAATGGTAGCTTTACCTCCCTCTTACTATTATTATCTTTATTTAAAACAAAGGCCGTAGATGTGATCCAATATAAATATGCTATAACCAAAATAATCAATAAAATCCTACTTGTCCATGCAGTTTTATTGACATAAGTATCTATTGACCTACTCTTTCTGTAGTTATTTTTTAAATTGTTTAAAATTTTCTCTTTTGTTACTGTTGTATTACCGGCTTTCCACAAAGAACTTTTTACAGTAGCTGAATCCGAAGGCTCTTTATTGATTTGTTTAGTAACAATTTCCTTTACACGGTGAGATAAACTATAATAAGCTTTCAAATTTTCATTCGTAATATCAACAGAAACTTTTAGCGAATCAATTTTACTTTGAACTTCCTGCTCGGCAGTTGTCAGATAATTATTCAATCTTATACTCGTTTCACTTTGACTATACTTTGATCTAAAATCTTTCAATTGACTTAAAGTCAGGTGGAGACTTCGATTATAACTATCCAAACTTCCCTGAAAAGTATTCAGATCTGCGATCTGACTTCTAGCATGCACGGTCCACCTCTCTACAGAATCTGGAGGTAAAGTTCCCACAAAAGCATTGACCTTTTCAATAAATTGTGTCCGAAGATCACGCTTGTGTATAGCCTCATTTTCTAATGCGGCCGCACGGATATTCGTAATATATTTAACATTTATTTTTGACAGGTCCATTCGCAAACTATCGATAGCTGGATCCGACTGGACAATTGAACTATCAACGTGACTACGTCGCGCTCGACTTTCTCGACGACTTAAATCTTTACGATTTCGAGAATTACCTGTAATAGAAGAACTTTTCTTTGCATTACTAGTATCAACAACAATTTGTGTAAATCCAATTTCTCCAAAAAAAAGTAATAAAAATAATACTAAGATATATTTTGATTGTTTCATTTAATATGTAATATAAATTATAACAAGGGTAAAGGTCGGTGATTTTGGTAAAAACACTCTTAATCAACATTAAAATCAAAGTAAGTTTTTTGATAAGGTTCATTAATCAAAGTGAAATGCCACCATTCCTTAGCATAACCTTTAAAACCATATTTAGACATGATATTTTTCAACAATGTGCGATTCTGTTTTTGGACACCATTGATCTCTTGACTATCAAAATGTGAAATAGAACCAAAAAAATCAAAAGGACTACCCATATCTATTTCCTGACGATCATGGATTGTAATTATTGTGAGATCAACCGTACTACCACGGCTATGTCCAGACTTACCTGCTATAAAACCTAATTTAAATAAATTTCGTTTATCTAACTGAGGATAAAATTCCTTTTTACCCAAGGTATCATTAACATTTGTAGCCCATTTTTTAAAATGATCAACTGCTTTTTGAGGACGATAAGCATCAAAAATTTTCAAAGCCATACCTTTTTTATTTAATTCTTTCTCCACCTTTTCCAAAGCTTGAGCAGCAGCCGTAGTTAGAATAAGAACAGGTGATTTATATCCATCAATTTTTTTACCAACAAAATTATGTGAACCATAATAGCGTAAGTCAAAATTGATATCTGGTATAATATCTTGTACATAACTAAAGCCTTTTGGTAACTTTTGTTGGGCAAAGATAGAAGCATGACCAATGATCAAGATAAAAACAAGACAAAAGTATATTTTCATTAGATTCTTTAGCTAAAGTTAACAAAAAATAAAAGATAATGTTTAGTGTATATGCGAGTAGAAAGTTTTGAAAAAACAAAAGCCAGTACATATTGTACTGGCTTTGGGTAAATGATGGGGCTCGAACCCACGACCCTCGGTACCACAAACCGATGCTCTAACCAACTGAGCTACATCTACCGTGTTTGTGCTACAAAAGTAGAACAATTATTGGTATTTAAAAACTGTTTCTAATATTTTTTAACAATAAATTTTTACATCGTTCATAATTAATATTTTAAATTTCACTTATATTGATTCCGTTCAAAAATCAAGAGTGATTTCCCCACTATTTCACACCAATTATATTGGATTACTTGGTATGTATAGCCATTTAACCTCAAGCAAACTCTAATCATTGATTGCTATTTATTGATCAGCATTCGAGATCTGATAAGCCTACATGAACAATCATATTATTAAAATTGAAAGCACCAATTGTCTTTTCATAATTAAACTTCATACTAAGATTACAAAGAACATTAAATTAAAATAATGATGATCCTTTTGTCAATAGCCTGATGCAGATCGCAGATTTTATTTTTTGATTGTATAACGCATTAATTTTTCAATCGGTCACACTGTGATAAAGTTGATCATATTCATATTTATATTTTTGCAAAATCATTTTCCGTTTTAATTTGAGCGTCGGCGTGAGTTCACCTCCATCAATAGTAAATTCCTGAGCAATAATGATCGGCCTCTTGATCTGCTCCCAATTACCAAAATGCTGATTTGCGATCCTTACTTCTTGATTTATTTTTTTTATAACTTTATCCGCCTTTAGAAAATCAGTCTTAGACAATTGCAATAAACTGGGATCTTCTGATTTAAACCAATCGACCAAATGTCCATAATCCGGGACGATAAAAGCAGATGCAAATTTCATCCCCTCGCCCACCACCATAGCCTGTTCAATAAACTTTGATTCCACCAATTTCTTTTCAATAGGTTGTGGAGTCACGTACTTACCCCCGGATATTTTAAAAAGTTCCTTCTTTCGATCGATAATCTTCAAAAATATCCCATCCTCCCAAACACCGATATCTCCAGTATACAGCCATCCATCAATAATGGTTTTATTCGTTTCCTCTGGATTTTTATAATACCCCATCATCACATTCGGTCCTTTGACTAAGATTTCACCGTCGCTCGCCAATTTAATCTGCACATCCTTCACTGCGGGACCAACAGTTCCAACACGAATACCCTTTATATAGTGATTAACAGCAATAAGAGGACTTGCCTCCGTCATACCATATCCTTCATAAATCGGAATTCCTGCAGCTAAAAATACACGTATCAATTTACTCTGTAAAGATGCGCTGCCAGACGCAACTGTTTGTAATGAACCTCCAAGACCTTCATACCATTTATTCAATACAAGTTTTCTCGCTAAATTTAATTTCAGGTCATATAGAAAACTTCTATTTTCAGGAACAGGATCATATTTTTCTCCAACCGATACGGCCCAGTCAAATATCTTGCGTTTTATTCCATTCAGATCATGACCTTTTTTAATGATCTTTTCATATACCTTCTCCAAAATCCGAGGTACTGCAGTCATAATATTAGGTCTTATTTCCATTAAATTTTGACCGATCTTGTCAAATGACTCAGCGATATAAACAGTAATACCGAGATAAAAATAAGTGTAGATAACCATTCTTTCATAGGCATGGCAGGGTGGTAAAAATGTCAACCCTCTATCATATGCTTTACATGGTGTGATCTCAGTTGCAGACCTTACATTTGCAATAATATTATCATGTGATAACATCACTCCCTTAGGTTTACCTGTTGTGCCTGAAGTATAAATCAATGTCACGAGGTCTGTAGATCTGATTTGATCTTTCAGACTTTGGACTTCACGATCCTCTATATGTCGGCCAATTTGAACAATTTCACTCCAATTTCTGATTTGATCGTGTTCTTCAATACAAAAAATATATTTTAATGTATAGATAGAGTCTTTAAGATTGACAATCCTTTGATACAGGCTTTTAGTACTCACAATAGTTACCCGAATTTCTGCATCATTAAATATATATTGATAATCGGCATCAGTTATATTGGGATATATAGCGACTACAACTGCACCTATTTGTTGAATAGCAAAATCCACAATATGCCAGTGTATACCACTTTCTGCAATTAAACCAACTTTTTCATTAGGCTTGACTCCTAGTTCAATTAATCCTTTTGAAATAGCATTGACTTTACTTACAAATTCTGAAGTAGTTAAAGCATTCCAATCTCCATCTGTTTTACTAGAAAACATGGCTAAATTTGGATATAATTCCAATTGACGATCTGCCAAATCAAATATTCTCAATTTTTGTTCCATTCCAATCTATCATAAATAGTGCTCGCCTTTACCGACAAGAATATCTCTTTAACAAAATATGAAGAGAATAAGTTCGCAAAACTAACTAAATTGTCGGTATAAAATAATAAGGATGTTATTATCCATAAAAAGATATTAAGCTTTAATACGATAAACGATCTTTATCTAAACAAAAAAGGCTTTAGAATAAAATCCTAAAGCCTTTACATATTCACTGAACAATTATTTTTTAGCCCAAGTTCTAAAAAATTCCATTACCTTATCTTTATTATAACTTTTGCCATCCTCCAGTGCACCACTTTCTTGAATTTTGAGCACCTTTCCTTCGCTATCTAAAACAATAAAAAAAGGATAACCTAATTTTAATGAATCTGGAACATATTTATTAAACACGTTCTCATTTTTATTCTCTTTAGAATAATTGAGATGATAATATAAATAATTGTTTTGTAGATAATGATTTATATCTGCTGTCTTATGAATATAATCATTGAATCTCAAACACCAGATACACCAATTACCACCTGCTTGAATAATGATATGCTTAGATTCTTTAGCTGCCTCATGAATCAATTGATCTAACTCCTCTTCTGCATTCGCTTCTGGATGATATGGAAATGACAACGTATCTTTCTCTACAGTTGACTTTGTTTGCGCAGTAGCTTGTTGAAAGCTGATACAAACAAAGCATATCACAATGACTCTTACAATCTTTTGCATACAACAACGACCCGACTTAAATATGAAATCAAATTTAAAGAAAGGAGATGTAAATAAAGAACATCAATCACCTATTTTTTTAAGCATTTAACGCAGATTCAAGTTCCATACTATAAAAATATTCTACCTGCTCCACCATTTTTTTACTGCCAATCACTATGGGAACACGCTGATGTAATTCTGTAGGTTGGATATCTAAGATACGATCACTACCAGTCGTAGCCTTTCCTCCCGCTTGTTCGATAATAAAAGCCATCGGGTTGCACTCATACATCAAGCGTAACTTTCCTTTAGGAAAGGATAACGTCTCAGGATAAATAAAAACTCCCCCACGAATCAAATTACGGTGAATGTCAGCAACCATAGAACCTATATAGCGCGAAGTATAAGGTCGATTGGTACCAGAGTCTTCGATTTGACAATATTTGATATAATTCTTGATCGCTTGCGGAAATTTGATGTAATTACCTTCATTAATCGAATAAATCTGTCCATGTTCCGGAATTTTCATATTGGGATGAGATAAACAAAACTCACCTATTGAAGGATCTAAAGTAAATCCATTCACGCCATTGCCCGTTGTATAAACGAGCATCGTTGATGAGCCATAAATTATATATCCAGCTGCCACTTGTTTTTTTCCTTGCTGTAGCAATTCATCTGCCATGGTTACTTGATCTGCACCTGCTCTTCTATAAATAGAAAAGATGGTCCCCACTGAAACATTCACATCTATATTTGATGATCCATCTAAGGGATCTATACAGACCATATATTTCGCATTTTTAGAAACATAATCATTGGATAGATCAATGCCTAACTCATGTTCCTCCGAAGCTAAATAACAGCACTCTCCCCCTCTTTGCAGCGCTGATATAAATTGAACATCGGCGTATACATCTAACTTTTGCTGTACCTCACCCTGTATATTCATATCGCCATGAGCGCCAAGTAAATCAGCTAACCCAGCTTTGTTCACTTCTCGATTAACCAACTTTGCTGCAATAGCGATATCGCGAAGTAATCGAGATAGCTCTCCTTTTGCAAATGGAAAATCTGCCTGCTTTTCAATAATAAATTGACCTAACGTTTTCATATATCAATTATTGATTTAAAATCACCTCTATATTAAACCGTTGTAAAGTAGGTATCTTGATACTTTTTAAAGTTATTTTCAAAAAGTGATTTGAGTGCCTTTGCCTGTTCGTCATAAGCCTCATCATTGTTCCACAGTTGTTTAGCCCCTAAAACCTGCTGTGGCACATCTTGACAAAATGTAGGGTATTTTAATCCAAATATGGGATGTACTTCCATTGGATACTCTTCCAGTTCGCCAGACAATGCTGCTTGAATCAAACTGCGTGTATAAGATAATTTGATTCTCCGACCGATACCATAAGGACCTCCAATCCACCCCGTATTCACCAACCAAACTTTTGTATCAGGATTTTTTTTCAATCGATCTCGCAGTAGTTCGGCATATTCCATAGGATGCAAAGGCATAAATGCTTGTCCAAAACAAGCTGAAAACGTCGCCGTTGGCTTTGAGACACCCATTTCCGTACCTGCCACCTTAGCCGTATAGCCATTAATAAAATAATACATCGCTTGTTCTACTGTCAGCTTTGAGATAGGAGGCAATACACCAAATGCATCCGCTGACAGAAAGAAAATATTATTAGGAGCATCAACCAATCTAACTTCCCTATAAGAGGAGATATAAGACAATGGGTATGAAACACGCATATTTTCAGTAATGCTATCATCCTGAAAATTAGGTATAGTCGTACCTTCATAAAATTTAATATTTTCTAAGAGTGAACCTGACTTAATTGCACCACAAATTTCTGGTTCATGCTTAGGGTCCAATCCTAAACATTTTGCGTAACAACCTCCTTCAAAATTAAATACACCACGGTCCGACCAACCGTGTTCGTCATCCCCTACCAAATAACGGTTTACATCTGCCGATAAAGTTGTCTTACCCGTACCACTTAAACCAAAAAATAAAGCGGTGTCACCATCTTTTCCTACATTAGCAGAACAGTGCATCGATAAAACTTCATCTTCAACTGGTAAAATAAAATTGAGAACTGAAAAAATACTCTTTTTAATTTCACCGGTGTAACCAGTACCAATAACCAAAACAACGTGACGGGTAAAATCAATAGCAACACAATTAGCAGCATGAAGTCCCAATTCCTGATGATTTGAAATTTGAAGATCAGAGGCGACTAGCACTGTCCAATCCACTTCCCTATTTTCAATATCAGGGTTTTCGATAAACATATTAGCAGCAAAAAGATCCTGAGTAGCTTTTGTGGATACAACCAGAATGTGTTTTGCTAGATCCTCACTCGATACAACTTGACAGTCTCTAACATAAAGTTCCTTAGCCGACAAATATTCGGTAGTCAAATCATACAATTCGTTAAAGGTTCCTTGAGTAATTGCTTGGTTAACTTCATTCCAAAAAACTCTGTTTTCAGTGATTTCATCTTTTACGATATATCGATCTTTTGGCGATCTTCCCGTAAATTTCCCAGTCAAAATATTCAAAGCTCCATTTTCGGCAAGAGAAGCTTCTCCTTTTTGGATAGCATGCGCAATAAGAGCAGTTCTATCCAATTGACAAAATACTTCCTTAGGTTGGTGGATTCCTAAAGTAGCTAACTGTTTAATCTTTGATAAAGTCATACTTTTGTTTTAAAATATTGTCCAAATCTAGCTAAATTTAATAGATAGATACAAACAAAATTTAGCTTATTGTTTAAATTACACAGATATAACTAAATGAAAAACAACAGTTTACAAATGCAAATAAAATTTAAATAATTTTAAAAGCTAAATTAAAACAAAAAATAAAAATTAAATAATGCTAAAATAAATTAGAATTTACAAGCCAAAACAGAGCCCTTGAAAATTATCTTAACAAGGGCTCATCAAAAACAGTAAATTTAAGTATTAACTTTGATTCATTAGTATTTGTTTCCTAAACAACTTATATTGTAATATTTCGTCCGATAGTTTGGCAACTGCATAACCAATAATAGTTATATCATCTACCCATCCCAAAACAGGAATTACATCTGGAATGGCATCTAATGGCGATATTACATATACAATAGTAGCAACAATGACAGATAAGTTCCACTTATTCATTTTATATTTACCTGCAAATGTATCTTTACACATAGCAATTAAAATTTGAAAGTCTTCTTTTCGAACATCTAATTTTTTTGCTTTTAACTCAGCAGCTTCTAAATCTGCTGTTGTAATTTTATGTTTTCTGAATCCTTCAAATAAAGCCAATGCTTTACCTAGAAATTGTTTCTTCATTTGTTTAAAATTATAAAAATCCACTAACTATGACTTTGACAGTGGATTAAAGTTTAATCTCAATACTCCAATAGGAAGTACGAAGTACATTATTTATTTTCAACAACGTACAAAAGTCTTATTATATTATTAAAATGTGCTAATATTGGCATAATCTTATTTATTATCAGTAGCTTTAGTAAGAAATGTTATTATTCACTTAAACATAACTGTTATGGCAAAAGAACAAAATGCAGTAAAGAATGATAAAAAGAAAGCTGAAAAGACGCTAAAAGAAAAACGAGCTGAAAAGAAAACAAAAAAAGCTAGTAAAAGCAAATCTGAATAAAATTAAAGTCCCTTCGCTTATTAAAGAAAAGGGACTTTAATTTTTATTTTAAACTTTAATTCAGATATTTTTTCATAGCTAATCTCAATCTATCATCATATCCATAAATATCTGGAAACTGCTCAATTTTATTATTTTCATCTAACCAAGTAGTATAGTAAGACAAGAAAACTGGGATACCTGTTTTCATTTTTACCCATCTGGAGTTGTTAATAGAGTCTTTTATTTCAGTTGCAATTTTAGCTGCTTCTTTTTCATTATTAACTAAAAAAGAGGCTAAGCTAGCTGGATCTTCTACACGAACACAACCATGACTTAGTGCACGGTTACTAGCTTTAAATTTTTGTTTAGCAGGTGTATCATGTAAATAAATGGCATAAGGATTTGCAAAAATAAACTTGATGTTTCCCAGTGAATTATCAAAACCGGGATTTTGTTTAAATTTAAAATTCTCGACGGAGTCAGCTTGCCAATTAATCGTATATGGATCTACAATTTGTCCTTTTAAATTGTAGACAACCATATTTCGACTTTCCAAATATCCTGGATTAGCCCGAACACTATTTAGTAATTCCTTCTTTACAATACTTTTAGGAATATTCCATACTGGATTTACTTGCATCCGATCTAGCGTGCCACTCATCATCGGTGTTTCATGATTTTGTCCTGTTTTAGAGAAGGCTTTATTTTCAGTTTCCCCTACGCAAACATTCATAATTTGCTTTATAGCACCATCTTCAATCATTCGCAATTTCATTTCTGGAATATTGACGAATACATATTTATCCGGAAAATCTTGTCCCATCCAGCGTAAACGTTCCATACTCATCAGCACATCAGTACGATTTTCCTTACTCAAATTTCCTGCTATCAAGAGTTGTTGAAACTTTTTGTAAAAACCATTTTTAGGATGGGCTTCTCGAGCGATCTGAGCAACATTTAACGTACTGTCCAACACCTGTTTTGCTTTCTTTAAAGTGTAACGATTATGCCCAACAAAATATCTTCCATAGAGTTTCTTAGGATTTACGAGTCCATTTTCGAGTATATTAAGATAGGCTACTAAAGCATCAGAAGAGAGAAGCTCTATTTTGGCCAATATCGTATAAGCTTCATTCAACTCTGTAATTTCCTTGCTTTGAAGACGATTAAGTGCCTTGCGAATTTCTTCTGTATGAAAAATTGAAGGATTAACACCATGTTCATCAGATTTTTCTAGATAATGCAACAATGTATCTGTACCACCAGTAAGTAATTGATTGTGAATCCATGTAAAACCCCGAGATGAATCAGCAATTTCACTCATCCATCTCGGATTAAATAAATGGGAATTTTTATTTTTCAATTCAATTTGAATGGCATTGAAGTAGGCAATACTATCAAAATCTTTAAATAGCTTTTGATCTAATGATGTCGCTAAAAGATCTCCAAAAGTAGGGGCCTTAGTTTGACAAGAGGTGAATGATAGTATAAATAAAAAATATACAAGCACTAAATTTCGCATAATATAATTAAGAAATTGCTTAAAAAGTCAAAGATAACAATGTTTCAAATGATATTACAATTAGTTAGTACAAGCCTAATTATTGTCAAATTCTCGCTACAACCATTCAAAAATAACAAAGCCTAAAATAGAATTATTTCAGGCTTTGTTAAACTTAAAAATAAACTTAAACCGTTTGCAAGTATTGTGCGTAGCAATATCCTTCTTCATTATCTTTAGTACGCACCAGCCACCACTGGTCATTTGCTTTACTAATCAACGTTATAATTTCGTCTTTAGCTGCTTTTCCTACAATAGGCTGATCCGTGCCAGGTCCTTTACGAATATTCAGATTTGAATTATCCGTAATAACCTTTACTTGGCTACCAGGGACCTCCGTAGCAACATTGACATCCATAACGACATCTCCAGCTGCAAAATTAGGATCTATATTTCCATATACTTCCCATAATTTATTTTTCACATCAGCAGATGGTGCTGTTCCTCTAATTTGAAGAACACCATCCTGTTCAACAAAATTTAAATCCGTAGTGCCCAATGATCTTGCAGTATCTAATAATACTTTATATTTTTCTTGTAAAGCCATGATATTCGAGTTTGAAATAATTATTTAGTTACAACTGCACTAAGGTCCACTTTCTTAGGATGTAAATTGTCCAAAGCCTGTTTTAACGTTACTAATTTTGCTTTTTCAATAGTTCCTGTCACGGTGATGACACCATCTTTCACGGTTGCTTGTACCGTCGGAAAATCTTTTGTCGCATCAACAATACCTTTCGCTAAAGATTCATCAACAGTATTAACAGATATTGCTGCTGGAGCCGTAACTTGCACTATAATATTATTAACAACAGATTTGATTGATTTATCAGCTGCTTTAACATCAGCCTCAATCTGTATTTTTTCAGCTTCTGAAGAAGCGAAACCTTCCAAAGTAACAACTCCATCTTTAACAGAAGTTGTGATACCTTGATGACCATTAATTACTGTTTCTACCTTTGCTTTCAAATCAGCATCAGAAACTTTAGATTTACAAGAAGGCATTGCAGCAACTAAAGTGCCCGCCATCATTAACATTGGGAATACTCTTTTTAACTTCATAATCACAGTTTTTATTATTTTTTAAAAGCCTAAATTATCCTATATAGATACTTAAAGTTAACAATTAAAAGAGTAAATGGTTTCGATTTAAATACTAATTTATAGAAAGTAGATGTTGTTCTACATGATTAAAGACAAATGACTCTCCGACCTTCTTTCTTAATAACAACTTTCCAATAGGAGATTGATTTGAGATAACGAATACCTTCTTATCATCGATCTTGACAACACCAATACTAATCGCAATAAAATAAATACCCAAATTAGTCTTCACAATACTGCCATTTTGAACAAAATCAGTATGGTTTGGTTCAACAAGATTATTTAATATTAACTCATCCTTTTTTGCCTCAGCAAGTTGCATCTGACATCTGGCAATGTCCTGTTGCATCATTTCACGCGTGGTCTCATATTTATCTCCTGCACTACTTTTGGTATCATCAGTACTTGCTTCATGAGCCGATTTTAAAGCCAATTCCAAATTTGCAATCCGATCTTCAACATGCATTTTACATGATTCCATTAGTGATGATCGTAGTAAAGTATAATCCTTCTCCATGATTGCAAACTAGGGATAAAGATTTAAAGAAAAAAATCAAAATTAAACTAACTAAAAAACAACAACATACAATTTAAATGAGCTCAAAAGGCCTTGAAATGCAAAAATAAATTTGGTTGCAACCTTAAAATTTGTACTTTTGTCGCGGAGAGCTGGCAGAGTGGTCGAATGCGGCAGTCTTGAAAACTGTTGACTGTCATAGGTCCGGGGGTTCGAATCCCTCGCTCTCCGCCAATAAAAAATAAAGCCCAAAGGAATTTGGGCTTTTGTTGTTAATAGACTTTTGGGAGCTTGCTCCAACAATAAGACATAAACAACAAAGTAAATGAACAAAGCGAATGGCTTTATTTTATGATGAAGCCTCCCCCCCCCCTTTAAGGGATCATGTAATAATCCCGAGCGCTTCGCATCCTAACAAGGAAAAAGTATTAAAACCCTACAAATTGTACAATTTGTAGGGTTTTTCTTTTGTTATCACACTATCAAATTGCTAGACAATTGCATAAATATTTAAATTAGCGATTGACAATGAAAAAAGAAGGAAGGAATTTCAGTACAAACTTTAAGTCAAAGGTTAACATAGAAGCTACTAATGAGCAACAGATTATTGAGTAGTTAGCGATTAAATATGAATTGTACCCAACGCAGATCAAAACCTTGAAACGGAAATGTTCTAGGTAATGCGGAATCCGCTTTTACTTCAGAGAAATCTTCCGTTCTTGATAATTCTAAGGAAAAGGAGCTCTATTCCAAGATTGGGGAGTTATAGATACAGGTGGATTTCAACCAATATCTCTTATTATTGGAATGGATTTCACTTGAAGCGCATGAAGTTGGATCTCGTCATCTCACCACAAAACGAACGATGGAAAGCCTTGCTGCACAACTATTAAAATCATTTTTCGCAAGTTTTACATAACGAAAATCTATAACAACTATATGATAGATTATAAAAACAAAAAAATTGTTTCAATTACACTATCGATAGAGTATCTCAGCACTTGGGGTGAATCCAAATAAATTTACTTTCTATTATAATTTTCAATCATTTTATATAGGACCAAGGTATCGCTTTCAATTTGACGAACCTTTCCGTTTATATCATATTCTATCCGTTTATCTCCAATTTGACGAACTCTACCATTGATATCGTATTCAACCCGCTCATCACCTATTTGACGAACTCTACCATTGATATCGTATTCAACCCGCTCATCACCTATTTGACGAACTCTACCATTGATATCATAATCAATCTGTTTATCTCCAATTTGGCGAACCCGATTGTGAATATCATAATCAATCCGCCTCTCTCCAATTTGGCGAACTCTATCATTGATATCATATTCAACCCGCTTATCACCGATTTGACGAACCCTATTGTGAATATCATATTCTATCCGTTTATCACCAATTTGTCTAACCCTGTCTTGGATATCGTATTCAACCCGCTCATCACCAATTTGCCTTACCCTGTCTTGGATATCGTATTCAACCCGCTCATCACCAATTTGCCTTACCCTGTCTTGAATATCATACTCTATTCGTTTATCCCCAATGCGGCTAATTCGATTGTGAATATCATACTCTATTCGATTATTATCAATTTTATTACCTCGTGAAAAAAGAAGCTCCATTAAAAACTTATTTTCATTACTATTCAATCGGTCTATCAATTGTGCTTGGACATTAATCGAAAAAAACAAAACAGAAAACAAAAACAACAACTTCTTCATCGTTAATAATTAAACATGTAATTTACTCTAATATCTCTCATCCTAAAAAGCTGACTCATACACTTTTCCTTTACTCATATCCTCTCAAAAAATACATCACAACGCCTTTCGTTACCGTGCAAGGTAACGAAATAAATAGAAAAATGTTAACTTATAGCAACCTTAAAGACATCTTTACTTTGATAAATAATTTAAGACGGCTTAAATTTCACTGCTTAAATTTTAGAATTTGTATGTATCGCCATTTTTTCACGTTTTTAGAACAGTACTGATCTTTCTTATTTCGTTTTTTCATATGCTAATAAAAAACCTTATATTTAGTTAACAATTACAACCTATTATATAAAACGACCTTTATTCTAATGACAAAACTAATTATTCTCCTTTCAGGCTTATTCATCAGTAATATGCTATCTGCTCAATCTTTAAAAGAGAATTTTAAACCAGCAACAACTAATCAACCAGGACAACTCTTCCCACAGGTTAACTCGCAGGGGTACGCCAGATTTAAAATACACGCACCAAAAGCAGACAGTGTACGGGTAAGCTTAGGTTTAGGCGGAGGAAGTGGCACAGTCCTACAAAAACAAAATGATGGATTCTTTACAGGCACTACAGAAGGTCCAATGGATGAAGGATTCCATTACTATAACATTACGGTAGATGGAGGAAAATTCAACGATCCAGGATCGATGAATTACTATGGATCTGTACGCTGGGAAAGTGGGATAGAAATTCCAGCACCTGATGAAGATTTTTATGCAGTCAAAGATGTGCCGCATGGACAGGTATCTCAAATATTATTCCCCTCCCCTAGTACAAACACTTCTCGTAGAGCATTTGTCTATACACCGCCAAGCTATAGTAAAGACATCAATAAGCGGTATCCCGTTTTATATCTACAACACGGTTGGGGTGAAGATGAAACGGCGTGGTCTAATCAAGGAAAAGCAAATCTAATCATGGATAATATGATTGCCGAAGGAAAAATAAAACCATTCATCATTGTCATGACCTATGGTATGACTAATGAAGTGAAATGGGGAAAAATCAATGAATTTAAAATCGAAGAATTCGAAACCGTTTTAATTAAAGAACTAATACCTTATGTCGATGCTAACTTTAGAACATTAACGGATAAGACAAACCGTGCCATGGCGGGATTATCAATGGGTGGAATGGAGACAAAAATGATCACACTACGTAATCCAAAAGTCTTCGCACACTACGCATTATTAAGTGGAGGTACATACGCCGCATCCGATTTAGCTCATAAACCGGATGTAAAACTGATATTTCTCAGTTCTGGCAGTAGAGAAAATCCAGATAGAGTAAAACAAGCGGTTGATGAACTAAAAAAAGCTGGCGTTAACGCCGTGTCTTACGTATCACCAAATACTGGACATGAATTTCAGACTTGGCGCCGTAGCTTGCGCGAACTAGCACCGCTGTTATTTAAATAACATCATTTGATGGGTAATGGCGATCTGCCCATATTCTCCCTGATAGAATATGAGCAGATTTCAAACTTTATTTGAAATAAAGAAACATGAACTAAAAAAATACAAATCGTGATATTAGAAGTCGCCATATTAAAGGTAAAATCTGGAAGATCCAAACAATTTGAACTGGATTTTCAAATAGCAGAACAATACATATCTTCCATTAAGGGATATATAAAACATTCACTGATGAAATGTTTAGAAGTAGATAATCAATATATCTTATTGGTTGAATGGGTTTCCGTCGAAGCGCATGAAATCGGATTCCGTCAGTCATCACAATACCAAAAATGGAAAACCTTATTGCATGACTATTACGATCCTTTTCCGCAAGTTTTGCACTATGAAGATTTAAATAGAAAAATATAGTAGATTTTAACAACAGCAACCGTTCATCTGGCCAATCTATTACAGAAGAAATATAAATAGTGTATGCGAAACATCATTTTAAATAAATACTGGGAGGAATTTCAGCATGAAATGCCGGAATATAAAAAGTTAGAAATTCCACAGTCTTATTACTTTTGTGACAATGCAAAGGATGCACACGAATGTGCCGAACTTGTACGAAAAGGTATTAAACGAGCTACAACACATTCCTTATCTGGGTTGGAAATAAATAAAGAGAAACTACCTGCTATCGGAGACCTGTCTATCGTCACCGATTGGCATGGAATGCCCAAAGCAATCACCAAAACCGTTAAAGTAGAGATTGTAAAATATAAAGATATCATAGCTGAATATGCTTTCATTGAAGGTGAAGGAGACAGAAGTTTAAGCTATTGGCAAAGGGTTCATTGGGATTATTACACAAGAGAACTGAGTGATCTCGGCTTAAAACCTTTTCAGGACATGAAACTTGTCTGCGAATACTTTGAGACAATTTGGCAAAAAAAATAAAACCCAAAGCAATTTGGGCTTTTGTTGTTTATAGCGTCCCCTCCTGAACTTGATCAAACAAAAAAACATTCACAACAGAAGAAATAAGCAAAGCGGATAGCTTTGGTTAATGATTTTTAACCTCCCCCCTTTACAGGATCATGTACTTATCCCTAACACTCCGCAGAAACCTTGATCCGTTCGACTAAGATTTTTTGCCATATCTTTTCATTTACTATTCCGAACGATAAATAGCAATTCCATATTCGCAAGAAAAATTTGGACGCTCTTCTTAGACTACCGTGTATGACTATGGTCTTTTACAGGCAATAAATAATTCTATTAATGCGATCACCTTAATAAGCTAATATCATATTGGAGCCATATTCTTATCAAAACCAGTATTTATTATATTATTCTACGGGAATAATAGAGGTTATATAGAGTTTTACCTATATCAACCCTATAGGAACCCTCTATAATTACACTATTATAACTTTATGATTGATCAATATGATGCAGCCTTAATGCTGAGTAATACTACACAATATCACTGTCGTATTGGACCTCTCAATCTTAAATAATAGACAAATCAACACGTCTAAGCAAATGGCATAATATCCATTAAAAAATATAAGATCACAGGTCTGTAATAGAGTAATTACGGAAGACTTTGAGGTGAATATGGGAAATAGAATAAAAATATTCGTTGACTTGACGATTATGGATAACAAATTAAAAAGATGTAAAAACAAGTGTTATTGCGACTGAAGTTTTAATCGATAATCATAACAAGGATAAATATAATAAAAACACCCATTTGTAACAATGAAGCACAAATGGGTGTTTTTTATTAAAAAGAATCTTAATCCTTAAGATTACTCAGCGCTTTTATACTTTTTTTGGAGGAAGGTCGAAAGCGATCGCTTCATGTTCAAAATGTCCATTATGAGCACCATCGCAAAAAGGTTTATTCTTGGATAATCCACAACGACAGATGGAGAGCACTGTTCTGCCCTGTAAACCATAAGCATCTCCATTTCTATCAACGATTTCGAAATCACCTTCTATTTTTACCGAACCATTATTATTGATCGTAAGTTTTGTCTTTGACATAGCTATTTTATAAATATTTTCCTATACAAACCTAGGAATAATCAAATGACTTTTTGCAATTTACTAGCTATTTAGAAGCGTTCCTTTTAATCTAATTAAATTAGGGTCTGTAATGATATAACTGACACCTGATTTATTAAACTCTTATATGATCCCATATAATGAGCCGCCTTTTGCCCCTAAATTATCCACTCTTTTCTCTACTGCAGGATCCTTAATCAAATCTGGCGCATGGTGTGGTTTACGTCTAGCATCAATAATAAGAGGTCCGTGACAACCCCAATGTTTGTATTTGGTAAAACTATTGACACCGTAAATATCATATGCTGGGTTTGATCTAGTAAAAGTGACCCAAACAAAATTATTCTCATTTGCTGCCGTAAAGTCTGCATCATCAGCCAAGACAATCATCTGAATTCCTGAAAATTCTTCATCTTTCATAGCATCACACCAGTTTTTTAAGATCGTTTCTTCCTGTTCATAAGATGTAAATGCTGCTCCATCGACTACAACAATTCCCGGCATAGCCATTTTAACATTGTTAAATGGCCTTGGGATCGCTAAACCAGCCGGAATCTCCTTACTTAACGATCTTTTCTTTGAACCTGCGGCCGCAAAAACAACCTTTGATCCAGCATTGAGTCCATCTCCAGAATAATCTAGAGTATCTATGGTTGTATTGGTATGAAAGTGCAAATCTCGCGTTAAATCAATTCTTTCCAACATATGCATAAAAAATCCTGCAACATTATAAATATCCAATGATGGATCATCTTCAATTGCTGCTATAAATAAATACTTTGCCAAACTCAGCTGATTTTTACCTAAAGCTTGACTTGCGATAGTCAAAATTTCTTGCGGACGATCTACTTTTTGATAAGGTGTATAACTTTCTCGACCTATCGCAAAAAGCAATGGATGTACTCCTGCAGCATCTACAGCATGGACCGCTTGCAAACCATTGATCTCTTTAGGGATAGCTGCTCCTGTAATTTCATGGATCAAATTACCAAAACTAGTGTCCTCCTGAGGAGGCCTTCCGACAACTGTAAATGACCAGATAGGATCCTTCTTGTGATAGACGTTATGAACCTTCATCAATGGAAAAGGATGTGTCAAACTATAATAACCGATATGATCACCAAATGGTCCCTCAGGTTTCGTTTCATTCGGATAAACAGTACCCGTTATAACAAAGTCAGCATCTGAAGAGACACAAAAACCTTCCTTATCATAGAAATAACGAAATCTACGATTACCTAAAGCTCCGGCAAAAATCATTTCAGATAATCCCTCAGGCAAAGGCATAACTGCTGAAAGCGGATGTGACGGTGGACCACCAATGAAAATACTGACTTTTAGAGGTTTTCCTAATTGATTTGCTTTCTGCTGATGAATACCAATCCCCCGATGCAATTGGTAATGTAGACCAATTTCCTTATCTTGAATATAATCATTACCCGAAAGCTGTATACGATACATACCAAGATTAGCCTGCATAATACCCGGTTTCGTAATATCCTCGGTATAAACCTGAGGCATAGTCACAAAAGCTCCGCCATCCATAGGCCAGTTAATTATCTGAGGAAGCTTGCTAATTGCTGTTTTTCCATATAAAATGGGAGCATTAGTTTTCTTTTTCCAGGGCAACGCTCCTAGTGCAACAGCGGAAGAACTTAAATATTTGAATGGATTTTTTAAGACCGATGTAGGATCCATTTTGACATCGACCAATTTTTTTATATGGTCAAGTGTATCTCTAAACATAAATTTAGAGCGATTCAAAGTGCCAAATAGATTTGAAACAGCAGGAAAATCAGAACCTTTTATATTTTCAAAATATAAAGCTGGACCCTCGACGTCATATACACGCATATGTATTGACGCCATCTCAAGATAAGGATCTACCTCCTCCTTGATACGAATTAGATGTCCATGCTGCTCTAAGTCGGCAACACACTCTGCTAAACTTTTATACCCCATAACGCCCTCTTTTTATTATTCTACTACAAAAATAACAGAATAATTGGCAGGATAAAGTTTAAATGACACCTTCAGTAATATTATTTATCAATCAAAAAATTACGATGCATACTTGTAAAAGTAAAATGAACTTTGCTAGACCAACTTGTATTGTCAACGTCAGACTCATACTTCATAATCCGTCGAAATTCATCAAAATTTTCTTTATGGATATTGTAAAAACGGGTATAAAATAATTTAACCATCCACTTGCTAATAGAGACCGTTCGGTACGTTCCACCTGGATGATTTACTTGCATATAACGCGAGAAAAGTTGCTTATAATCTAAACACTCGTCCCCACCTAAATAAATAACTTCACTAATAAAATCATGCTTCCACGGCATTACCCTAATCCAACGGTAAACATCCAATAAGGATATGGGGCTAAATTTGAGACTACCGATATGGTTCCAGTAAGGAATATATCTACTCTTAGCCAATTTGCTAAAAATATCACTTAAAATTGTACCCTTTCCAATTGCACTACTTTTCAATACCACCGTATATTTGACCCTAAATTCTTCAAATAATGTTTGAATAGCATCTATATAAGAAGAATCCATCAATTGAGCCATGTATACAATTCGATCACAAGAATTTTGCTTACACACTTCAATAAAATTACGGAGTGAAATAAGTTCCATCTGCATATTCAATGGATCGTTCAATCCTGGGACCTGAGTAAAGTATATTCCTAATTGCAGATCTTCTAGATAAAAATCTTTGGGTAGCGTGTTAGTCTTAAATAAATCAATTTCAAATAAATCTGCGGTCACAGATTCATCCAATCTTTTGTTAAAAATTTTCAAATTCCGCACTAGCCCCGTAACCTTAAATTCATCACTATGTAGATGGCTAACAGCTCGTCTTCCCAAATACGTATTTAAACCTGTAATTAATACATCCATCAATGAATTATTAAAATTTCTTTTATCACAAATTAAACAAATAAAATACAGTAAGGTTTAATTGAAACCGTTTTTTTACATTTTTAGTTATTGTCCTTTTATTGTCAATATGTCAATAATGTCAATAAAACAAACAATAACCTTATATATTTGTACATCCTATATGCTTTCTTGGGGGAAATAGTACAACAAAATTATATCTGTATGGAAAAAAGGGCTGCGTTGATTTGGTTTAGAAATGATTTAAGGCTTCATGACAATGAAGTATTCTTAGAAGCATCCTCAAAAAGTACCTTTATCATACCTGTATTTTGTTTCGACCCTAGATATTACGCTAAAAATCAATATGATTTTCTAAATACCAATGTAATAAGAGCTGCTTTTCAGTTAGAAACAGTAAAAGCACTGAAAGAAAAATTACAATCTCTTGGTAGTGATTTAATCACTTTTGTCGGATATCCAGAAGATATCATACCGCGTATTGCTCAAAAATATGAAGTAGATGAAGTGTATCATCATCGTGAGGTTGCTCATAGAGAAACAACAATTTCTGAAAAAGTTGAGGAAGAACTCTGGAAAAGTAGAATTAATTTAAAACATATTATTGGTCATACATTATATCACAAAGAGGATCTACCTTTTCCGATCCGTGATATTCCAAATTCTTTTGCAACATTCAAAAAGAAAATAGAACGTGAAAGTTTTGTGCGAAATACCGCAGACTATCCAACTAATTTCATGACTGCTCCACATCTCGAAAAAACAGCCCTTCCCACTTTAGAAGAATTAGGCTATAGCCCTGAGGAAATTGTTCTTGTCAGTAATAAATTAATCGAAGGTGGAGAAGATTTAGGTCTAGAGACGATGCAAATGATATTAGATGATCCACGAGGTTCAGAACATGATTACACATTGTTATCACCTTTTATAGCTTTAGGATCATTATCGCCAATTAAATTATACCATGAAATCAAAAAAAGAGAAAATGGCAAGAAAAGCAAGCGTTTTGATAAAATCATAGATATGTTGCTCTGGAGAGATTATTTTAGATTCATGCTAAAAAAATATCCAAATGTATTCTTTAAAGAAAAAGGATTTAAGAAAGAGCAGATTATGAGTAAGAACGATCAATTGCTTTTTGACAAATGGCGATTTGGAGAAACAGAAAATGAATTTGTTAACCAAAGCATGCAACTACTTCAAAAAACAGGATATTTACCTTACTTCGCCCGAATTATTGTTTCTAGCTATTTGGTACAAGAATACAATATCAATTGGTTGAAGGGCGCGTATTGGTTTGAACAAAATATATTTGATTATTCGCCAGCCACTAATTACGGCAACTGGTCACATATAGCAGGCGTAGGCACAAGCGAGAAAGATAATATGCCGATAGATTGGCAAAAACTCATTAACACGCATTACCCAAAAGGCATTCAAGTTCCAGAAGATTATTTAGGACAAATAAATTAATGTCCTTTTTGAATAAATAAAAGATTATCGATGTTTTATCGTCATAATTCTAATCTTTATTAAAACGACATTAAAATTTATATTCCTCGCTAAAATAATCAATTACAGTACCTAAAACTCTATTTTTATTCCTAACTTTGACACATTCATATTTTTTCAAATAGATGGACAAACTTACATATTTGAGTAACGCCGATTCGAGCTATATCGACGGGTTATATCAAGCGTACAAACAAGATCCAGAATCCGTAGATTTTGGCTGGCAAAAATTTTTCGAAGGTTTTGACTTTGGTCAAAACGCAGGTGAAAGTGTTGGTGTTTCAGCAGATGCAACACCAGATCATGTTTTAAAGGAAATAAATGTATTGAACATGATTAATGGCTACAGAGATCGTGGTCATTTATTTACACAAACAAATCCGGTACGTGAGCGTCGCAAATATTACCCTGGAAAAGAATTAGAAACATTTGGTCTTTCTGAAGCAGACATGGACACCATTTTTAATGCTGGTGTTGAAGTTGGCCTAGGTCCAGCCAAATTGAAAGATATCAGACAACTCATCGAGGACACTTACTGTCGTTCGATTGGTGCAGAATTCAAATACATCCGTAACCCTGAAAAAATTAAGTGGTTACAAGATCGTATGGAAGCTGACCGCAACAAACCAACGTATTCTTTAGACATCAAAAAAAGAATCTTAGATAAATTAAATCATGCAGTTGCTTTTGAGAGTTTCTTAGGAACAAAGTTCTTAGGTCAAAAACGTTTCTCATTAGAAGGTGCAGAAAGTTTAATTCCTGCTTTAGATGCCGTTATTGAAAAAGGTTCAGAATTAGGTATCCAAGAATTTGTTATTGGAATGGCCCATCGCGGTCGTTTAAATGTTTTGACGAATATCATGGGTAAACCTTACAAAACTGTTTTCTCAGAATTTGAAGGTAAAACTTATGCTGAAGATCCCGAAGTAAACTTTGGTGGTGATGTTAAATATCACTTAGGTTATTCGACAGATGTTAAAACCGATGATGGTAAAACAATACACTTAAGTTTAGCACCCAATCCGTCACACTTGGAAACAGTAGATCCGATTGTTGAAGGTTTGGTCCGTTCAAAGATTGACATGAAGTATGAGGGAGATTCTTCAAAAATCGCTCCTATTGCTATTCATGGTGATGCTGCTATTGCAGGACAAGGTGTGGTGTACGAAGTAACACAAATGTCTAAATTAGATGGTTACAAAACTGGTGGTACTATCCATATTGTTATCAACAACCAAATTGGTTTTACAACAAACTATAAAGACGCAAGATCAGGAACTTACTGTACTGATGTAGCAAAAATAACTTCTTCTCCTGTATTTCACGTAAATGGTGATGATGCTGAAGCATTAGTATATGCAATTAAATTAGCGGTAGAATATCGTCAAAAATACAAAACTGACGTTTTCATTGACTTGCTATGTTACAGAAGATTTGGTCATAATGAGGCTGATGAACCGAAGTTCACACAACCATTATTATATAAACTCATCGAAAAGCATCCTAATCCAAAAGAGGTTTATGCTAAAAAATTAATTGATGAGGGAAGCATAGACGAATCTTACTCTAAAAAAATTGAGAAAGAATTCAAAGCTGTTTTACAAGAAAAACTAGAGGAATCTAAGGAAGTTGTTAACTTAACAGAAGAAACTCCAATGTTTTCCGGCGCTTGGAAAGGTTTACGTCCTGCTAAAAAAGGAGAATCTTTTGCACCTGTCAAAACTCATGTTTCTGATGAGACATTTTTGCAATTGGCGAAAGAGATTACAACACTTCCAACTGATAAAACGTTCTTCCGTAAAATTTCACGCTTGTTCGAAGATCGTGCTAAGATGATTGAAAAAGATTCTTACGATTGGGCAATGGGTGAATTAATGGCTTACGCTACATTATTAAATGAAGGAAGTCGTGTTCGTATTTCTGGTCAAGACGTGCAACGTGGTACATTCTCCCACAGACATGCAGTGTTGACATTGGAAAACTCGGAAGAGACTTATACACCTTTGGCAAATATCACTGGTGGAGACAAATTCTCAATCTACAACTCTCTTCTTTCTGAATATGCAGTATTAGGTTTTGAATATGGTTATGCTTCTGCTAATCCGCATGCATTAACAATATGGGAAGCTCAATTTGGAGATTTCTATAATGGTGCACAGATCATCGTGGATCAATATTTATCATCTGCTGAAACCAAATGGAAGCGTTCAAATGGGTTAGTGATGTTATTACCTCACGGTATGGAAGGACAAGGCCCAGAGCACTCTTCTGCTCGTATCGAAAGATTCTTAGAGCTTTGTGCTAATGAAAACTTAATCCTAGCAAATTGTACTACACCAGCTAACTACTTTCACTTATTACGTCGTCAACAAGTTCGCGAATTCCGTAAACCATTAGTAGCATTTACACCAAAATCTTTATTACGTCACCCTAAAGTAGTATCACCATTAAAAGATTTTACTTCAAATACATTCCAAGAAGTAATTGATGATACTAATGTAAACGCAAAAGATGTAAAACGAGTATTGTTCTGTTCTGGTAAAGTATATTATGATTTATTAGAGAAACAAGAAGTTGACAAACGTAAAGATATTGCCATTGTGAGATTGGAACAACTATTCCCTATTCCTGAGGAACAATTGAAGGCAATTCGCAAAAAATATAATAAAGCAACTCAATTTGTGTGGGTTCAGGAAGAAAACGAAAATATGGGAGCTTGGTCTTACTATTGTCGTAAACTAATGAATACCGAAATTGCTTTCACTGGTTTTGTTGCACGTAAAGAAAGTGGAAGTACAGCAACAGGCTACATGAAACAACACGTAGCACAACAAGCTGAAATTTTAAATAAATCATTCGAATAAAAACTATTTTTATCCAATTGCGTCTTTTATCAAAAAGACGCAATTGTCTGTAAAGAACATTATATATGAGCTTAGAAATTAAAGTACCAACCGTAGGTGAATCCATTACTGAGGTAACCTTGTCACAGTGGTTGAAACAAGATGGCGATTACGTTGAAATGGACGAAAACATCGCGGAATTGGAATCTGACAAAGCAACTTTCGAATTACCAGCTGAAAAAGCAGGTATCTTAAGAATCATTGCTCAAGAAGGAGATACTTTAGAAATTGGTGCTGTAGTATGTACTATCGAAGAAGGTGGTGCTCCTACTGGTGATGCAAAACCTGCTGCTGCTGAAGAAAAAGCGAGTGCACCTGCCGCAACAGCAAATGTAGCTGATGAGAATCCTGATTCTTATGCTGCTGGTACAGCTTCTCCCGCTGCGGCAAAAATTTTAAGAGAAAAAGGAATTGATCCTGCAACTATTAAAGGCACAGGTAAAGAAGGGCGTATCACAAAAGAAGATGCTGAAAAAGCACAAGTAGCTCCTAAAGCTGTTGCGCCTGCTAAAGAAGCTCCGAAAGCTGCTGCTCCGGTTGCTGTAGCTGGTTCTCGTAATGAGCGTCGTGAAAAAATGACTTCTCTACGCAAAACGATTGCAAAACGTTTAGTTTCTGTAAAAAATGAAACGGCTATGTTAACGACTTTTAATGAAGTCAACATGCAGCCGATCATGGATTTACGCGCTAAATACAAAGATACCTTTAAAGAAAAACATGGTGTAGGTCTTGGATTTATGTCATTTTTCACTAAAGCAGTAACAACTGCTTTAAAAGAGTGGCCTGCTGTAAATGCTAGAATCGAAGAAAACGAATTGGTATATTCTGATTTTGCAGATATTTCAATTGCAGTTTCTGCTCCTAAAGGACTTGTAGTTCCTGTACTTAGAAATGCGGAATCGATGTCATTACATGAAATCGAAAAAGGAATTGGAGCATTAGCTGTAAAAGCACGTGACAATAAATTAACGATTGATGAAATGACTGGTGGTACATTTACTATCACTAATGGTGGTGTATTTGGTTCAATGATGTCAACTCCGATTATCAATGCTCCTCAATCTGCTATTTTAGGTATGCACAATATCATTCAACGTCCAGTTGCTGAAAATGGTCAAGTGGTCATCCGTCCAATGATGTATATCGCTCTTTCTTATGATCACCGTGTTATTGATGGTCGTGAGTCTGTAAGCTTCTTAGTACGTGTAAAACAACTATTAGAAGATCCTGCTCGTTTATTATTAGAAGTGTAATAAAGTAGCTTATACATAAAAAAATCCCGATGT
>NZ_DJTA01000001.1:19204-53828 GCF_002440335.1 Sphingobacterium sp. UBA6320 | reverse complement strand
ACATCGGGATTTTTTTATGTATTCAATCGTTAATGTTCAAAGATATTTTTATCCCCTCGCCTGTAAAGCCAAAGCGTACAATTTCATTTGTTTCACCATCGATAGCAATCCATTAGCACGAGTGGGTGAAAGGTGTTCATTTAGACCTATCTGATCAATAAAGTATAAATCAGCATCCACAATTTCTTTTGCTGTATGACCAGATAGCACCTTTACCATCAAACTCACCAGTCCTTTTGTAATGATAGCATCACTATCGGCAGTGAAATACACTTTTCCATCTTTTACTTCGGGAAAAAGCCACACTTTTGATTGGCATCCTTTGATGATGTAATCATCTTTTTTATGTTCTTCGCTGATTAATGGAACCTCTTTCCCCAATTGAATGATATATTCATATTTTTCCATCCAATCGGTAAAAAAAGAAAAATCATCAATTAATTCATCTTGTATTTCGTTAATAGTCATGACTATTTATATTTTTTAAACTAACATATTAGCTGCTCTTTTTAGACCAGCAACTAAAGCATCTACTTCTTCTTTTGTATTATAAAATGCAAAAGAAGCACGAATCGTACCTGGAATTTCAAACCGATCCATTACAGGTTGCGCACAATGGTGACCTGTACGTACTGCAATACCCAATTTATCCAAGATCACACCCACATCATAAGGGTGAGTACCATCTATCAGGAAAGAAATAACCGAACTTTTATGTGCTGCAGTACCAATAAAACGAATTCCCGGTACAGTTTCCAATTGCTCTTGTGCGTAAGATAATAACTCCTCCTCATAAGCAGCAATCTCGTCGATCCCAATAGCGTTAATATATTCAATAGCAGCATTTAAACATATACCTGCTTCGATATTGGGAGTTCCAGCCTCAAACTTAAATGGTAATTCATTATAAGTTGTTTTTTCAAATGTAACTTCTTTAATCATATCTCCTCCACCTTGATATGGCGGAATTGCATTTAAAGCATCTTCTTTACCGTATAACACGCCTATACCAGTCGGTCCATACATCTTATGTCCAGAGAAAGCAAGAAAATCAACATCTAAATCTTGAACATCAATTTTTACATGCTGGATTGCTTGAGCCGCATCTAATAAAACAGGAACATGATGTTCATGTGCTATTGCGATCATTTCCTTTACAGGGTTGATTGTTCCGAGAGAATTTGAAACATAAGTAAAAGAAGCAATTTTGGTTTTTTCTGAAAAAAGTTTTTTATAGGCCTCGATATCCAGCTCGCCAGCATCATTCATAGGAATCACTTTCAATAGAGCTCCTTTATCTTCGCATAGCATCTGCCAAGGAACAATATTAGAATGATGCTCCATGGCAGAAATAATGATTTCATCTCCAGCAGCAATATTTACTTTACCAAAACAAGTAGCAATAATATTAATACTATGCGTAGTACCTGTAGTGATAATGATTTCATGCTCATGCTTGGCATTAATAAAAGCCTGAATACTCCTTCTGGTCACTTCAAAAGCATCTGTAGAAATTTGACTTAAATAATGAACACCTCTATGTACATTACTATTCATATCTGAATAATAGTGTGTAATTGCATCAATAACAGATTGCGATTTTTGAGTAGTCGCTCCATTATCCAAATAAACTAAAGGCTTTCCATTGACCTCCCTTTTTAAAATGGGAAAATCTGCCCGAACTTTATCTATATCGAAATCTTTCAATTGTTTTTGTTCCATGATATGAACAAAGTTAAGAGTATTTTAGCATAAAAATGTCTTCATTATCTACTTTTTAAATATAGATTAGTATTTAATCCTTACCTATCCATCGAGATAGATTGCTGTTTTTTTTACAATATAAATGTATAAATCTTTCTTTTTATACAATTTTTATTGAAGCTATTTAATTATCTTTGTATTGATATGCAAGAATTACCTCTAAATTTACCCGAAGGCTCAAGAAAAGAAGTGATGAGCTACTTGGAACCGTTCATGCTGAATGAGATGAGCGAGTATTTAAAGCCTGTAGACGAAATGTGGCAACCAGCAGATTTTCTACCGGATGCTTCTAGAGATACATTTTTTGATGAAATTAGAGATTTGCAAGAGAGTGCGAGAGAACTTCCCTATGATTTGGTTGCTGTTTTAGTTGGTGACACCATTACAGAAGAAGCATTACCGACCTATGAATCCTGGTTAACCATGGTAGAAGATGTGGAGAAAAATGAACAAGGTGGTTGGATGAGATGGGTACGTGCTTGGACTGCAGAAGAAAATCGTCATGGAGACCTTTTAAATAAGTATCTTTATTTATCAGGAAGAATTGACATGCGTCAATTCGAGATATCAACCCAGTATTTAATAAAAGATGGTTTTGACATTGGTACAGGTGCCGATCCTTATCGTAACTTTATCTACACTTCTTTTCAAGAATTAGCAACCAACGTTTCTCATAGACGTGTAGCTGGGCTATCTAAGAAAAATGGGGATAAGTTATTAGCAAAGATGTGCGGTGTAATTGCTGCAGATGAAGCACGTCATGCTAAAGCATATATGTCTTTTGTATCTCATGCGTTGGTCGTTGATCCGAGTGAGGTGATGATTGCTTTTGAAGACATGATGCGCAAGAAAATTGTAATGCCAGCTCAATTTTTAAGAGAATCTGGAGAACCACAAGGCGAAGCATTTGCACACTTCTCTGATGCGGCTCAACGTCTTAATATCTATACTGCGATTGATTATGTTGACATTTTAAAAGAGCTTAATGCAGATTGGAAAATAGATCAAGTGAGCGGCTTAAACGAAAAAGGAGAAAAAGCACGGGATTATTTAATGAGACTTCCTGATCGTTTATTACGACTGGCAGATAGAATGAAAATCCCAGAAAAAGAATATAAATTTAAATGGATCTACGATCAGAAATAAAAAAAAGCTCGATATTAAGTATCGAGCTTTTTTTTATCAAAAAATTATCAGTAGAGGATTATTTCACTCCGCTCATCAGTTTCTTCACGATTGGCGATAAAGCAATTAAAACAATCCCTGCAATCAACGAATAGACACCCAATTGTTTGTAGCTATCTGTATAAGTGATCAATTTATCTGCTAAAGAATCTCCTTCTCGAGCTTCTGCCATGCTTGCACCGATTAAACCTGCAACATACTGTCCGTAAGCACTGGCCAAAAACCACATCCCCATCATAATGCCCTGCAGCTTCGCAGGAGATAGCTTCGTCATAATAGATAGACCAATTGGTGATAAACATAACTCTCCCACAGTGATCACCAAAAGTGCTAAGGTGAATACATCTAAAGAGGCAATACCATCCTGTGCAAAAAACTTGGTTCCAAATAGCACATAATAACCTAGCCCAAGAAATATAAATCCTAATCCAAATTTAATAATGGTATTGGGTTCCATTTTTCTTTTCGATAGCCAAATCCATAAAAGACCAAAAATTGGCGCTAAAATAATAATAAAAAATGCTCCTCCAGAGTTGTTTACACCATTTGGATCTAAATGAAATAGACCTCCTAATATGGAATCGTTCAGATTCTTTGCGGCAAAAATACTTAATGAACCACCACTTTGTTCGTAAATACCCCAAAAAATGATAGAAAACAAGATGAAAACTAAAGCTGCAATCAATTTGTTTCTTTCTACCTTATTCAATTTTGTCATTTCATAAAATAGGTAGATTAGTGTCAATGGACCGATCAGATACATAAATATATCCGTATATTCCGTTTTAGAAACCATAACCTGTACCAGTGGAATTAATAATAAGGTACCTATATATACCGCATATTCAGCCCATTTTGGCAATTCCTTGACTTTAACAATCGCATCTGGATGACCGGGTTTCAAACCAATAGGTCCCAAGTGAAACTTAGTAAAATGAAAATTGATAAGACTAATAAGCATACCAACAGCTGCTAAACCAAAGGCTACATTCCAACGATGCGCTTCATCAATAACGGAAGCTAACATATATCCTTTTCCAATAGCTACACAGATATAACCTCCGAGGAATGCTCCTAAATTGATACCTGCATAAAATAAGGAGAATCCTGCATCACGGCGATTATCATCAGATCGATATAGTTCGCCGACCATCGTCGAAATATTAGGTTTGAAGAAACCAGTACCAATAATGATAAAGGCTAGTCCAAAAAAGAAAAATTGATGAGGATCTGTTGCTAATAAGGCACTACCAACAATCATCAAAGTCCCACCCCAGAAAAGGGACTTCCTAAATCCTAAGATCTTATCAGCAAATAATCCACCGATAAATGTAAATGCATATACAAATGCTTGTGTGGCACCGTACTGTAAATTTGCTTCCTTTTCTGCAAAATTAAGCTGAGTGATCATAAAGAAAACTAGCATTCCACGCATTCCGTAGAAGCAAAAACGTTCCCACATTTCGGAGAAAAATAAACTCCAAATCTGCTTTGGATACTTTCCTTTAAATTGTTGAACCTGTTCTAATGTTTGTTGTCCCTGTTTTGACATTTCGATTATTATTAAAAAAGCTTCCTAAAAAGGAAGCTTTATCACATTTTATTATTTAATACCAGGCATTAATTTTTTAATGATGGGATTGAGTATCATTACCAATAAACCTGCTGCTGCTGGAATAGCAGTAAACAAAAAGAAGAAATGACTTAACGAATACTCCTGTTGAATGGTTTCCACTTGCCCACCTAAAACTGCGGCAACTTTTTGCGCAATCGCTATGGCTAAATACCAGATTCCGAACATAAATGCTAACATCCGCGCTGGAACGAGTTTCGAAACATAAGAAAGACCAACTGGTGAAATGAATAACTCTCCTAACGTATGAAACAAATAGGTTAATACTAGAAAAACCATAGATATTTTAACTCCTTCTGCTATTCCCCAAGATCCCAATCCAATAATGAAGTAACCAATAGCTACTAATATCAATCCATAGCCATATTTCATCGCTGCAGAAGGATTGTATTTTGATTCCCATAATTTAGAAACCGTAGAAGCCAGTGCTATAATAAAGAATGAATTCAATGTTGAAAACCAGGAGACCTTAATCTCAGAGACTTCTTTTGAAAACTCATTTTTCAGCATCCAGATTGCTGCTCCCCATATCAAAACAAAACAAATAATAAGGATGATATTTGATAAAGCAATTTTGCTCCAGGTAGCTTTTGCCAATTTCACCAATACCCAAGATATCAGTGCTAAAGGAACAACAGTCAACAAGGCATTCAAAATATTAAAAATTTGAAGCGCACCACCAGATAAACTCCGATCTATATTATCACGTGCAACAAGTACCAGAGATGTTGCTCCCTGCTCAAAGCTCATAAAGAAGAAGATCAAAAAGAATGCTAAGAAAACAACTGCGATCATGCGATCACGCACGATTTTATCGTATCTTTTAATACGCGATGATATCAGATAGATAAAAAGAATCAGAGCAAGAATGATCATCAGATATTGACCTCTCAAAAATGGCAGATCCAGTGCACTAAACATATCAATAATGCCATTTTTGGACAAAGGATCATTAAAAGCATAAAGGAAACCAACGACCGATATAATAGCAATTAAAATATAATCTAGAGTAGTAAATGGATTTCTCTTATCTGCATCAGCTAATAATTGATCTTCCTTATTCATTTCTTTAGACTGGTCTAAGACACCTAAATTGCCCATCAACGGTTTTGCAAATACAAACTGCAATGTACCTAAAAGCATAAAAATACCTGCTAAACCAAAACCCCAGTGCCAACCCTGTGTTTCTGCAACATAACCACATAACATCATGCCAAAGAATGCACCTGCATTGACTCCCATATAAAAGATCGTGTAAGCGCCATCTTTCTTTTCTGGTAAGTCTTTATACATTTCTCCTAAAATTGACGGCATATTGGGTTTAAAAAAGCCTGTACCGATAACTAAACATGCTAAACCAATAAAGAACATGACCTGCGTATCAAAAGCCATAGCAGCGTGACCAATCGTCATGATGATAGAACCAATAATAACGGCCTTTCGCGATCCAATATATTTATCAGCAATAATACCTCCTAATATTGGTGTTAGGTAAAGCATCATCGCGTATGTACCATACAACGCTCCAGCTTGTTCTGCGCTCCAAGCCCATCCGCCTTGTATGACGGTAGCAGTTAAAAATTGGATAAGTAATACCCGCATGCCGTAGAACGAAAAACGTTCCCACATCTCGGTAAAGAAGAGGACAAATAACCCTGACCGTTGTCCTAGAACATTTGATTTATAAAAATCAGAAGTAGTCCCTTCTGAAAATGAAGCCTTAGATGCTTGACCCATATCTATAATTTAAATCTAATTAAGCGTATTGAAAATTTTAATAATAGTCTACAAAGAAACAAAAAACAATCGCATTTTTTACTGAATAATTGTATTATCTCTATTATAAGAGCTCATTTTTGAAACAAAAAGAGACGTTTCAAATGAAACGTCTCTTAAAATAATATATAATGAGCATGGGATTAATTTATACCGTGCATCATTTTCTTTAATACTGGATTTAAAATAAGTAATAATAAAGCTGTTGCCGCTGGAACTATGGCAAAAATCATAAAGAAGTATGACATAGAATGTTCAGCTGTAATTTTATCAATATAGGATCCTAAATATCCACCAATAAAATTAGCAATAGCTGATGCACAGAACCAAAATCCAAATAACAAACCTAATAATTTCTTAGGGGATAGTTTACTTACATAAGATAGTCCAACTGGTGATAAGCATAACTCTCCTGTAGAATGAAAGAAATAAGCTATAATTAACCAAACCATACTCACGGTTGCAGTCTTAGCTCCCTGCGGAATTTCACTTGCACCATAAGCTAATGCAGCAAAACCAACACCGACAAGAAGAAGTCCTAAGGCAAATTTCACCGGCCCTGAAGGATTCCATATTTTTTCCCAAAATTTACTAAAAGAATTAGCCAATGAAATAATAAAAAACGCATTCAAGATCTGGAACCAAGAAGCAGCTACTTCTGTTTCTGTTGCTCCAAACTCCCTAAAAACTTTCCATAGACCTAAACACCAAATAACAATAAATGAAACTCCTGTGAAGATAATCGTTAATGGATATTGTTTATAGATTTTCTTTGCTAGCGTTAGCAACACAATACTCACAATAACCATTGGAGCAATGGTCAAGATCGTATCGATCCATTTGAAAGTAGTAGCTGTATTTCCTGAAAGGACACGTTGCGTATAGTCTTTAGCAAAAATAGACATCGATCCTCCTGCTTGCTCAAATGCTAAAAAGAAAACAATACTTGCGATCATCAAAACAGCAATCACAATCAAACGATCTCTGACCACATTAGCAGGAATCACCTCTTCGGGTTCCTCTTCATGATTTTTGATTTTTTCATCATGGAAAGCTTTAGTCGCTTTTGGAGATTCTCCAATAACACCGAAAATCTTTTGAGCAAAATAAAACTGCAACATACCAAAGAACATGAAAACACCTGCTAATCCAAAACCATAGTGCCAACCTACTTTCTCTCCGATATATCCACATAAAAGCATACCTAAAAATGAACCGGCATTGATACCCATGTAAAATATGGTATAACCAGCATCCTTCTTAGAACTTGCATCGGGGTAAAGATTACCAACCATCGAAGAAATATTGGGTTTAAACATTCCATTACCGAGAATCATTAAACCAAGACCTACGTAAAAGAAATTTGCGTTTATTCCCTCGAAAGCCATAGATAGATGCCCCATTGTCATGATTAGCGCTCCAATTAAAATGGCTTTTTTAAATCCGGTCAATTTATCGGCAATCATACCACCTATCAACGGGGTTAAATAAACCAGTCCCGTATAAAGACCATATAGTTTCATTGCCTCTTCATTACTCCAGCCCCATCCTTTATCAGCAAGGGAACTGATTAAGAAAAGTGTTAATAAAGCACGCATGCCATAATAACTAAACCTTTCCCACATTTCGGTAAAAAATAGGACAAATAATCCCGCAGGATGTCCAATTACCATCTTATCATCCACACCTTGTTTTTTCAAATGGATAACAAGAGCTTCATCTCTTTCTTGATACATATATTTAATAATAGGGTTCTCTAAGTTATAATTTTAGCAAAATAATAAAAAGATATCGAATTAATGAATTCCGTGCATCATTTTCTTGATACCCGAACTACACAAAACTAAAATAATAGCAAATATAAAAGAAACAACGGTAAACATCCCAAAGAAATAAGACATCGAGTGTGTTGCTGTAATATTATCTATGTAAGAGCCTATAAAACCTCCTATAAAATTGGCGATGGCATTTCCACAATACCAGATGCCAAATAGAAGTCCTATTACTTTTTGAGGGGATAATTTACTGACATAAGATAGCCCAACGGGTGATAAACAAAGTTCCCCAACGGTCTGTAAAAAATAAGCCAGTACCAGCCAAATCATACTAACAGATGCTGTTTTTGCTCCCGGAGGTATAGCTAAACTTCCATAGGATAATGCGGCAAAACTTAAACCAACAATTGCCAAACCCAATGCTAGCTTAATGGGACCTGAAGGATTCCATACCTTTTCCCAAATCCGACTAAAAGAAGTTGCTAAAGTGATGATAAAAAATGAATTCAACATAGGAAACCAAGATACAGTGACTTCGGAACTTAGAGAATTAAATTCTCGATATAATTTCCAACCGCAAAGCACCCAGATGATCGCGAATGACAGTCCTGAGCAGATGACAATAAGGGGATACTTAAACCAGATTTTTTTTGCTAACGCAAACAAAACTGCCGATACAACAAGAATTGGAAAAACAGTCAAAGCTGCATCGACCCACTTAAAAAGGACTGCAGTTTGGCCTTCTAAAATACGTTGTGTATAATTCTTTGCAAAAATAGTCATCGAACCTCCAGCCTGTTCAAAAGCCAAGTGAAAGATGATGCTTGCAAACATGAAAATACCGATCACGATTAATCTGTCGCGAGTAACATGTGCTGGTGTTGTTACCTCACTCTTATCCTTTACTTCTTTTATTTCCTTCTCTTTAGTCGACTGTGGAGTATCACCGATAATGCCAAATATTTTTTGAGCGAAGAAAAATTGCAACATGCCCAAGAACATAAATATACCTGCTAAACCAAATCCAAAATGCCAACCCACCTTTTCTCCGATATATCCACAAAGCATCATTCCTAAAAACGCTCCGCCATTAATACCCATATAAAAAATGGTATAACCGGCATCTTTCTTACTACTGGAATCTGGATAGAGCTTTCCAACCATGGAGGCAATATTGGGTTTAAACATACCATTGCCCAAAATCATCAAAATCAATCCAAGAAAGAAAAAATGAGTATGAATTCCTTCCAAGGCCATAGCAGCGTGGCCAGCAGTCATAGTTACCGCACCAATTAGAATGGCTTTTTTATAACCCAACAGACGGTCTGCAATTACTCCTCCAAGCAGCGGTGTTAAAAATACAAAACCCGTATAAAGTCCATACAACTTCATCGCCTCTTCATTACTCCACCCCCATCCTCCATGTGCAATTTCACTTATCAGAAAAATTGTTAGTAAGGCACGCATGCCGTAATAGCTGAAACGCTCCCACATCTCAGTAAAAAATAAGACAAATAGACCAGCAGGATGTCCTTTTACTAAAATATTATCGACTTGCAGTTGCTCCAAATGTGAAACAAGGGCTTCATCTTTTAATTGATTCATAGGTATGGTTTGTTTTTTTATTGATTGTTTCTAAAGGTGCTGCAAAATACTAATTTAATTCAGTTGCTGAATTAAATTAGTATTTTATTGGCTTAAATT
Organism: Sphingobacterium sp. UBA6320; assembly: GCF_002440335.1. NCBI lineage: Bacteria > Pseudomonadati > Bacteroidota > Sphingobacteriia > Sphingobacteriales > Sphingobacteriaceae > Sphingobacterium > Sphingobacterium sp. UBA6320. The sequence continues at coordinate 43,991 of NZ_DJTA01000001.1, read as the reverse complement.
TCGCTATTCGTTTACCACATGTAAGATCTGTGGATATTTCGATTGATAATCGTTCAACCCCAACTTATACGAAATGGTAGATCTTTAGACAACGATTTTCATCTTTGAATTTCTAACAAGTCTAATGGGTACTAGGAGAAAATAACGATCACAAAAAAAGGGAAAATCAATAATAGATCTCCCCCTTTTAATATATAGATATTGATGGTAAAATTTCATACCACAATTACCATATCATAATTAAATTGTAGGACGCAAACGCTCCAATAATTTTTTTGTTGCAAAAATACCTTCTTCTTCACTAAGCTTACTTCCTTCGTATTCAATACCGATGTAACCTTTAAATTTAGCATCTTTTACTATTTTAAGCATTCGTGCATAATCGATTTGAGTCTCATTACCATTAGCATCAAAATCATGTGTTTTAGCACTCACTCCTTTGGCGTACGGCATTAAATCTGCTACTCCCTGATAACGATCGTACTCATAAAAATTACCTAAATCTGGTAAACTTCCACAATTTTTCTTACCGACAGTTTTTAAAGTATCTGCCAACCAATCACCATGAGATGAGATCCCACCATGGTTTTCAACGATAACACTGATCTTTGATTTTTTACCGTAATCGGCTAATGTTGAAAGACTGTCAACCACCGCCTTTTTCACTTCCTCAGGAGTTCCTTTACCAGCAGCATTTACACGTACAGCGTGACAACCTAAAAAGTGAGCCGCATCAATCCATTTGTAATGATTTTCTACAGCTTGTTTACGTTTGGTTGCGTCTTCATCTCCTAGATTGCCTTCACCATCGATCATAATCAATACATTGCGAACTCCATTATCTTTCGCGCGATTATTTAGATCTTTCAAATAAGTCATGTCTTTCGCTTTATCTTTGAAAAAGGCATTTACATATTCTACGCCATAAATTCCAAATTTTTTAGCTGCTAGCTCTGGGAAATCAATATTTTTTAGATCCCCCTTAAAAAGGGTTTTGTGCAATGACCATTCGGCCAGTGAAATATCAAACCAGTTCTTCGGAGCAGCGAGCAAATCTAAGCTCGGCATTAACGCTACTCCTGCAGCAGTTAAACCCAAATTTTTGAGAAAATCTCTTCTTGAATTCATAATTTTAGTATTTAGTTTAAGTTCTTTTAAATATTACCCCAGCCAGTTGTTAGTACATCTACCAAATGAATAGTTCTGATCGGCAATTTATATTGGTCGATATAGGCTTGTAACTGTAACAAACAGGAGGCATCTGTCGAAATGATATAATCTGCACGCATATCAAGAGCATTTCTCACTTTTTGCTCTGCCATCGCAGACGATATACCTTCAAATTTAACAGCAAATGTACCTCCAAAGCCACAGCAAACTTCACTATCCTTAACTTCCACCATTTCTAAGCCAAGTACTTTACTCAATAGGCGCCTGGGCTCCTCTTTGATTTTACATTCGCGCAATGCTGAGCATGCATCATGATAAACTCCGATTCCTTCCAATTCTGCTCCAAAATAATCTTTCTTTACTACATTGACTAAAAAATCAGAAATTTCAAATATATTTTTTTGGATCGATCGACAGTGCGATTGCTCAATGGAGCCCGTGAACAAATCATTATAACTATGTTTGACCATACCCGTACATGATGCCGATGGAGAAACTATATAATGATCTGCACTAAAATCCTTTAAAAACTTTTGCCCAACTATCGTTGCTTCATCCCAAAAACCAGCATTATAAGCTGGTTGACCACAACACGTTTGCTCAGCATTATACGTAACTTCACATCCTGCTTTCTCTAACAATCGTATGGTATTAAAAGCCGTTTCCGGATACAACTGATCAATAAAACAAGGAACAAAAAGTTCAACTTTCATATCGTATATTCTTAAATTTAAATTTAGGATTTATTATATCGCAATAGACGAATTAATAGTAACAATCCAATTATAAAAAATAAAGATAAGGATAATGCCGAATATCTGATATTGTGTGTGATTTGTTCTATCATCGCGAATGAAAATAATCCTACAACAATGGCTATTTTTTCCGTCACGTCATAAAAGGAGAAAAATGCGGTCGTATCTTGTATATCTTCAGGAATTAACTTTGAAAATGTCGATCTGGAAAGTGATTGAATGCCCCCCATAACCAAACCAACTAAGGCCGCTAATATGTAAAACTGAATCTCTGTTGTGAGAAAATAAGCTGAAATACAGATACTGATCCAAATCACAACGACTAACATTAATACTTTAACATTTCCAATACGAGCAGAAATAGCAGACATAATGAATGCTCCGGCTATCGCAACAAGTTGAATTAAGAGAATGGTTCCTATTAATTTAGTAGCTCCCAAATGTAGCACTTTCTCCCCGAAAGCAGATGCTACGATCATCAAAGTCTGCACACCGATACTATAAAAGAAAAATGCAGGTAAAAACTTTTTTATTTCTGGAATTTGTTGAATATGTCCCCAAACAGAACTAATTTCAGCTTTTACTTTTTCAACTAATGATAAGCCTTCTCCTTTTCTTGTTGCAGGAATATTAGGAAGATATTTAAATGGAATAAGTGAAAACCCTAACCACCAGAGTCCAACCATTAAAAATGAAATCCTTGCGGGCAAAGATGTGTCCGATATGCCAAACCATTCGGGTTTCAGGACAACAATAAAACACAAAATCTGCAACGTCACACATCCGACATAACCATATGAAAAACCTTGCGCACTCACTTTATCTTGCTGATCAACAGACGCAATAAGAGGTAAATATGAATTGTTAAAGAGAACACCGCCAATATAACCCATAGCAGCTATTACAAAACAGATAATACCGATTTCTAACGTTTCTAACTTAAAGAAAAACAGTCCCATACAAGCGATTGCTCCCGCTGTAGTAAAAAATTTCATAATTTGTTTCTTCTTTCCGTTGGCATCAGCATAGGACGAAATAAAAGGCAGCGTCAATGCCATGACCAAGTAAGCAACCGCCAAAGCAAAGTTTGATAGGGCCGTATTGACAAACTCAGCACCAAAGAAACGTACGACGTCACCATGCTCTTTTGTATTCGTAATTGTGGTATAATAAACAGGAAAAATAGTCGAGGTTATAACCAAGTTATAGGCTGAATTAGCCCAATCAAACATCGCCCATGAGCGAATTAATTTTTTATTATTTTTTTGAATGACAGACATACTTGAGGTTTAGTTGATAAAAATAATGATTAACCCATATAAACTGAAATATTAATAATTTTGCCTGATATAAGTCATGATATTAACCATTTCCTTTCTAATATTACTCCCTTTTTCATCAATAAAATTGTTATTCAGAAAAGAAAACGCGAGTCTTTTACCTGATCTTGTGATTAAGTAACCACTTTGACAATATACGGAAGTGATCGTACCTGTTTTTGCAAATATAAAAGGAACACCCAGATCTTTACTATAAGCTCTTTTCAATGTACCATCAACACCGCCAGCAGAAAATAGTTTAAATCTTTTCGTTTCATCTGGAATTTTATTCTTTATAGCAACTAAAACATCGACCATGCTTTGGGGGCTTATTTTATTGTAGGATGATAATCCTGATCCATCATGGAGAACATTCTCATCAGAATAATATTTATAGTAATTATCCTGCATCCAATTTCGAACTAAATAGGTGTCAAATTTTTTAAAGTTCTGTAGCGATGCCATCATTAGAATTTGTTCTGCTAGATAGTTATCACTTGGTAACATCATTTCACGTAAAACATAATTTGTAGCATTAGAATATAATGTTTTTACATCTATGGGCTTATTATAATCAATGATTTGTATTTTTTTATTTAGTGTATCAGACAATAATTTAATAGCCAGATCATCCGAGTATTTAAATGGGATTTCATTCACATAATTGGCAGGAATATTTTCTCGAGATTGTAAAAATTCATTTTCAGTAAATGATCGACTCAATGCAAATTGACCTTTGTCAAGCATGGGTTGTATGGCTTGCTTATCTTGAAAATAAGCTGGAACGATACTCATTTTATTATTTCCGGTCGCTCGAAAGGTAACCACGTTTCCATAAATAGGTAAAACGGCAATTTCAGGTTGATAATATGCATCGAAATCATCCATAGACCACCCAGCAGCAAAAAATCGATTTCGCATCGGACTTGGAACATAGAATAGTTTTTTATCTGTTTTCTTTAGAAAATTATAAACGATGTGAGAGTCCATTTTACTATGTAAAAATGTCGGATCACCTGTTCCCCAAAATAAAAGAGAGTCACCTTTTTCTACATATTGCAATCCTGGAATAGAATCACCCAATAACTCTAAAGCGGCATAAAGTGTGAACACCTTTGTATTGGAAGCTGGTGTAAAATGCTTGTGCCCATTGATATCGACAACAAATCGATTACTATCCAAATCGTACAAGGAAAATCCAAAAAAGTGATCGTTAAGTATTGGGGATTGCTGTAGTTTAGTATAAACGTCATTATACTGTTGGGCAAAAGAACTAAAACTATATGTACCTACAGCTAGAAAAAAAAGTATCTTCTTTAAAAATTTCATCAGCGTAAAACTACGAAAATTGATATATAAAATTGATTTAACATCTCTTAATCAAAAAAAGAGTTGAAGTCTGCTGCAATCTATATTTTGATAACTATAACACGTAATGATCATAAATTAATGATCTAAAGATGACGACATCGTGATGCCATAACCAACAAAAAAGAGATCCGCCGGTTTTAAAGCCTTCAAATTAGTATTGATGAAAACTTACAGTCAATCAATAAATATAAAGCAAAAGGTGCTTATATTTGTTCTTAATGGATGTAAGCAATTTATTAGAAAGAGCCTTAAGATTTGAGTTTTTAACCAAAGATGAAGGTATATATTTATATCATCATGCAGCCACAGCTGATTTAAGCTATGTTGCAAATGAGTTACGTAAAATACAAGTACCTCATGGTAAGGTTACTTGGCAAATAGACCGTAATGTAAATACAACAAATGTTTGTATTGCAAACTGTAAATTTTGTAATTTCTTTCGTAGACCTGGTCATGATGAGAGTTACATTACGGATATCGAAACCTATAAGCAAAAGATTGAAGAGACCTTTATGTATGGCGGAGATCAATTATTGTTACAAGGGGGGCACCATCCCGACCTAGGATTAACATTTTATGCTGATCTATTTAAACAATTAAAAGAATTATATCCGACATTAAAGTTACATTCTTTAGGTCCACCAGAAATTGCGCATGTTGCTAAATTAGAAAACATGTCACATATAGAGGTGCTTAAGGCGCTAAAAGAAGCGGGTTTAGACTCACTACCTGGAGCAGGAGCTGAAATCTTAAATGACCGTGTTAGACGTCTTATATCTAAAGGTAAATGTGGTGGTAAAGAATGGTTAGATGTGATGCGTGCTGCTCATCAAATTGATCTACCAACTTCAGCAACGATGATGTTTGGTCATATCGAAACGATTGAAGAGCGTTTTGAACATCTGGTGTGGATCAGGGAGGTACAGGCTGAAAAACCTGAGGGACACTTTGGTTTTGTAGCATTTATTCCTTGGCCATTTCAAGATGATGGCACCTTATTAAAAAGGTTAAGAGGCATTACTAATGATGTCACTGGCGAAGAATATATTCGTATGATCGCTTTAAGTAGAATTATGCTTCCAAATATCAAAAATATTCAAGCCTCGTGGTTGACTGTAGGAAAAAGAACTGCTCAGTTATGCTTACACGCTGGTGCCAACGATTTTGGATCGATCATGATTGAGGAGAATGTTGTTTCGGCTGCAGGTGCTCCACATCGATTTACAGCAAATTCTATTCAGAAGGCAATACAAGAGGCCGGATTTGAACCTCAACTGAGAACACAGCGCTACGAATTCCGTGAACTTCCTGAACATATGGTTGAACAAGTAATCAATTATTAATCCGTGAAAGATATTATTCGTAATATAGAGGCCATTATATATGCCTCAGAAGATGGTGTTGGTCTACAGGATATTAAACATGTTCTACAAGAGGCATTAGCCATTGAAATTTCTAAAGAAGAGCTGCAAACTTTTATTGATAAGATAAGCAGTAAACATCAAAGCGAAGACGAAGTATTGGAATTGAAAATTATTAATAATACTTTTCAGTTTTTGACAAAATCCGCTTATCATGAAACGATCAATCAGTTACAGCTTCATCGTGATAAGAAGAAATTAAGCCAAGCTGCGTTAGAAACACTGGCAATCATAGCTTATAGACAACCTATTACAAAGCTGGAAATAGAGCAAATTAGAGGTGTTAGTTGTGATTATTCCGTTCAACGACTCTTAGAGAAAAAATTAATTCAAATTGCTGGAAAAGCGGATTCAATCGGAAAACCACTCTTGTATAGTACAAGCTCGCAATTCATGAATCATTTTGGCATCAATGGAGTTCGAGATCTGCCGCAATTAAAAGATATTGTGACTGTTGAAAATGAAATCGGAGAGGTGGCTGAATAGTTTCAATACTCATTTTTTTCATCATTAACAAATTATCGAATTTCACTAATAATCAATATTTTACGTCAATTATTTTTTTTCAAAAAAAGTTTAAACTTCGAATTTTGTTATATAATTTTACAATATTAAATAAGCAAAAATAAAGTATAATTTTATGAACACGGCAATGATGAAAAGTGAATCTATGCATGCAGTAGATGAAGAGAAATTTGGTTCATTCAATGGACCTGATGATGATTCTGATGACATCTTAGAAGATGACTTTAATTTAGAAGACATTGATCCTATTGGTGGATTTGACGATTTCGGGGACGAAGACGACTTTTAATCTAAATAAATCACGCTATCTATAGAAAACAACTTAAGTTGTCAATCAGAAGAAAGTAAAAAGGCTTGCAGATAATCTGCAAGCCTTTCTTTTATTCATTCCCAAAATTGAATAAAATCTATTTCTTGTGTAATTGCTCGTAAAGATCAATTACTTTCTTTTGCAATTCGATCACTTCGGTTTCACGTACTTGCAATTTTTTAGTTAATTCTGCCAATTCATTTACAGCTTCTTTATCCTCTTCCATATCTGAAGTTGATAAAAGTTGAACTACTGACAAATTAAATAATTTTGAAATCTGATTTAAACGAGATAAATTTACATCTGTAATTCCCGTTTCAATTTTTGAAAAAGCTGGAATGGAGATATCTAATCTCTTTGCAACATCTTCTTGACTCCACCCTTTTTGGTGTCTCAATAATCTAATTTTTTTTCCTAATGCATTCATTTGGTAGATATTTTTTATTTACAAAACAAATATAAAATAAAAAATTCTTTAATCAAAGTATTAACGCAATTTTATTAATAATTCTTAAAAAAATGATCCGCTAACTCTGTTAAATTAACCCCACTGTAATTGCCCGAGCTCATTAGCAATAAATTATTGCCTTTTGATTTAAAATTCTCAAGGAACTTGTATAGGTCTCCTAAGTTCGTCACAATATCCAAATCCGACCGGTTAAAAGCACTTCGAATATCTTCCAAAAGATGAGTAGTACACTTATTAACTTCCTTTATTGACTCCATATTAACAAACACAACGGGAAGATCAGCTTCATTCATGGTGTCCTTATATTGATTCACAAAGCTTTCATCTAAACTATCGTATGCATTTAATTCAATTATTGCAACCAGCTTCTGACTTGGAAATTGTTCCTTAATCGCATGAATACTTGCCTTCAATTTTTTAGGCGTATGAGCAAAATCCTGATATACCACAGAACCTTCAAAACTAGATACAAATTCCAAATATCGAATGGAGCTTTTAAATGTTTTTATTGTTTCAAAGAAATCTTCCTTTTTTATCCCCAGCCATTCACATACCGTATAAGCGCCAGCGATATTAGAAAGATTATGCTTACCAAAAATTTGCAAAGGAACGTCCCCTTTGGTTGATTTTATAGAAGTTATACCCTTATTAATAGCATATTCAGGAATTTGATATCCGTGTCGGTTGATTTTACATGATTTAGTCTCAGCAATAATCTTCTGCAGGTATTTATCTTCCTTGTTATAGATCAAGGTTCCTTTGGCCTCTATGGTGTTGATAAAGTCTTCAAATTGCTTTAGATAATTATCAAAAGTTATTGTAGTGCTATACTCATTCCAATTAATACCGCTAATCAAGGCAATATTGGGTTTGTAAAACATAAACTTGGACTTACTGCTCAAACTAGAAGCTACATTTTCATCGCCCTCTATTAAGATGATTTTATTTGTTTTTGTTATCTCAATCAAGTTATCAAAACCTTCAAGCTGTGCTCCAACTAAATAATCGAAAGGTCTATTGAGATTTTTCAGAACATGCATGACCATACTCATGATAGTCGTTTTACCATAACTACCAGCAATGACCACGCGTGTTTTATCTTGAGAAAGTTCTTGGATAAATTCAGGAAAAGAATAAATTTTAAGACCTAATTCCTGAGCTTTTATTAATTCAGGATTATTAATAAGTGCGTGAGCTCCTAAAATAACGGCATCAATATCATCCGTAATCTTTTCCTCAAACCACCCCAATTGTTCTGGAAGTAATCCCGCATCAATTAGATGGCTCCGAGAAGGCTCTACAATTTGATCATCAGATCCAGAAATCTGATGGCCCTGCCGCTCTAAAGAGATAGCAAGGTTATGCATGATACTTCCACCTATCGCAATAAAATGTATGCGCATATGATTAATTTACTTTCACGAATTTTGCCGAGCACCAATTGTCTAACACCTGATTAGAAACAAACTCCAATCCAAGTGATTCTGCACGTTGTTTTAAAATTGATAAATCTTCTCCTTCAAAAAAACCACTAATATATAATTCTCCATTTGGTCGCAGAGATTTACTGTATTGTGGAAATTGTTCCATCAATATATTACGATTAATATTAGCTAAAATGGTATCAAAATGACGATCGACGATGGTTTCATAAGATCCTAATTTCGATTCGATATTCGTAATATTATTCAAGAGCTTATTCTCTTCGACGCTATCTACACAGACATCATCAAAATCCACTGCAAGTAATTGTTTTGCACCTTTTTGGGCGGCTAAAATCGCCAATATTCCTGTTCCACACCCCATATCTAACACTTCCTTACCTTGAAAATCATTTTCCAAAATATAACGAAGCATCATGGTTGTAGTCTGGTGATGACCAGTCCCGAAAGACATTTTAGGATCTATTACGATCTCATATGAAATATCAGGTTTAGCTTCATGAAAAGTTGCTCTTACATAACACTGATCATCTATCAAAATTGGACTAAAATTACTTTCCCACAGTTTGTTCCAATTTTGATCTTCAATATCTACCACCTCATACTCAACTTCAAAACCATCTTGTTGAAATAAAACAGTTTCCAAAGCTTGAAGATCAAGGTTTGCAGTTGGAATAAAAGCTGCAAACCCCGATTTCGTATGTTCAAAAGTATCGAAACCTATATCAGCTAGTTCGGCAATAAACAGATCCTGTTGCCACTCTTCCCCTACTTTTCTCGTAAATATTACCTCACTATATTTCATAATAGATTCTTACTTATTAAAAACTTTTACAATATCTAAGAAATCTCGTGACTTCAGAGATGCACCACCGATCAATCCACCATCAATATCAGCTTGTGCAAATAATTCACCTGCATTCTTAGGATTACAACTACCTCCATATAAAATACTCGTTTCATCTGCTACAGATTGATCATATTGCGCTGCTACAGTAGCACGAATAAAAGCATGTACTTCTTGAGCTTGTTCTGGAGAAGCGGTCAATCCAGTACCAATAGCCCATACCGGTTCATAAGCTAATACAACCTTTGAAAACTCTTCTTTTGATAAATGAAATACAGCCTCTTCCAGTTGTGTTTTTATTACGTCAAAAAACTTACCTGATTCTCTTTCTTCTTTTGTTTCACCAATACAGAAAATAGGCAATAGACCATGCTTTAATGCAGCATCCACTTTTTCACTTAATAACGCATTTGTCTCTCCGAAATAAGCTCTACGTTCTGAATGCCCTAAGATGACATATTCAACACCAATAGATTTAATTTGGCTTGCAGAAATTTCGCCTGTGTACGCTCCTGATTCAGCCTGATGAATGTTTTGAGCACCAACAACAACATGTGATGCTGTTTTTGCTAATTGCGCAATACTATGTAAATGAATAAATGGGCTACAAACCACTACTTGCTGATCACCAACGATCTCATCTTTAGCCATATTCACTACCTCAGAGAATAAACTCACCCCATCTTGGTAATCCAAATTCATTTTCCAATTCCCTGCTACAATTTTCTTACGCATAATACTTTAGTTTTTAAATTTTGATTGATTAATTTCTATAATTTTTTCAATTAGCTTCTTGTCTAATTTTCTATTTTTTGATAAAAATACAACTTCTAAATCAGAAATAAACTTTTGAAGTTGATAAGTCTCGTTCCCTTCGTTATATAACCACGTAAATGATGATACAAATTTAGGATAAAAACCGGTTATCGACAACATACACCCCAGACCAACAACAGTACCTGTATTAAACATGGATTGAATACCCGTACGAGTAAAATCTCCCATAAATAAGCCACACTTCATCAATCCGGTATCACGCAATGAATCAGACCTGTAATCATATAGTTTGATTGAAGATAGGTTGTTTTTGAGATTCGAATTTGTTGTTCCAGCACCCAAATTACACCAGTCGCCGACAACTGAGCAACCTAGATATCCATAATGCCCTTTAGCACTGAAATCTCCTATACTCGAGTTCGAGATTTCCCCTCCCACCACAGCATAGTCGCCAATGGAAACATTGCTATAAATGGTAGTTCCCATTTTTACAACGGCATTTTTACCTATATATAAAGGGCCTCTTAAATTAGCTCCTTCCATAATAATGGCACCATCATCTATATAAATCGGACCCGTCTTTGTATTCAAAGTAACGCATTCCATCTCCACTGACTGACCAACAAATAATTGATCCCCAAAAACTATATTTGTATTTGAATAAAATTCTGAGCGTCTGTCATGCGTTAAGATTCCAAATTCACGTATGATTTCAGATCCGATGTTTAAATATAAATCCTCAATAAATTGTAGATGTATACAATCCTGACCAAAAAAGACTTTTTCCATACTGGCATTAAAGGGTTGATCAAAATCAGCTCTAAATGCAAATAAGTTATTATCGGATCGTAAATATTGTCCTTTTGCCAAAGAAATTAATTTTTCAACAAAGGATTCGGTAGGGATAACATTTACAGAAACGAAGAAGAGTTCCTGACCTTCATGTGACCATGAAGCGATTTGTTCATCAAGGGACACCTCACTTGCCTGAGAATCGTATAAGACTACAGCATCTAAGGCATGTGCCCATTTTTCAAACAATGGTAATATGCCCACACGAAGCAAAGCAGTAGATTTGAGACTCGTAAATGGCCATAAAGAATCGGGGTTAAATAGATTCCCCAATCCATTAAAACATTGCAGATAACTTGACTGCGTCGATTGATCAAATAACACAACTATCACCCTATAAAAATAACAAAAAAAAACTCGATAATGAATATTATCGAGTTTTAATATTGTGATACCCTTAGGATAACAAAAATTATTTTTTGTTATAACGGCTACGGAATTTATCAATACGACCAGCCGTATCAACCAATTTCATTTTACCAGTATAGAAAGGGTGTGAAGTATGAGAAATCTCTAATTTCACAACTGGATATTCAATACCATCTTCCCAAGTGATCGTCTCTTTTGTATCAACACATGATTTTGTGATGAAAGAATAGTCATTTGACATATCTTTAAACACAACTAATCTGTAATTTGAAGGATGCAAATCTTTTTTCATTTTTATCTTATGATTACGTATATTCAATAATTGAGGTGCAAAGATAATTTATTAAAACCTTATTTGCAAGAATATTCCGTAACAAATATTCTAAGAAAGTGATTTATTTTTTATCCTTCACGCCTACTGCAAAGATAGGCAATTTTAACATTAAAAAAGACAATATTTATTCCTTATTTAAGGAATATTGTTTAATTTAATGATCAATTATAAAAATCAATTTAATAACACCCTATTATGAGCAAATTAGATGAAAAAATCACTGCATATATTGCAGAAGCAAAAAAATTAAAGTTGCCATTGGAAGATTCTCTTATTGAATCTGTTACAAGAGGACTCGGCCCCTCTATCTATAAAGCAGATGCCGAAACAATCGCATCCTCCGATCCTGATGAAATCAAAAGATTAAAAACTAATTTTCTAATTAAAAAATTAGGTCTTGCAGATGATGCAAAACTTGACGCAGCGGTTGATGAGGTTTTCACTCAAATTGGTAAATCAAATCGTAACAAGTACCGTGTATTGGTATATGCACTACTTGTTAAGAAATTCAAAAAAGAAAGTGTCTATAAATAACTCTAACATTAAAGAGTCATCCAACTCTTACTCAAAAAATAATTCACCAAAGAATTCTGGTAAATGAAAATTAGGAGTTGGATGATTTATTTTATTCCAAGACAAAAAGTGAGGTTTTGGTAAATGGTCTCCACACTTATAAAAATTAGCGAAAATTGGATTTTCTTTCAAAAAAGCATAGGTCACTTGACTATAACTAAATGCACTATAAGGAATGTATTGAATTAAGCTCCACTGTGTTCCCAAATTATTGCGTTCAATGCACGTAAACACTTCGACTTGATCTATCTGTTGCCTGGTCAACCTCGAACGCTCTGCTTTGATACTAGTACCATAACCAATCAAGCCAGCTCCTATAGGATTAAACTCAAAATTATAATAGTGTTTTCTATTATCAAAAGAAATAAAAAACTCAACACAACTATCCTCCCAAATATTATCATTATGCATGTAATAGTGCGCCTTTATAACTTCTTCTTCTATTTTATATTGGATTACTATTGCTTGCTGATCATACGCAATTCTAAATTTTGCTTTAGGTGCATAGGGATAATCATGATTCCAATTAGCAATAGCGATATCGTTCCATGCAATGGCAGATAGTAATTTATTTAAAGACTGGTATCCCTTTAAATCTCCAAAATCAATAGAAGGTACAATGATAGAATTTGTCATATACAATAATACTAAATAATATAAACAAAGAGAGAGCACAGTTTTACCTATACTCTCATCTGGTAATTATTAATCTTGTAAAACCGAGCTAATAGCATTTTTCAGTTCTTCTTCCTGTCTTTCCATTTCCTCAACCAATTTCAATTGCGTCTTTGTTCTTACTAAATTATGATCAGTATATTTTGTTTTAAAGTAGTGATCACCTTCAAGATAATCTGTTAAAAAACGTACACCCTGCATATAAGGTAACAAAAATACTCCTTCTACTAAAGAGTGAACTTCCACGTCCGTTAAAAACTCTTTCGCCTCGTTGAGATAACCTTCTGCATAAGCAGCGTATAAAGGAATATTTAAAACAATCTTAGATAAATCTTTTTCATCCTCTTCAACTGGATTGATGATCGTTCGTATGGCATCTCCAAAATCATAGGCAACATAACCCGGCATTACTGTATCTAAATCAATGACACACTGCGCCTGATCATTTTGATCTAGCAGCACATTATTAAATTTAGTATCATTATGGGTAATGCGCAATGGCAACTCTCCTTTATCACCTAGATTAAGTATTGTTTTCATACGATCTTCTCTTGACAAGATAAAATCTAAGATCTCAGGTACATTTTTAACCCGATTATGAGAATCATTAGCAATTGCACGCTTCAAATTGTCTAAGCGAAATTGAATATTATGAAAATTAGGTAATACTTCAACAATCTTAGATGCATCTAAATCCGCCAATTGTAATTGAAATTGACCAAAAGCTTTTCCACCCTCTGAAGCCTGAATTGTTGTCTCTACAACATCATAGCTCTTGGTGTCATCGATAAGAATAAACATACGCCAATAATTGCCATCTTCATCTATATGATATAAATCATTCGATTTTGTTGGAATTATGGTCAACACCCTTGATTGTTGGATATCTGCTGGCAAATGTGCAATTTTCGTTTTTAAATGATCCGTTACATGCTTAATATTAAGCATAAGACCATCTACATTTTGAAAAATGTAATGATTTATCCTTTGCAATAAAAAGGATTTACCATGTGTATTTTTTGTTGTTACACGATATGTATCGTTGATATGTCCTGAACCAAAAGCATCTACACTAATGATATCCTCACTTAAAGAAAACGCAGCTGCAGCTTTCAGACCATTTATTTGATTCGAATTTGACATTAAAAATTTTACTAACTATAAATAATTAAGTTTTTAACTGGATTGCAATATCTCAAATAGTTGTGAAAAGTGCTAATAAAATATTAACACAAACGATTGTTCTTTTTTTTCATTTTAGACAAACGTTTGCACATTAAGTTTATATTTCCAATTTGATATATTTGTTTAATAGCGAATTAAGTGATATCAAACTAAAATCACATGTTATTAAAAAAGGATATTTAATATCCTGATTATAAAAGAACAAAAATTATGGACAGAAGAAATTTCATAAAATCTACAGCAGTTACAACTGCGGGATTGGGCATCCTTTCTAGTACAGATCTATTTGCAAAAGATGGTAAAGTAAGGTTAGCATTTATAGGTGTAGGACTTAGAGGTCGTAACCATGTTGCCATTGCATTGAACCGTGATGATGTCGAAGTTGTAGCAATTTGTGATACACAAGAAGAGTCTTTATCACAGTGCCGCAAGCAATTTGACAAAAAAGGAATTAAACTTCCAAAGGAATACACTGGTGGTATCGATGCTTACAAGAAAATGTTAAGTAAAGAAAAGTTAGATGCTGTCATCATTGCAACTCCTTGGGAATTTCACAAAGATCAAGCCATTGACTCTATGAAGGCAGGTCTATATGTAGGTTGCGAAGTGATCGCAGGTTTGACTTTACAAGATCACTGGGATGTTGTTAAAGCATCTGAGCAGACAGGTAAGCCGTACATGACTTTAGAGAATGTTGCTTATCGTCGTGATGTAATGGCTGTCCTTAATATGCACCGTCAAGGATTATTTGGTGAATTGCTACATTTAGAAGGAGGTTATCAACATGATTTACGTGAAGTACTTTTTAATGATGGTAAAAGCTACTATGGCAACGGTGTCGAATTTGGTCCAAAGGCTATTTCTGAAGCACAATGGCGTACAAAATACAATGTAGAGCAAGATGGAGATTTGTATCCTACTCACGGTTTAGGTCCAATTCTACCTTTTATCAATATAAACGCAGGAAATCGTTTTACACACCTGACTTCGTATTCAAGTAAAGCGAGAGGCTTAGCTTCTTATGTTGAAAAGAAAGCACCAGGTCATCCAAATGCAAAATTGAATTATAAAAATGGTGACATTACTCAAACCATGATTCAATGCCAAAATGGTGAAACCATTTTATTAACGCATGATACACACTTACCAAGACCCTACTCGATCGGTTTCCGTGTACAAGGGACTGAGGGAATATGGATGGATGTTGCACAAGGTATTCACATCGAAGGTAAATCTAAACCACATACATGGGATCCGGCAAAAGAATGGGTAGAAAAATATGATCACCCGATCTGGAAAAAATATGAAACACTTGCAACAGGATCCGGTCACGGAGGTATGGATTGGTTTGTATTTAACTCCTTCATACAAGCCACTAAGCAAGGCAAACAAACTCCATTTGACGTATATGACTCTGTTACCATGAGTGCAGTATTTCCACTATCAACTGATTCCATCAAACAAGGAAACAAAACAGTTGACTTTCCTGATTTCACTTCTGGAAAATGGAAAGCAAAGAAAAACACTTTTATGCTTGACGATAGCGGATTATAAAAACACACAAAAGGCTTCTGATTTAGAAGCCTTTTGTATTTCAGACGAAGGCTAAAACGATGACAAAAGAGAGCTATCAATCTTTTTTACAGATTAATTTCTAAAAATTCACTACATTTAGCCTAAGTATAAAAAAAACATGCTCACAGAAGTCCTTATTATATTAGCTCTAATTATTCTTAATGGAGTATTATCTGCATCTGAAATTGCAATCGTCTCCAGTAGAAAAGCCAGATTACAAGCTGCATCTGACAAAGATAACCCCGCAGCAAAAATAGCTTTAGCATTAAAGGAATCACCAAATAACTTTTTATCCACCGTTCAAATCGGTATAACATTAATCGGGATCTTAACAGGTTTTTTTAGTGGTGGAAGCATTGCGACCTATCTGAAACAATTATTTGTACAGATATCTTTTTTAGCTCCTTATAGCGAGCAATTATCGGTCATAATCGTTGTTTTTGTCATTACATTCTTCTCCCTAGTATTAGGAGAACTCGTGCCAAAAAGAATTGGAATGGCGATTCCAGAAAAGTATGCTATGGTGATCGCCTATCCCATGAATCTATTAAGTAAAATAGTTCGTCCATTTGTATGGTTGCTAAGTATTTCAACAGATTGTATTGTCAAATTATTTAATATCAAAAGCACGCACAATTCAGTAACCGAAGAAGAAATAAAAGCATTAGTAGATGAAGGGGTTGATAGTGGTGCTATTGAAGGAATAGAGCATGACATCGTAGATCGCCTATTAAGCCTTGGAGATAAGAAAGCGATAAACCTAATGACACACAGAAGTAATATAGCATTCTTAGATTTAGAAGATAGCTTCGAGGAGCATCGACATATCATCATGAATACAGAGCATACCATGTATCCTATTTGTGAAGGCAATCTAGATAATATTAAAGGGGTTGTCCATGTTAAAAAATTATTATCGCAATACCTAAAAGAAAAACCAATTGATTTACAACAATTGATTGAACCTATAAAATTTGTCAACGAACATAGCTCTGCCTATAGTATATTGGCAATTCTCAGGGCTTCACATATCCATCAAGCCATTGTAATTGATGAATACGGTTCTACACAAGGGGTAATTACGCTTCGAGACATTCTTTCGGATTTAGTCGGTAATTTACCAGAAGATCAATCAACAGGCAAACCCCGAATTCGAAAACGTGAAGATGGATCTTACATTGCAGATGGACAATATCAATTAGATCGATTCATGGAAGAATTTGAAATTGGTCTTTCTGAAGAAGATGAAGATGAAATCAATAATATCACAACACTTGGAGGGCTCGTATTTTTATTGCTTGACCATGTGCCCCTAGAGGGAGAACAAGTTCACTATAAAAATATTGAATTTGAAGTTCTTGATATGGATGGTAATCGAATTGACAAGATTTTGTTCAGAAAAAAGGATGATGATTAAATCATCATCCTTTTTCTATTTGTGCGAATCAATAAGCTTATGGAGGTCAGCCTTTGTGATCATTCCACTCTGCCTCCATACTTGTGTACCATTTTTAAACAGAACAAATGTAGGTACACCACTTACCTTGTAAATTGCCGCTATCTTAGGATTTTTGTCCACATCAATTTTAATAATTGACAAACTTTCATCATAAAATTCTTTTACATCTTGTAATATGGGCGCCATAGTTTGACATGGTCCACACCAAGTTGCAAAAAAATCCACTAATACAACGTCATTTGATTTTATAATCTCATCGAATGTAGCCATTATTTTTCCTCCTTTATTTTTTTCAATGCTTGATAACCACCTTTTATATTAATTACATTTTCAATACCTTTTGCTTTTAAAATAGATATAGCGATCATACTGCGATATCCAGAAAGACATTGAACGTAATAATTGTTATACTCTGGTAAATTAATGTTAAAGTTACCTAAATCTTTAAGTGGAAAATTCATCGCATTGTCAATATGCCCTTCTGCAAACTCTTTTTCCGACCTAACATCAATTATTTGACCTTTTGTTGATAAATCTAAATAAGTTGCTGCATCAACCTCATCAACAGTATTTAACAAATACTGTTTCTTATAACTATTTACTCCATCATGAAGATAACCCAGTACTTGTGTATAGCCAAGTTCTGTAAGCATTTCAAATACAAGTGTAATAGATGAATGGTCTGCCACGTATATTATAGGCTGATGCTTGTCCATGAATATTTTTTGCACCCAAATTTTAAATGGACCTTTCCATCCGATATGAATAGATTTGGGGATATAACCCGCTTTGAATTCTTCAGAAGATCTAGCATCCAATATAACCGCTCCAGTAGCTTCTAAAGCCATAAATTGAGTCAGATTTAAGGGTAAAGGACTTATACTATCTTGATGGATACTGGATAAAAGCGATTTATTCATTGTCGCAAACGACTTTCCAAAACTTAGAAAGGTAACGAACGTAAAAAGTATAAGTGAAATTGCTATGTTTCTATATGTATGTTTCATGATGATTAATTACGCATGATTGCGTTGCTGATTAAGCTATCTGATGTTCAGCAGCACGCTCATGATTATTTTGTATACTAATTTTAAAAAGGAAGAGTCAATCGTTCCAATTCTTCAATGTTTCCGTTAAAGATATTTAAATCTACATTTCCTTTAATCCCCCTTACCGTTCCTTTTTCCGAAAATTGCCAAAAATTCCAATGATCTTTTAAATCTTCAACCCAAAAATTATAATTAGCGATCCACAATACATAATCGCTAAATTCCCGTTGTAAAAAATCTGTGAAATATTTATCTCCTGAATATAAAATCGGTTTGACCTTATAATGTGATTCAACTTCATCCAACCAACGCTTTAATCCTACTTTCAAACTATCCATAGGTTGATGCTTAGGCATCTCCTCAATATCCAAGACTGGAGGCAGATCTCCAGGCACAAGTTTAACAGCTTTAATAAAATTTTTAGCTTGCTTGACAGAGTTTTCATTAGGTCGGAAATAATGATAAGCACCTCTTAGATTTGCTCTTTTAGCAACAGCATTCCAATTCTCTTTAAATCTTTCGTCTACATTACGTTCCCCCATAGTTGCCCTTATAAATACAAAATCGATTGGAAATTGATCATTTATTGTATTTACTTCATTCCAATTAATATCACCTTGATATTGTGAAATATCAATACCAAAAATTTTATCTGAATGGCTCGACATGATCTCTACATTTCGAATATCATACTTAGCCTCTTTACTAACTACTGCACGACCGGCTCCCCATGTGCCGATATAGTATTTAATACCTGCACGATAATGCCATGCGATTGCTAAAAGCAAAAGTAAAAGAAGCGTTCCGCCTAATATAATATAATTCCATTTTTTATTTTTAACGTTAGCGGCATGATAAGGCTTACTAAGCTGCACTTTTTTTTTCTTCATTTGGAAATGAAATTAATCTATCTTTTACAAAGTATCAAAATTAAAATAAACATTTTGTATTTTTGTCTATGATTGTTTACAACCCAAAAGATTGGCTAACCTCAACTATAAAACTTCATAAAACAGATACTTTTCGAAAATTATTTCCCTATCTGATTTTAGCAGCATTGTACTCTTGGGGGATTGCATATCTCGAACTTGAATATCTTAAACTAGCTGAAAAAAGTTGGATTAAAAATATTACAATCGTACATAGCTTACTTGGATTTGTACTTTCTTTGTTACTTGTTTTTCGAACAAACACAGCTTATGATCGCTGGTGGGAAGCAAGAAAGCAATGGGGAACTTTAACAAATATCAGTAGAAGTTTAGCATACAAGATGAATGCTTTTTTAGAGACCGATGATAAAGTAAACCGAAGTTTTTACAGAAAAGCAATTCCATTATATGCCGAAACACTCTATACCTTTCTTCATTCAGATTATACCAAGTTTATGTTAGATGAGGTTCTGCATCCTGAGCTTAAAAATTTAGATGATCAAAAACACGGACCTAACCAAGTGGCATCTTTAATTTTTAAAAATACTAATTCATTATATAAAGACGGAAAAATAACTGGAGATCAGTTTATCATTATCAACGATGAACTACAATCTTTCACAAATGTATGTGGAGCTTGCGAACGTATTAAAAATACCCCAATCCCACTATCATATAATGCATTTATAAAAAAGTTCATCATAATATATACCGCAACTTTACCGATGGGATATGTTTTTTCGATCGGTTATTTTGTGATCGCAGCAGTCCCTTTTATCTTTTATGTACTGACGTCATTGGAATTAATTGGAGAGTCAATTGAGGAACCATTTGGAACTGATACTGATGATCTACCGATTGATAAAATAGCAAGTAATATCAAAAAACATTGTTTTGAAATCTTACATCCATAGCGTTTAAAGGCATTTTAATGCTTTTTTAAACCTAAAAAAAAGCATTAAAAATTAATCTACCTCATTTTCAATCAACTAAAAAATAAGTTTTGGTGACTAAATGAATTTTTCTACTTTTGTGGCGGAGAGCTGGCAGAGTGGTCGAATGCGGCAGTCTTGAAAACTGTTGACTGTCATAGGTCCGGGGGTTCGAATCCCTCGCTCTCCGCCAATAAAAAATAAAGCCCAAAGCAATTTGGGCTTTTGTTGTTTATAGACTTTATATCCGATAAAATAGTAATGTTAGCTTAAATAAAAATACCCCCAAAAAGTAAGATACTTTTTGGGGGTATTTTAAAAATCCTATATTTTATATGATGAGTAGTATTTATATCATACAGATTATTTATCGATATTAACTTTTTCAGACTTATCCTCTTCTTTTGGAAATCCAGAACGCATTATTTCATCCCATAGTGAAGAACTAACTCCAAATCCATGTTCAGGATCTGAATAGTGATGTAACATATGGTGCTGTTTTATTCGCTTAAATATTCCACTTTTAAAATTAGCGTGGTGCATAGCATAATGACATTCATCATATATTAAATACCCAATCATAAATCCTGAAAAAAATGCAGCTAATACAATATCAGAACTAAATAAGAACGTGAATAAATAATAAACCAAAGCCGCTAAAGGAATACTAGCAGATAAAGGCATTACCAATCTTAATCTATCTTTTGGATAGTCATGGTGCACTCCATGAAATATAAATGCGATTCTCTTACCCCATTTGGTGGTTGGATGATAATGAAAAATCCAACGATGCAAAGCATATTCAAATAAAGTCCAAAAAGCAAGTCCAAAGACAAAATATTGTATATAACTAAAAATACCAAGCTCACCAGGACCTAGGGCCTTCCATGAAAAATAACCTATTACAGGTAAATAAAATATTATAGGAACACTCCAATGAACCTTAGTCAGTGATTCTAATAAATCACTTTTGAACATCCTTGAAGATTCAGTGGAATTTGAAACAAAATTACGCTTTGCCATACCATCTAATTATTAATAAAATTGCTAAAGATTAACTTTTGCAAAAATAATAATTTTAAAAAATATTTAACCCTTTATTCATCAAGTTAAAGTCAAATTACTGACTTTTATAATTCAAAAGTTAAATAACTGATTTATAAAGATTAATCAAAATATAATGAAATAAAACAGGAAATTATCTAACCAATTCTTTCAACTCTCCTTCACTAAAAGAATTTGCTCCTTTTATATATTGATATATTATTTCTTTAACATCGCGATTTTGCATACTATAAAGATGATTAATCATAAATTTCTTATCTTCCAGTATATCTGCACTATAATTTAAAATAGAAGGGGCATGTGTCTGGACACTCCATCTTATAAAACGGAGTTCAACATTATTAGGTTCTTGTACGATTAAACTCTCCAATAAATTTTTTCCTTTATTGAATTGACCAAGTTTTTTAAATGGATTACCCATATGCTTCGCATAGACCATTTCGTATACAGCTAAATAACCTTTTTCTGTTGTAGCTTTAGCTTTAGATCGTAATAAATTCAAATTATTTTCGCAGATATCTTCACTCTTTACTGCCGAAGAGTATTCTTTCCGAATTTTAAGGAGGTTCAATTCTTGCGCGGAAATATGTGATGAGATCATCAAAAACAATAATAGAATCCTAATCGCCATAAATAAAAAGTTTAAATAAATAAAATGAGTGCATTTATATTCTTGGTTTATTAAAACTAATAAAAAGCCTCTAATTTTCAAAAATAACATAAACAGATATTCAATTATCATACCACGCCCAATAAATTTGAGATCTAATTAAGAAACAAAAAACGATCAAAGCAGATGTATCGAGAACTACGAATTAAAAAAATGACTTCTTGCGCTGCGTACAATAGACTTCACGCTTTCTATAAGAAAAGCAAGCTATCTGATCACTTGACTTTAAGGTTGTTTTTTTGTTTCACTATCTATGCTTACTGAGCAATGCCTATAGGTCTCAATTAGTTCGTATGCAGTCGATTAATACAAGCAATAGAAATAAAAAAAGCCGAGGTAGTTTTTAAAAAAATACTAAACAAATTTTTATTATTAATTGTTTTTGACTATATTTAAGTAACCGATTATAATTAATTAACAACTGAACTATGCAAGCGTCTTTAGAATATGAAATTTGGGATAGTATTGTCAATAGTGCCAAAACAAAGTTTGATTATAACCACATCCTATCCCTATTCAAACAAACTGATAGTGAAATTATTGACAAATTTTTATTTCATATATTGGTAGCATTTGCCTGTGGTGAAGAACATGAAACTATATCAACGAATCTCTTCAATGAATTACAGCAAATTGGATTTGACTGTACCGAACATCAAATTGACGAGTTTATTGCGGATAAACATGAAAAATTAAGCCTTGAAATTTATGCAACTTATATTGCGTTTTCCCTTTTAGAAGATGAAGAGGATACTACAACAATTACGGCAACAATACAAGAATTACTGAGACAACCCGAATAAATCGTATCTATTTTTTAGACCAATATTACCTTTCATATAGGGGACATCTATCGTGTTAATAGGATTACACTATCCTATGGAATTTTTTGTGCATAAAATTTAACAGATTTACTACCTTCGCAAATAAAAAATGATGATTGAGAGGGATAGATCGATTGATATTATACGTGGTTTAGGATTAATCTGCATTATATTGGCACATGTCAACCCTCCATTCTTTATTTTTCAAGTTCGAAATTTTGATGTACCACTAATGGTGTTTATCTCAGGTTTTTTATTTGGCGATAAAAATCAAGAATTTAAATCCATTGCAGACATTACCTCTTATCTATGGAAACGATTTGTTCGTCTTGTAGTACCTGTTTGGGCTTTTCTAACCCTATTTTATAGTATTCAATACTGCTTTCCCTATTTATTCAAGGTCGACTACACACAATATCCGCACATCATCCTATCAAGTTATATGTTAATGGATGGATTCGGATATGTTTGGATAATCCGTATTTTTTTGATGATCGCTATTTTAGGACCATTATGTAGCAATTTCATAAAAAATAAATGGCAGCTATTATTATATTATGTTATCTATGAAATAGTAATCCACTATTCAAAAAATCTCTTTGAGCCTACTGTACAGAGATATATAGATCAATTTGGCTCTTATAGCTTGGGGTTTCTTCTTTTTTTTATGCTCGGAGCACAATACAAAGATTATACTTCAAAGACCAAAATTACCTTATTTATGACCTGCATGGTCATAACTATACTAGGAATGGCATATACTATATTTTACTTAGATAAACCATTTGATATTGGAGCACTTAAATATCCACCACGTTCATTTTATATTTATTATGCTATAATTATTTTTTCGATTATATTTTGGATAAAACCCCGTCTCAGAAATATAAACGTTACCATTTTAAATTTTATCGGATCATCTACTATTTGGATTTATCTATGGCATATCTTGTTTATATTTTTAATCAATTTTAAACATTGGTATTTAAATTGGATTATTATTATCATTTTTTCCATGGTATTAACATATTTGCAGCAGAGGATTGTAAGTAAGGCCATCACTTATTTCCAGCTATCAGATACAATCTCGAAACAGCTTCGGATAATTTTTTGTTCATAATTTCATTTATGAATAACAAACATTATAGAAGGGTAATTTAAGGTCAAAAATGTACCTTAGCACTATGAATAGTTATGCCGTTATTTTCGATATGGATGGAGTTATATGTCACACCAATCCTTATCATGCTAAAGCTTTTGATGCTTTTTTCAAAAAATATAATATTGAAAGCAGTGAAAAAGAATTTGAGGAACATATGTATGGTAAACATAATAGTTATATCATGCAACATTTTTTCAAGAGACCTATATCTGCTACTGAATTAAAACAACTAGAATTTGAGAAAGAAGAACTTTTTAGAACCATTTACAAAGATGAAATCACTCCAATACCGGGTTATATAGAATTCTTAACAGAGCTGAAAAACTATAATTTTAAAACAGGTGTTGCCACCTCTGCACCAAAAGAAAATATGGATTTAATATTAGATGGCTTGGGTCTTCGTTCTAAAATGAGCTCTATATTATGTAGCGAGGATGTTACCGCCCATAAACCAGATCCAGAAGTATATTTAAAATCGGCTTATAACTTAGCAGTAGATCCAAAAAATTGTGTCGTATTTGAAGACTCCTTTTCAGGAATTACAGCTGGGCTTAATGCGGGGATGACCGTTGTAGCTGTGCTATCTTCGCATAGTAAAGAGCAGTTACCCATATGCCATGAATATATCAATGATTATACAGAAATATCTGCAAATAAAATATTAACATTATTAGAAAAGGCTTAACAGAGCTTAGTTTGATTATTTTACACCATAAAAAAAGTAGCAA